>JBKJLF010000902.1:0-13251 GCA_046597185.1 Burkholderiaceae bacterium | reverse complement strand
GTGTAATTGTGCGCATCCAAAAAGCCGGCGATGCGAATATCCGGGCTTTGTGTGTTGACCGAGGGGCGGCGTTGCACCAAATCACGGAAGCGATCACAGACCGCATCTTTTATCTTGAGTGTCGTAAATTCGAGACTTTTTAGCGGTGATTTGATGGCAGTCAGATCAACCCGTATCGTATGTTCGGGGGTAAACCAATCTTCAAAAGGCTGTTCCAAAGTTAAATCATAGATATCATTTTCATTTTTATATGATTTGTGAGTCAGACGCAATAAAACCCGCGAGGCGATACGGGAGTGGAGATTGAGTCGATACGCATCAATCAAATCGCCCGAGCAATGGACGCCGCCCGGTACTTGGTTATGCACTTTGAGGGTGCGGCTGCTTTGGGCGATTTCGCCCATTTCTTCGGCCAGCGCGGCTTCCATGCCTCGTGGGCAGGGGCAAAAATAAGAATAAGACATCGGGAACCTTTTTTCGATAAGAAGCATCGCGCTAGCAGCAGTTGCATGCGCGAAGATGGTATTAAAACGGCCGCACCACCACCAAAATCACTGCGCCGAGTAATAAAAATACCGGGATTTCATTCCACCAGCGAAACCAGCGATGGCTTAGCTTGCATTCACCCCGTTCAAATTGTTTGAGCAATTTGCCGCAACGAACATGGTAAATCAAGGTCAGGGCGACGATGAACAGTTTGGCCCACATCCACCATGCAATCCTGTGGTCAGCGTCACCCGCGCCCAGGCCATAGCCAAACACCAGCCAGACACCCAGGGCCACGGCGGGCATGGAAAGCAGGGTGGTAAAGCGATAGAGCTTGCGCGCCATCAACAATAAGCGCTCGATGACGATGGGCTTGTCTTCCATCGCCAAATTGACGAAGATGCGCGGTAAATAAAACAAACCCGCGAACCATGAAGCGATGAAGACAATATGTAGTGCTTTAATCCAGAGCATGCTTCCCCCCATTTTGGCGCGGCTTGTGGTTGTTTGTAGTTGCTTGTAGTTGCTTGTGGTTGCTTATTGTCGCACTTCGCCGTTGCCAAGTACGATATATTTTAACGATGTTAAGCCTTCCAGGCCAACCGGGCCGCGTGCATGCAGTTTGTCGTTGGAAATACCAATTTCAGCCCCCAGGCCATATTCAAAGCCATCAGCAAAGCGAGTAGATGCGTTGACCATGACCGAGGCGGAATCGACCACGCGCAAAAAGCGCATGGCGCGGCTATAGTTTTCCGTGACAATGGTATCGGTGTGGTGCGAAGACCAGGTATTGATATGGTTAATCGCTTGCTCCATATCCGGCACCACCTTGATCGATAAAATCGGGGCCAGGTATTCGGTAGCCCAGTCTTGTTCGGTGGCCAGAACCAGATGCGGGTAGTGCTGCAAAATAGTGGCGGCGAAGGGGTCGCAGCGTAATTCAACTTTTTGCGTGGCATACAGTTTGGCCAGGGCGGGCAACACTTTCGGGGCGATATCATGCGCAACCAGCAGGGTTTCCATGGTATTGCAGGTGCCGTAACGGTGGCATTTGGCATTGTAGGCAATGGCCAGGGCTTTTTCGATATCGGCCTGGTCGTCGATATAGACATGGCAAATCCCATCCAGATGCTTGATCATGGGCACCGTGGATTCGCGGATCAGGCGTTCAATCAAGCCCTTGCCGCCGCGTGGCACGATCACATCGACGTATTCCGGCATGGTGATTAAAGCGCCGACGGCGGCGCGGTCTGCCGTTTCAATCACTTGTACCGCATCGGAAGGTAAGCCAGCGATTTGCAAGCCCTGTTGCACGATTTTGGCCAGCACCAAATTGCAATGCAAGGCTTCCGAGCCGCCACGCAAGATGCAGGCGTTACCGCTTTTAATGCATAGGCCAGCGGCATCGACTGTGACATTCGGGCGGGCTTCGTAAATAATGCCGATCACGCCCAGCGGCACCCGCATTTGCCCGACCTGAATGCCGGTGGGGCGAAATTTAAGGTTGGAGATTTCACCAATCGGGTCGGGTAATTTAGCCACTTGCTGCAAACCCTCGACCATTCTGAACAAGGCTCTTTCGTTGAGCGCCAAGCGCTCCAGCATGGCATCGGCCAAGCCGTTGGCGCGGGCAGTGGCCAAATCTTTTCGATTGGCGGTAAAGATGGCGTCGTGCTGTTGCTCAATTAATTGCGCGATTTCAAGCAAGGCGCGGTTTTTTATGGCGCTCGGTGCTTCGGCCATCAAGCGTGCGGCGCGCCGGGCGCGTTGTCCAACAGTTTGCAGGTAAGAAGGAATGTCCATGATGATCACAATAATGTAGGGGGTGAATGGCTTATGGTCGCCTGGATGAATTACCCAGACAGACCAATAAGCCCAGTTGCATCAAGGCTTCCCAGCCATCGCCGGTCATGCTCTTGACGCGTAAGCCTTTGATCAGTTTATCCACTTGCGCCGCTTGTTGCAAGGCCTGTTGCAATCCTGCCAAACTCAGGCGGCGCAGTGCCGGGTCGATCCATTTTTCTTTCGGCCCCCAGATCCGGTATTCTTTGAGTAAAGCGGGTAGTGGGCGGCCTTGTTCGATGGCGGCTTTGAGCTTGAACAGGGTGCGGATTTCTTCTGCCACCGCCCACAAAACCAGCGGCAGCGCTTCGCCTTCGCCTTGCAAACCGGTGAGCATGCGTATCCAGCGCCGGCTGTCGCCACTGAGCATGGCTTCATTCAGTTTGAACACATCGTAGCGCGCCACGTTCATCACCGCGTCTTGGATTTGCTGTTGACTGAGTGGCCCGGCCGGGTGCAGTAAGCCCAGTTTTTGAATTTCCTGGTGCGCGGCCAGCAAATTGCCTTCGACCCGTTCGGCAATAAAGTCGAGGCTGGCGCGTTCGGCGCTTTGTTGTTGCAAACTTAAGCGCTGACCTATCCACGCGGGTAATTGCGCCCGTTCGACCGGGGCAATATCGAGGTACACCGCCCCTTGCTGCAAGCTAGCCACCCAGGCTGCTTTTTGGGTTTGCCAGTCGAGTTTGGGTAAACTGATCAGGGTCAGGTTGTCGGCATTCAAGTGTTTTGTGTATTCTTGCAAGGCGGCCCCGCCGTCTTTGCCGGGTTTGCCGGTTGGAATGCGCAATTCAATCAATTTTTTATCGCCGAACAGCGATTGAGATTGATTTTCTGCCAGTAATTGACCCCATTTGAAGCTACGTTCCACCGTCAATACGGTGCGCTCGGTAAAGCCTTGCTGGCGCGCGCGCAGGCGGATTTTATCGGCCGCTTCGAGCGCCAACAAAGGCTCGTCGCTAGTAATAACGTAGAGCGCACTCAAGTTTTTGGCAAGGTGAGCGTCGAGTGCATCCAGCCGCAGTTGCATGGTGGCCTATCCTTTGGGCTCAAGCTTGATGGTCGCCAGGCGTCGAATGATTTGTTGCACCAGGTCGGTTTGCATGTCGCGATAGAGAAAGGTTTCTTCCGATTCTTTGGCCAACACTTGCGATTCATTAAAGCTGATGGTGCGCTTTAATAAAATTTCATTGGGGGCCAATAATTCGTGCCCGGCTGCGTCTTTGACTTGAAAACGCAAGGCGTAAGTTAAATTATATTCGCGCACCCGGCCCTGGAAGTTGAGCGATAAAATCGATTTGTCGCGGTTTTCGGACAGCACTTCAATAATCGCCTGGGCATCTTTGCGTTCGTGCAGAATTTTGATTTCACCATTGCCGCGTAAATTGCGCGCCAATTCAATGCCCAAGGACGAATTGTTGGCCACGCCCAAAAATACGGTTTTAAACGGCAGCGCATATTGTTGGCCGTTGCCGCGTAAATGAAAACCGCAACCCGCCAGCGTTAAGGTAGCCAGGGCGACCAAGGCTGCCAGCATAGCCAGCATTGTCTGCCGCCAAGTCGGATGGATGCGTAAGTTCATCGTCATACCACGATGTTAACCAGCTTGCCCGGCACCACAATCACTTTTTTGGGCGTGCCTTCGACAAAGCGTTGCACGGTTTCATTGGCCAGAGCTGCCGCTTCCACGCTGGCGCGGTCGGCGTCTTTGGCAATGAAAATGCTGCCGCGCAATTTACCATTGACCTGGATCATGATTTCGATTTCCGATTGTTCCAGCGCTTTCGGGTCCACTTGCGGCCAGGTGGCGTTAAGCAAATCGCCATGGACCGCTTCGTAACCCAGTTGTTGCCACAGCACATAGCAAATATGCGGGGTAACCGGGTACAGCACGCGCAAGAAAATCGACAGGCATTCGGCGATCACGGCGCAACTGGCGGCGCTCTCGCCCAGCTTGGCGCTTTCCAGTGCGTTGAGCATTTTCATGCTGGCCGAGACCACGGTATTGTATTGAATGCGTTGATAATCGTGATCAGCCTGTTGCAAGACTTTGTGGATTTCGCGGCGCAAGGCTTGCTGGGCTGGCGTTAAGTCAGCGAGCGTGGCATTAACACCGATGTTGCCCACGATTTTGCCCGATTGGGCGTAGCCATAAGCCCATACCCGGCGCAAGAAGCGTTGCCCACCTTCCACACCGCTGCCCGACCATTCCAGGGTTTGTTCCGGGGGCGATGCGAACATGGTGAACAGGCGCGCGGTATCGGCCCCGAATTGGTCGATTTGGCTTTGTGGGTCGATGCCGTTTAGTTTCGACTTCGACATTTTTTCCACCCCGCCAATTTGCACCGGCGTGCCATCGCTGATCAGGGTGGCACCGACCGGACGGCCTTTGTCGTCCAATTGCAAGCTCACTTCGTCGGGTGGAATCCAGGTTTTTTTGCCACTGGCTTCTTCCTTGAAATAGGTATCGTTCAATACCATACCCTGGCACAGCAAATTGGTAAATGGTTCGTTAAATTTGAGCATGCCAAAGTCGCGCATGATCTTGGTCCAAAAGCGCGCATACAATAAATGCATCACCGCATGCTCGATACCACCGATGTAATGATCCATCGGCATCCAATAATCCAGCCGTTCATCGACCATGGTGTTGGTGGTGCCGGGCGAGCAATAGCGCATGAAATACCAAGATGAATCGACAAAGGTATCCATGGTATCGGTTTCGCGCCGTGCTGGCTTGCCGCAAGTGGGGCAAGTGCATTGCAAAAACGCTTCGTGTTTATTCAGTGGATTGCCTGTGCCATCGGGTACGCAATCTTCCGGCAAAACCACGGGCAACTGGCTTTCCGGAACGGGCACGGCACCGCAAGCGGCGCAATGGATGATGGGAATCGGCGTACCCCAGTAGCGCTGGCGCGAAATACCCCAGTCGCGCAGGCGGAAGGTGGTTTTTTTGCTGCCCAATTCCAGTGCTTCAATATCGGCGGCAATGGCGTTGATGGCGGCGTCAAAATCAAGGCCATTGTATTTGCCGGAATCGACCAAAACCCCGTGTGTGGCATACCATTCCTGCCAATGGTCGGTCGAATATTCCTGGCCGTTGACATCAATCACTTGTAAAATAGGCAAGTCATATTTCTTGGCGAAGGCAAAATCGCGCTCATCGTGAGCGGGTACGCCCATCACGGCACCATCGCCATAGGTCATTAAGACGTAATTGCCGACCCAGACTTCAACCGATTCGCCCGTTAATGGATGGGTGACGAATAAATCGGTGGGCATGCCTTTCTTTTCCATGGTGGCCATATCGGCTTCGGCCACACCGCCCTGTTTGCATTGGGCAATAAAGGCGGCCAATTCCGGATTGTTGGCGGCGGCGTGGGAGGCCAGTGGATGCTCTGGCGCGACTGCGCAAAAGGTAACGCCCATCACCGTGTCGGCACGGGTGGTGAAGACCCACAGTTTGCCATCACCGATCAAACTGCCATCGGCATTGGCGATTTGGTGCGGAAAGGCAAAGCGCACACCGATCGATTTGCCGATCCAGTTGGCCTGCATCACGCGCACCCGCTCGGGCCAGCCGGGCAAGTGTTGGTTGACGTATTCCAGCAATTCTTCGGCGTAATCGGTGATTTTAGCGTAATACATCGGGATTTCGCGTTTTTCGATCACCGCGCCCGAGCGCCAACCTTTGCCATCGACCACTTGCTCGTTGGCCAGCACGGTTTGATCAATCGGGTCCCAATTCACGGTGCCGGTTTTTTGGTAGATGATGCCTTTTTTCAGCATCTGCAAAAACATCCATTGATTCCATTTGTAGTATTCCGGGCGGCAGGCGGCCATTTCGCGTGACCAATCGATGGCCAAACCCATCGATTCCATTTGTTGCTTCATGTACGCAATATTGGAATAAGTCCATTGGGCGGGCGGCACCTGGTTGGCCATCGCCGCATTTTCGGCCGGCATGCCAAACGCATCCCAACCCATGGGCATGAGCACGTTGTAGCCGTTCATGCGCAGATAGCGATACATCACATCATTGATGGTGTAATTGCGGACATGGCCCATATGCAACTTGCCTGATGGGTAAGGTAGCATGGAACAGGCGTAAAACTTGCCTTTGGGGAAGCGCGGGTCGTGTTCGACCGCTTTATAGGCGTGGGTGGCTTTCCAATGGTCTTGGGCTAACTTTTCTACGTCGGCAGGGCTGTATTTGTCTTGCATGATGGGTTCAAGGTTGAGTGAGAACGTGAACCAAGCATTATACTGGTTTGGGGCGATGTTGGTTAATTGTGGCTGTTGTTTGTTTCGCCGGGTGGTTTGCTCAGTGCGCGTTGCCGTTTTAACATTTCATCGCGTAATAAACCATATTGTTTGCGTGTCTGGCTTTCAACAAACGCCACGCCCAGCATTGGCGGCATAATCGGTGGTGCGCTGGTTTCGCTATGGATGATGAGCCGGGTGCCGGATTCTTCAGCTCTCAAGTGGGTGTGGGATTCGCCCTGCTTGATGCTGCCGCCGATGATTTTGGAATGGATATCGCTTGGCACGGTGAGCGTAATCTCGCGCACGGTTTCAAAGGCAAACGAGATCGGGCCGCTGGCCGCTTTACCTTGCTGCGCCACGATGAGCTTGTCACCGTCTTTTTTTGTGATCTTGCTGCTGCTGAGATTGCTTAAAAAACTACTCATGTGATTGTAATCGGTCATCACATCAAACGCCAACTGGGGTGGGACGGCCACCAGCATATTGATATCAATAATGACTTTGCCTGCACTGCGTTTGACTTTGACCTGAAATGTCGGGTCGCTGGCGGCTTGGGCAAGGCTTAGCCAACTGGTGATAAAAATAACAAGTAGGTAGCGTAGTGGCACGCGCATGGTTGGTGGGCTTGTGGTGATGGGCACGGATATTATAAACGCTTGCAAGCCACTTTTTACTTGCTTCGTTGGTTGATCCAGGAAAATTTTTATTGCCTGCCAAAA
This sequence comes from Burkholderiaceae bacterium, assembly GCA_046597185.1. Lineage (GTDB taxonomy): Bacteria > Pseudomonadota > Gammaproteobacteria > Burkholderiales > Burkholderiaceae_D > CAMBDR01. Next base: position 5,941 of record JBKJLF010000902.1, on the reverse strand, counting down.
TCCAATCAGATTATTTTGCAAACGCGCCGATGATCGGTACACTGGTGGCTTTCCAATCCATTTCTCTTTTTGTATGAAACCGCTTGCGCCTGGCACCGTTATTTTTCACCGTCATCGTGGTTATGGCGTGATTGTTAGCCTCAACTTGTTGACAGGCTGGATTTCGGCGCGCTTTGGCAGTGAGTTTCGGACATTGGATTTGAATTTGTTGAATGACGAAGTGCAACATGCCGACGGCGAACCGATTTTATTTCGCCACGCCGCGCCCGACCGCATGCCCCATGCGCGCCTGATGGACATGGTTCGGGCTTTGCATCAGGCGGGCTATCAACGGCTGTATTTATATTCCTGGCCCAAACCCTCGGGCCTGCATTGGCGCTGGCATTTGTTTGCCGGGCCGCGCCGTTGGATGCAGCGCCCGTGGCGCGAAGGCTGGTATGGCTCGGGCGCGGATTATAATTTCAATCCGGTCATGGGCTGGGGCGATGCGCCCGGTGCCTCCACCGAAGAATTGATCGCCGCATTGGCGCGCTTTGACCCGCAGGGTTTGGCCCAGGCGCTGGGGCGCGATGAAGATCACACCGCCTGGTTTGAATCGATTTGCAAGGTTTTATTGCCAACGCATATGTATAGTCTGGATATGCCCGGTAATTGCGACGGCGTGCCATCCTTACCCGTGGTGGCAGTGCGGCGCGGGGTGGCCGACTATACCGGCCCGGCCTTGCCTTGGCCACCGGGCTGGGCTAAATTGTGGAGTGGGTGCTATAGTTTTAATTCCTCTGCCAGTTTGAATCAGACGGTCGAATCTGCGCCTTGGGCGACACAAGTGCCCGTGGTGTCACCTTGTGATTAGTCTGCGGTAGAAAACCCTTGCCGTTCACCGGCTTTAGGGTTAAAGTAAATCTTTGAATCGATCCGGTAATTATTTGGTAATTCGTCTCCTGGGACAGGGTGAGCGCGACATGAAAATTTTGTGTATCGGTGGAGGGCCTGCGGGCTTGTATTTTGCGCTGTTGATGAAGAAACAAAATCCTGAACACCAGGTTACGGTGATTGAGCGTCATCGCCAATATGATACTTTTGGTTGGGGCGTGGTGCTTTCAGATGTCACCTTTGATCATATCCGTGCTGCCGACGAAGTCACCGGGCGGGCGATTTATCAAGCCTTTCAACACTGGGATCAAGTCCATATCGAATTTAAAGGCAGTCGCATCACTTCTCGGGGCCATGGTTTTTGCGCCATCGGTCGCAAGCGCTTGCTCAATATCTTGCAACAGCGTTGTGAAGATCTGGGGGTACAGCTGATTTTTGAAAACGACGTGAATGATGATGCTGCCCTGGCACGCCAGTATCAAGCTGATTTGGTCATCGCTTCCGATGGTATGACCAGTAAGATTCGCACCAGCTATGCCAACAGCTTTGTACCGCATATCGAAAAGCGCAAATGCCGCTTTGTCTGGCTTGGCACGCGCAAAAAGTTTGAAGGCTTTACATTTTCCTTTGAAGAAACCCAGCATGGCTGGTTTCAATCACATGCTTGCCGATTTGATGAAGATACCTCCAATTTCATTATTGAAACGACTGAAGATGTTTGGCAGCGTACGGGTTTGGATCATGCCAGTCAAGTCGAAACGCTTGATTTTTGTGAAAAACTGTTTTATCGGCAATTGGACGGTCAGCGCTTACTGTTTAATGCGCCGCATTTGCGCGGATCGGGAATCTGGATCAAGTTTGCCCGCATTGTCTGTGAGCAATGGGTACATTGGAACCAATTCAATGACAAAGCGGTGCCGGTGGTGTTGTTGGGTGATGCCGCGCATACCGCCCATTATTCAGTGGGAATCGGCACCAAGCTGGCGCTGGAAGATGCCATCGAATTGGCACGTTGCTTGGGGCAGGAGCCATTTGATTTGCGGGAAAATTTGGCGCACTATCAAAAGGTTAGAATGGCAGAAATCGTGAAATTGCAAATTGTGGCGCGCAATTCAATGGATTGGTTTGAAAACGTCAATCGCTATACCGCCATGGACGCGCCGCAGTTTGCCTATTCACTCCTCACCCGCAGTCAGCGCCTGTCGCATGAGAGTATGCGCAAACGCGACCCCGGCTATGTACACGGCTACGAGCGCTGGTTGACTGAACGCGCCTGTCAGGATGCCATGCTGACAGCGCCCGAAAAATCGCAGCCGCCGATGTTGACGCCCTTTAAATTGCGCAGCGTGGCATTGCACAACCGCATCGTGCTCTTGCCAATGACGCAATATAGTGCGCAGGACGGTATGCCGGGCGAGGCGCTGTTTGAGCATTTGGGCACACGCGCCACGGGTGGGGCGGGCATGGTATTGACCGACATGGTCGCCGTTTCAGCCTCAGGACGTAGCACCCCTGATTGCCTTGGGCTATATCAGCCCGAACACATTTCGGCGTGGCAGCGGCTGACCGATTTCGTGCATCACAACAGCAATGCCAGTATTGCGCTGCAAATTGGCCATGCTGGCGCTTCGCCAACTGTGTCATCTGTGTCACAAGCCAGTCGTGCCGAGTTACAAACCATTTTGGCCGATTTTGTCAACGCTGCGCAAGCGGCCGATGCCGCTGACTTTGATTGGCTTGAATTGCATTGTGCTCACGGCTGTTTGTTGTCAAACTTTATTTCACCCTTGAGCAACCAGCGGGCCGATGAATTTGGCGGCTCCTTGACCAAACGCTGTCGCTATCCATTGGAAGTTTTTGCTGCTATTCGGGCGGCTTGGCCCATGCAAAAACCGATGAGCGTGTTGATTTCCGCCTATGATTGGCTGGAGAATGGTATCACCCCGGATGAGGCTGTATTGATCACCAAAATGTTTAAACAAGCTGGCGCGGATATGATTCATTGCGCAGCGGGCCAGATTCGCAGTCAGGCGTTTGCAATGGATGGTCGTATGTTTCAAACGCCATTTTCGGATCGGGTGCGCAATGAAGCTGATATTGCTACGATTGTCGCCGGTGGAATTGAAGGAGCAGACCACGCCAATGGTATCATCGCAGCCGGACGCGCCGATTTGTGTGTATTAAATTGCGATACCCGGCGCATCTGTTGCCTATAGTTCACATTGATTCACATTGATTGACAAGCGAGGAAGAAATGCATTATTTACCGGGGCAAGCACAATATGTATCGGGTGCTCGTACCACGTTGGCAGATTATCAACCCCAAAATGTGGGTTTTACCTGTGCCCAAGGGGTGGCGACGATCAGCTTGCAACATCCTGAACGTAAAAATACCCTGGGTTTTGACGTCATTGCCGAGTTACGCGATCTGTTTCGCGACCTGATGTATGCTGACGATGTCAAAGCCGTGGTACTCACAGGAGCGGGTGAAAATTTTTGTGTGGGTGCGGACAGTCAGGATATGCTGGGTATGTTGACCAAACTGGATATGCCCGGTTTGCTCGACTTTACCCGGATGACGGGTGATTTGGTGCAAGCGATGCGCAACTGCCCGCAAACCATCATTGCGGCAATTGATGGCTTGTGCGTGGGTGCTGGCGTGATGTTGGCCCTGGCGGCCGATATTCGCTTTGGCACAGCACGCGCCAAACTGGCATTTTTATATGTGCGTTTGGGTTTGGCCGGATGTGATATGGGCGCTTGCGCACTGTTGCCACGTTTGATCGGGCAAGGGCGCGCCACTGAATTATTATTGACCGGGCGCAGTGTCGGTGGTACCGAAGCCGAGCATTGGGGCTTATTTAATCGCCTGTGTATTCCTGAAGCGATACAGGCCGATGCAAAGGTTCTGGCGCAAGAATTGGCGCACGGCCCGACTTTTGCACTGGGGATGACCAAGCGGATGTTGCAGCAAGAATGGACCATGAGTTTGGCCCAGGCACTGGAGGCGGAGGCGCAGGCGCAAGCCATTTGTATGTCTACCAACGATTTCCATCGGGCTTACCATGCCTTGTTGGCAAAACAAAAAACGGTTTTTGAAGGCGATTAATCGCTGTCGGTGTGCTGATAGTGTTATGATTGTCAGCTTGGTTAATGGCGTGAATAGAAAGAGAGAGCATGTTTGAACGAGTGACAATGGCGCGGTATCTACCGTTTGCGGCGTATATGTTATTTATTCCTATCCAACAAGGATTGGAATCGTTGGGGCTGTCGAAGCTCGATTTACGTTGGCTGTATCTGCTGCAAATCAGTGTGGTGCTGAGCCTGATCGTGTATTTCCGTCGTGATTATATTGAATTGAGGGTTAAATTGCCATTCTCGCAAATCGTCTTGGCCTTGGCCGTGGGTATTTTTGTGTTTGTGTTATGGATTAATTTGAATGCGCCGTGGATGATGATCAAATCCAAAACCGATCCCTTAAATTGGCTGCAGGCGGGTACGACCCTGGATTGGCTGTTAATTGGCGTGCGCTGGTGTGGTGCTGCCCTCGTGGTGCCTGTGATGGAAGAATTATTTTGGCGCTCCTTTATCATGCGCTGGATCGATAACCCGGCGTTTTTGCAAGCCAAACCAGCCAGCACCAGTTTGAAAGCTTTCCTCATTACCGCCGCCTTGTTTGCCAGTGAACATAGTTTATTGCTGGCGGGTTTTGTTGCAGGCCTTGCCTACAATTTTTTGTATCGGCGCAGTGAAAATTTATGGTCGCCGATTTTATCGCATGCCGTCACCAATGGCGTGCTGGGTTTGTGGGTATTGCAAACGGCAAAATGGAGTTATTGGTGAAACCGTGGCCCTCTCATATCGCTACATTTTGGCTGGTCGGGCTGGCAGGGGGTGCTGTTGGTGATGTCGCGTGGGCGCAATCGAGTTTTCCGGTCAATTGGTTGTATCCGTATGCCGACTATACCCAGAGTTTTGACAGCAATGTGTTTCGCATACCCGATGAAGTCAGGTCTGACCCCCGGTTCAGGTTGACTACCCCCGAATTGTCTGATCGCTTTCGCACCGTCACAACAGGTCTGGTCATACAGCGCGACATTGGGCGGCAAGTTGTGAACGCACGTTTGAATTTGGCGCGCACGCATTTTGATCGCTTTACGCAATTGGATAACGATAGCCGCGATGTGCAAGCGAATTGGAATTGGCATCTGGGTTCGAAGTGGAGTGGTAATATTGGAACTAGTTCCACAAAGACATTGACACCGTTTTCCGAACAACATGATCAAGAACGTAATTTGCGTACCCAACAGCGCGATTTTGTCGATGTGAAATGGGATCTTTTGTCGTCTTGTGATATTCAGGTGATGGCGGTGCGTAGCCATCAGGGTTTTGATCTGGTAAAGCAGCAATCGAGTAATCGTGATTTGCAAGAGCATGAGCTAGCCATTAATTATTGGGGTCGTAGGCCCAGTCGGATTGGATTTTCGCTGCATCGCAAGCAAGCGCACTTTCCCAATAGAGCGAAGGATTTGTTTGGCAATTTGTTGGACTTGGGGTTTTATAATTACGAACAGCGCGAAGCCCAGTTTATGGTTGATTGGTACTCCTTGTCGAAGGTTTCCTTGCATTTTCGTGGCGGACGTACTGATCGGAGGCATGATTTGTTTCCGATACGCGACTTCAGTGGTAATAATGCCACTTTGCGTGGGACATGGGAAGTGACGAGTCGGCTTAAACTAAGAGGCCAGATCTATCATGAACTCGGCACAATTGATAATTTAATTACTAGTTATACCTTAAATCGCGGACGCACCATGAGTTGGGAATGGACGCCTTCGAGCAAGCTCAGGCTGGATGGAAATATCCGCATTGAATCGCGCGACTTCCTGGGGGTGGTGGCGCGCGAAGTACTGCAGATGGAACAATCGCGCACCATTATACTTGGCCTTACCTATGCACCCTTTCAACATGTGCAACTGGGGCTGTCAAGCAATTTTGAGCGTTTGCGCTCCAATGTTAGCCAACGCGCCTATCGCGCGAGTGGATTGAATGCAAATATGCGGTATCA
>JBKJLF010000896.1:0-12060 GCA_046597185.1 Burkholderiaceae bacterium | reverse complement strand
CACATACATGCCAGATTTCTCATCCCGTCCCAACTCAATCAAGCCGCGCTTTTCGGCTTCTTCCAGCAAATTGCCAAAGGCACGAAAGCCATAATAGGTTTCGTTAAAATCCGGTTTGCGCCGCTTGATGGCTTGCTTTAACACCGAAGCCCACATCTTGCCGCTGTCGCCGCGCTCGGACACCAGCGCTTCAAAAGTCTCCACCGCCATTTCTACGGCCGTGGTTTTTAAATCGTCCCGGCGTTGCTTGTCTTCGTCGCTGCGCTTGGCCTGCGGCTTGTCTTCACGCGCATCCGGTTTGTTTGATGCCGCAGCCGTGCGGCGGCTTTCGCGTACCAAATCGTCGTAGAAAATAAATTCATCACAATTGGCAATTAGCAGGTCAGAAGTCGATTGCTTCACACCGACCCCAATCACTTGCTTGGCATTTTCCCGCAGCTTGGAAACCAAGGGCGAAAAATCAGAATCGCCACTGATGATGACGAAGGTATTGACGTGGGCCTTGGTGTAACACAAATCCAGCGCATCCACCACCAGACGAATGTCGGCAGAGTTTTTACCGGATTGGCGCACATGCGGGATTTCGATCAATTCGAAATTGGCTTCATGCATCGCCGCTTTAAAGCCTTTGTAACGATCCCAGTCACAATACGCTTTCTTGACCACAATGCTGCCTTTGACCAGCAAGCGTTCGAGAATCGGCTTGATATCAAATTTATCGTAATTGGCGTCACGCACGCCCAAGGCGACGTTTTCGAAATCGCAAAAAAGCGCCATGCTAATGTTGTCGTTGGCGGCAGCCATAAATTATTCTCCAGTAAGGGACAGGGCCGAAGCAGACTCGGCCACGGATTATAACAAAATTCAATGCATTCTTAGTGCTGCGCAGCGGGAAACACGAAACCCGCTTCGCCCGGCCCCGGTTGCGATGGCGGTGCGCCAAAGATCAGGCTTTGCGGCTGCTCGCTCAAGGTGTTGACGGTGCGGTTAACATTGCGTATGGTATTGCGCGCTTCATCCGCCAGAATATTTACCTTGGGCAAACTTTGTGTTTCGACTTGATCCAACAATTGAGTCCCGGTGTTACCCAATTGTTGCGTGGTTTGCGTCAGCGTCTGGATCGGCCCTTGCGGTGACTGTAATTGCTGCACCAGTCCATCCATATCGCGCACCAGCACTTTGGCATCTTTGGATACTTGCGCCACCGCATCCAGCGCTTGCCCGGTTTGTTTGGTCAGGGCGGGCAATTGCGCCAGCGCGGGCTGCAATTGCTGGGGGATGGATTCAAAGGTGGCGGCGGTTTTGGTGGCTTGTTGAAACGTGGCCAGAATGATTTTTTGATTGTCCGGGGTTAAGAAATTATTCAGGCGTTCACTCAGTTGCTCGGCGCGCGACAAAATTAAACCGCCTTGCGATTCCAATTTGTCGAAAATGCTGGCGCGTAATTCGATCCGCGCCATTTTCTCATGGCTGCTGGTAAGGCGCACCGGTTTGGCGGCTTCATCGTTGAGCTGTATGAAGGCAATGCCGGTCACGCCCTGAAAACCCAGGGTGGCAAAGGTGGTGGTGGTGATGGGGGCATCGGGGTTGATGTTTAATTCAATCAAAATTTGCCCCGGTACGGCTTGATCGAAAGAAATCGATTTGACCCGCCCTACTTCCAGCCCCCGAAAACGGATCGTTGCCTGTGGGCTGAGGCCCGAAACCGAGCGCGTGGTGGCCACCAGATACGGCACCCGTTCGACCCGGTCGCGATTGAGCCACATACTGATTAACACCGCTGCAAACAGCAGGCTGAGGGTAAAAATCCCGGTCATTAAGGCGTAGGAGCGGTTTTCCATGTGTTGTCCAATTCGTTGGGGAATTCTCGATAATCCAAAATTTCAAGCGCGCGCAAACCGCGCTCGCCCAGGAAAAAGTGTCGTACAAAATGGTGGTCCACCTTCAGCACTTCGCGCGGGTTTTGCACCGCAATCACGCGTTTTTCGGCCAGTACGGCAACCCGGTCGGAGAGTGCGAACAGGCTATCCAAATCATGCGTGACCATCACCACCGTCAAGTGTAATTCACTATGCAGTGATTTGATCAGGCGTACAAAGCTGTCGGAGCGATCCGGGTCCAGGCCCGCCGTGGGTTCGTCCAAAAATAGTAATTCGGGTTCCAAGGCCAGGGCGCGCGCCAAGGCCACCCGTTTCACCATGCCGCCGGATAAATCAGCCGGCATTTTATCGGCATGCTCGCAGGCAATGCCGACCATATCCAGCTTGAGCATGACGGCGGCGCGAATCAGTTTTTCTGGCAGGGTGCGCAATTCACGCAGGGGGCGCGCCACGTTTTCATACACCGTCAGGGCAGAATACAAAGCGCCCTGCTGAAACAACATGCCCCAGTGATTGCGCAATTGCTGTAAATCGGCCCGGCGGTCATTAATATCTTCGCCAAATACTTGAATCTTGCCGCGCCATGGCCGCTCCAGCCCTAAAATTTGGCGCAATAAAACGGTTTTGCCCGAACCGGAGCCGCCGACAATCGATAAAATCTCGCCAGTATGCACTTGCAGGCTCAAATCCTGATGCACAATCGCGCTGCCAAAGCGCGTCCATAGACGCTCGATATCGATAATGGGCGCGTTGATTGTTTCAGTAAGCGGGTGCGAGGCGTTCATCAATACCCGACTCCATTAAAAATCATGGCAAATAATGCATCAGCCAAAATCACCACGGTAATGGCGGTGACGACCGAGGTGGTGGTGCCATGGCCCAGGCTTTCGGTATTGGGTAAAATGCGCAAGCCAAAGTGGCAGGAAACCAGCGCAATCAAAATCCCAAACATCACCCCCTTGCTGATGCCGATCCAGTAATTGACCACCGGTACGGCACTGGGCAAGGCGTGCAAAAAGTATTCCGGCGATAAGCCCAATTCATATTTCGCCGAGAGCATGCCGCCCATTAAGGCCATGGAATCAGTCCATACCACCAATAGCGGCATGGCAATTGCCAGCGCCACGACTTTGGGCATGACCAGGCGAAAACCGTGGGGAATACCCATGACCAACATTGCATCCAATTCTTCGGTAACGCGCATGACACCCAATTGCGCGGTGATGGACGAGCCCGAGCGCCCCGCCACCAAAATCGCGGTGAGCACCGGCCCCAGTTCGCGGATGATGCTTAAACCGAGGATGTTGACCAATAAGGTGTCTGCCCCAAAACTGCGCAGTTGTTGCGCCGAAAGGTAAGAAAAAACCACCCCAATCAAAAAGCCGACCAGCGCAGTAATACCCAGGGCGCGAAACCCGGCATGGTAGATATTGGCAGAAATTTCCACCCACGGCCCACGCATGGGCTGGCGCGCAAAGCGCAATAAATCCAGCATGACTTGGCCGATTAAAGCAATAAAGCCGACCAAGTGCTCAAAAAAGCCTAAAATTTCACTGCCAAATTGAATCAACCAGGGGTAGGGCACAAAAGACACGCGCCGTGGGGCTGGCATGGGAATCAATTGCAAGCGCGCAAACATGCTGGCCTGGGAGGGGGAAAACAAGACGTCAGTCGGGTGTTGGCGGCCCCAGGCATTCCATAGCAATTGCGCGCCGATATAGTCCAAGCCTTCTATTTGCTGCAAATCCCACGGCAGGGTGCGAATTTGTTCCTTGTCAAGCGGTTGTAAGCTTTGCCGTAGCTGGCGCAAACAGCCCGGCTGCGCCAAACCGTGAACCCGCCAATGGCCCGCGACACAAATGGTTTGCACTACCCCGGTTTCAGAATAAGCGAGATAAATCGAAGGTGGGGTTTGGGGCGTCATGGCGAACGTGGGACAATAAAAACCTGCTGAAACATGAAAAAACATGCAAAAGCACGCAAAAGCACGCCACCTGTAGGGTAGCGTGCCAAACGAATCGGCAAACAGCGGAAAACTGTCAGCCTTGGCGCAAGAACAATCCTGGCTGGGCCAACTTAGGCGTAGGCTTCAGCCAAAGACATGACGCGCGGCGTAATGGTGATGCCAATCGAACTAAATAAAGCTTCGATTTGGCGCATGTTTTCTTCGCGCTCCAAATCTTTCCAGCCATTGAATAAATCGGTGCCATTCTTTTGGAAGTGCATGTCCAATACTTTCGATTTATCCTTTTTATGGGTATAGCCGGATTGGTGCGTCAATAAAAAACCGAGTGCTGCCAACTTGGCCAACACCTCAACCGGAGGGTTGTCGGGGTCGGTTGCCAAATAAACACCGAAGGTTTTACCGGGCGGTTTGGCTGCAATATCAACTTCATAAATGCCTGGTGCTTTGGTAACGGTGGTCGTTTTCAGGTATAACATTTTATCTCCTTTGGCCTAAAATGGGCTGGGGTAACTGGTGCCGAAATGTAGCCCTGTTGTTGCCCTATTGCGGCGCTGCAACTGGATTCCAACTTGATTCCAACTTCAATGCAACGACAACATTGCTCTCATTTTCGTCCTGACGCGACGCATTGTCAGTACTTTTTTTAAAGCGGCGCGAAAAAACACTGAAAACCGCAACTTTTTCAGCAATTCGGCTGCTTTGACAACAGAGTTTTTATCTGCTGCCTGTAAATCATGCTATTTGTTCAATATGCTCAATGGCAGGCCTGCAGCACTGGCAGGGAATGCGAATGCTTGCATACTCTTCCTCATCAATTTCAATAGCTCTCATTATGCACGAAATCAGAATTGGATATTTTCCAACAAAATAAAAAATCTCAAACCTGATACAGTTGGCCATGAGAATGAGTAATTACACAAAAATTTAATCATTAAACCAACACGAAAGTGCTAAACCATGCTTAATATTGACTATGATATACGTTTGCAGCGTAAATTTATTTTGTAACGAACCATTTTGTTTGATGCACCTCATTTGCGATTGGCGGCAACTTTTCTTGCGCATTAAGCTGGAGGGGGAATCCTCAATTACAATAGGGCCGATACCCCCATTGTTTTCACCAATCAATGTCAATCATGCCGCTTAGCCAGAATCAGCGCCGTTTTATCCCTTGGTTTTTAGCCAAGGTTGAACCACGTCAGCAACAGCGTATTCGACGCTATGGCTTGGCGTGTTTAATGCCGCTCGGGTATTTTATTGGTTTATTGATATTTTTCTTTTTGAAATTGTTGTCTGGTTTTGTGCTCCTCATGACGGCAGTGAGTTTGATTTTGTCTTGCCTGGTGTTTTTGGGCTTGTATCTGAGCAACTTGAATTTGAAGTTACAAGAAAAAAACATGATCTTCCCGATGAGCGCGGTCATGATCCTCATTATGTTGGTGGTTTGCTACAACGTGCCACTGACGCAAATAGTGTATGGCCCGTTTGCCCTGTTAATGATGATTTCGGCAGCGTTTCGAATCCGACAAAATGCCTTGTTCCAAATTGCCGGCATGATTTTGGGGGGCGATATTCTGGTATTGTTGGCACTCTTTCTGCAAAATCAACCCATCATCATGATGTATATGGCGCTCGCCAATGCCAGCATTCTGGCGCTCACGCTGCCGGGATTTGTGTATTTGGGCGGCAAGGTGCGGCGTTTGTATCGCTCCTTGTATATGGTCAGTGCCAAAATCGAAACCATTGAAGAAAGCGCGCGGCGCGATGAACTCACGGGCAGCTTTAATCGCCGTTACTTGATGGCATCGTTACAGCAACAAAAGCATTTGGTGGATGGGAGCGATCAATCCCTGTGTTTGGCGGTGATGGATTTGGATCACTTTAAGCGCATCAATGATGAAGTCGGGCATTTGGCGGGGGATGAGGTGCTGCGCCAATTCGCAAAACTGGCGCAACAAAATATTCGGCGGGAGGATGTGTTTGGGCGTTATGGCGGGGAAGAATTTTTGTTGATGTTGCCCGGTGTGGGCATGTTGGAAGCGCTCAACACAATTGAGCGTATCCGCGCCCTGACTGAAACCAAGCTCAATATTTTGGCCAAACTGGAGCGCAAGGTGACGGTATCGATTGGTTTGACCCAATTTATTCCCGGTGAAACCGTGTTGGATTTGTTTTCCAGGGCTGACGTGGCGATGTATATGGCCAAATCGGGTGGGCGCAATCAGGTGGTAGTACAAGAACCGATTGAAGTCAAGGATTAAATTCGGCAGTGCAAATAACAACAGTCCGGCCCTGCTTAGAGGCGGTTTACTAAAAATTATGGGGTGCGCTCACGTCATTCATTTGACGAGGGCAATTAAAAACCTTTATAATCCCGTGGCTCAGAAGATATTCAACCATAATGCAGTCCAGCAAGGCTGAGATTGCATTGACTACAGAGCAGGGAACCTGAATGTTAAAAATTGTCATGTTGCAATTGGCTGGCACCGTTATCGCCAGCGCGATTGCATGGTCAATTGCTGGCAACCCCGCACTGTTTTCAACGCTGCTCGGTGGTTTGTGCTGCGTCGTCCCCAATGGTTTGTTTGCGCTGCGCCTGTTCGCGAATGCCCAAAAAGTTGGCAACGCAGACCCGATGTCATTTTTTATCGGTGAATTTATCAAGATTGCATTGACGATTGCGCTTTTAGGCGCGGTCGCTTGGCTGTACCACGGTTTGAATTGGCTGGCACTACTCGTCGGCTTCATCGTGGCGCTAAAAAGTTATCTCATTTTACTATTTAGGCTCTAAACTATGACTTCTGAAACCGTCGCATCCGCAGCCGAACACGCAGCCAGTGGCCCCAACGCTGGCGAGTATATTGGCCACCACCTCGGGCATTTGCAAAGCCATCATCAAGAATCGATTATCGATTTCTCCATTGTTAACTACGACACCCTGTTCTTTTCCATCACCATCGGCGTTATTGGCTGCCTGTTGATGTGGATGGCTGCGCGTAAGGTCACTGCGGGCGTACCGGGACGTTTTCAAGCCTTGGTCGAAATGTTGGTTGAATTAGTGGAAGACCAATCCAAACAAATCGTGCATGGTAATCGCACATTTATTGCACCGCTGGCCTTGACGGTATTTGTTTGGGTGTTTTTGATGAATTCGATGGACTTTTTGCCTGTTGATTTGTTTGCTTCCATTTTGACTGCGATGGGCATGGGTGAAATGCATTTGCGCGTGGTGCCGACCGCTGATTTGAATGGCACTTTGGGCATGTCGGTGGGCGTGTTGATTTTAATGCTGTATTACAACGTCAAAATCAAGGGTTTGGGGGGGTTTCTGCATGAATTGTTCTGCGCCCCGTTCGGTGCGCACTGGTCCCTGTGGATACCTAACTTCGGCTTGAACCTGATTGAATTTGCGGCCAAAACCGTGTCGCTCGGTATGCGGTTGTACGGCAATATGTATGCGGGCGAACTGATCTTCCTGTTGATCGCGATGTTGGGTGCGACTGCTACCTGGTGGGGCGTAGGGATGCATATTATTGCCGGTTCGATCTGGGCGATTTTCCATATTTTGGTGGTAGCGTTGCAGGCTTTTATTTTCATGATGCTGACCCTGGTGTACATTGGGCAAGCGCATGAAGGTCATTGATTTACAAAATTTGTAAAAATGTAGGTTTGGTGTATTTGAGTTTTTTAATTTTTTTATTTTTAACTATCTAAGGAGTTTTCATGGATCACTATTCTTTTGTCGCTTTGGCCTGCGGCCTGATCATTGGTTTGGGCGCTATCGGTGCTTGTATCGGTATTGGCATCATGGGCGGCAAATTTATTGAAGCATCGGCTCGTCAACCAGAATTGATGAACACACTGCAAACCAAAATGTTTTTGCTGGCTGGTCTGATCGATGCAGCGTTCCTGATTGGTGTGGGTATTGCAATGGCGTTTGCATTCGGCGTCGGGTTCGTGGTCAGATAATCAGATTCTCATAACGCGCCGCACCACGCCAAGTGGGTGCGGTTTTCCATTTTGAGAAGGAATTTACCATGAATCTAAATGCAACACTTATCGTTCAATTAGTAGTGTTCCTGATTTTGGCTGGTTTCACGATGAAATTCGTGTGGCCACCCTTGATTGCGGCACTCGATGAACGTGCAAAGAAAATTGCGGATGGTCTGGCTGCTGCCGATAAAGGCAAGCTGGCTATGGCTGATGCAGAAAAGCGTGTACAAGTCGAATTGGCGGGTGCCCGTGATGAAGGCCAGAAACGCATTGTGGACGCTGAAAAGCGCGCTGCAATGGTCGCCGACGAAATCAAGCAAAACGCTCAAGCTGAAGCAGCCCGCATTATTGCGCAAGCCAAAGCCGACGCCGAACAACAAGTCAACAAGGCGCGCGAAGAATTGCGTAGCCAGGTGGCTGGTTTGGCGGTAAAGGGTGCCGAGCAGATTTTGAAGCGTGAAGTTAATGCTGCCGCTCATGCCGAGTTGCTCACTCAACTCGCAACCGAGCTGTAATCATGGCTGAACTCGCTACCGTCGCCCGTCCTTACGCAGAAGCGCTGTTTCGCGTGGCAAAAGCTGGCAATTTATCGGCTTGGTCTGAAGTCGTGTCCGAAATGGCACAGGCAGGCGACCATCCCGATGTCAGGTCACTGGCGCAGAACCCGAATGTTTCCGACCAACAGGTCGCAGATATTTTAGCCAAGTTGCTCAAATCACCCGTAACGAACGAAGTCACCAATTTCATCCAAATCCTGGTCAAAAATGGCCGGGTTTTGTTGATGCCAGAAATTGGCGCGCAATTCGCAGCATTGAAAAATGCCCACGAAGGCGCTGCCGATGCGGTGATTACCAGTGCGTTTGAAATGAACAACGAGCAATTGCAACCCGTCGTGGCTGCATTGGAAAAGAAATTTGGCCGCAAGCTAAATAGCACGGTGCAGATTGATGCATCGCTGATTGGTGGTGTGCGTGTCGTTGTGGGCGATGAAGTGTTTGACACTTCGGTGCGCTCAAAACTGCACCAAATGCAAGTCGCCCTGGCCGCCTAACCGCGCCAGGCAATTTAGCAAACACATCATTCATCAGAAATAAAGCTTTGTGGAATACCAATCCTATTAGGAGTTAATATGCAACTCAACTCATCTGAAATCAGCGAACTGATCAAGAGCAGCATTCAAGGGCTGTCTGACACCGCTGAAATCCGTAATCAAGGCACCGTTATCTCGGTTGCCGACGGCATTTGCCGCATCCACGGTTTGTCCGATGTGATGCAAGGTGAAATGTTGGAATTCCCCGGTAATACCTTTGGTTTGGCAATGAATTTGGAGCGTGATTCGGTTGGCTCGGTTATTTTGGGCGACTATGAACACATTTCCGAAGGCGATACCGTCAAGTGTACCGGTCGTATTTTGGAAGTACCTATCGGCCCTGAATTGCGTGGCCGCGTGGTCAATGCGCTGGGTCAGCCGATTGACGGCAAGGGCGAAATCGCCACCAAGCTGTCGGCCCCGATCGAAAAAATCGCACCGGGCGTGATTGCCCGCCAATCTGTTTCCCAGCCCATGCAAACGGGCTTGAAATCGATTGATGCGATGGTGCCAATTGGCCGTGGTCAGCGCGAACTGATCATTGGTGACCGTCAAACAGGTAAGACTGCCGTTGCGATTGATGCCATCATCAATCAAAAAGGTCAGGGCATGACGTGTATTTACGTCGCGATTGGTCAAAAAGCGTCGTCGATCAAAAACATCGTGCGTTCGTTGGAAAAGCATGGCGCGATGGAATACACCATCGTCGTGGCTGCTTCCGCTTCCGAATCCGCCGCGATGCAATACATTTCGCCGTACTCCGGTTGCGCAATGGGCGAATACTTCCGTGACCGTGGCGAAGACGCCTTGATCATTTATGATGATTTGTCCAAGCAAGCGGTAGCGTATCGTCAAATTTCGCTGTTGTTGCGCCGTCCACCGGGTCGTGAAGCTTACCCTGGTGACGTGTTCTATTTGCACTCGCGTCTGTTGGAGCGTGCTGCGCGCGTCAATCCTGACTACGTTGAAAAATTCACCAATGGCGAAGTCAAAGGCAAAACCGGTTCCTTAACCGCGCTGCCAATTATCGAAACCCAGGCGGGTGACGTGTCGGCCTTCGTGCCAACCAACGTGATTTCGATTACTGACGGCCAGATCTTCCTGGAAACCTCGCTGTTTAACGCCGGTATTCGTCCTGCGATTAACGCCGGTATCTCGGTCTCACGCGTCGGTGGTGCGGCACAAACCAAGGTCATCAAGGGCTTGTCCGGCGGTATTCGTACCGACTTGGCGCAGTACCGCGAATTGGCGGCCTTTGCGCAGTTTGCCTCCGACCTCGACGAATCGACCCGCAAACAGCTCGACCGTGGTGCGCGCGTGACCGAATTGTTGAAGCAGGCACAATACTCGCCTTTGCCGATTTCGCTGATGGCCGTTTCCCTGTTTGCCGTCAACAAAGGCTTTATGGATGATGTGGAAGTGAAAAAGATTCTGGCTTTCGAAGCTGGCGTCCACGCTTACATGAAAACCAAACAAGCTGCTTTGCTGGCCAAGATTGAAGAGACCAAGGCTTTGGATAAGGATGGCGAGGCTGCACTTACCACTGCGATTGCTGACTTTAAAAAGTCCGGAGCATATTAACTGCTTGTGGGACAGAGCGGGCCGCGAAGGCATAAGCGAAGCGGTACTCTGTCCCCAACATGCTAGAACAGCAAAGGAGTAAGGACTCATGGCAGTAGGCAAAGAGATACGAGGCAAGATCAAGAGCGTAGAAAATACGAAGAAGATCACCAAGGCGATGGAGATGGTCGCCGCATCCAAAATGCGCAAAGCGCAAGACCGGATGCGCGCCGCTCGGCCGTACAGTGACAAGATTCGGAATATCACCGCCAATCTGGCCGGGGCAAACCCCGAGTACACGCATCCGTTTTTGGCGAAAGCCAAAACCACCAACGCGAAAGCGGTTGGCTTCATCGTCGTCACAACCGACAAAGGTTTGTGCGGCGGTTTGAACACCAACGTGCTGCGCATGGTAACGGCCAAGATGCGCGAACTCGAAGGTCAGGGTAACAAAATTCAAGCCGTTGCAATTGGTAATAAAGGTTTGGGCTTTTTGAATCGGGTCGGTGCCAAAGTGGTATCGCATGCGATTCAATTGGGCGACGTGCCACATCTGGACAAATTGATCGGGCCTGTCAAGGTCATGCTCGATGCGTATCAGGAAGGCAAACTCGATGCGGTTTATTTGTGTTATACCAGGTTCATTAACACAATGAAACAAGAATCGATGATGGAGCAATTGTTGCCATTAGCCGCCGATAAGCTGCAAGCTGCCAAAGGTGGCCCAAGCTGGGATTATCTGTATGAACCGGACGCGCAAATTGTGATCGATGAATTATTGGTGCGCTATGTCGAAGCATTGATTTACCAGTCGGTGGCCGAAAACTTGGCCTCGGAACAATCCGCACGGATGGTGGCAATGAAATCTGCAAGCGATAACGCGGGTAATGTGATTGGTGAATTGAAACTGATTTATAACAAGACCCGTCAAGCCGCGATTACCAAAGAATTGTCGGAAATCGTCGCGGGCGCGGCTGCGGTGTAAGAATGTTGGGGACAGAGTAGCGCTTCGCTAAAACCAGCGTGGCCCGCTCTGTCCCACAAAAGATTATTAATTTAAATTGAAGGAACGAACATGACTGATGGCAAAATCGTTCAGTGTATCGGCGCTGTGGTGGACGTTGAATTCCCCCGCAACGCGATGCCCAAGGTGTTTGACGCCTTGAAAATGGCAGGCTCAGAATTGACTCTGGAAGTACAACAACAACTTGGCGACGGCATTGTCCGTACCATTGCGCTGGGTACTTCGGACGGTTTGCGGCGTGGCATGGCGATTCAAAATACTGGCAAACCAATCATGGTGCCAGTAGGTAAAGCGACCCTGGGTCGTATTATGGACGTATTGGGCAACCCGATTGATGAATGCGGCCCGGTAAGTCAGGAACAAATGGCAGCGATTCACCGTAAAGCACCGGTCTACGACGAACTCTCGCCATCGCAAGATTTGCTCGAAACCGGCATCAAGGTGATTGACCTGGTTTGCCCGTTTGCAAAAGGCGGTAAAGTGGGTCTGTTCGGTGGTGCGGGTGTGGGCAAGACCGTGAACATGATGGAACTGATCAACAACATCG
>JBKJLF010000814.1:0-8702 GCA_046597185.1 Burkholderiaceae bacterium | reverse complement strand
CCAAAATGGGCACCGCTCCCTCCGTTTCCGGTTTCAGCAAATCAACAAACGGATAATTGATTTTGACCTGATTCATCACGTCAATCACCATTTTAGAACCTGCATTCGGAATCCAGGGTTCAACCGGGCGGCCAAATTGGTAGTCGCGCCCGATTTGGCGCAGCTTTTCAAAATCAGCCGGGTTCCATTCGTCCACTTCATTGCCATGCACACACAGCACCGAACTCGTGCCCACTTTGACGAACACGCCCGACCCGTCGAACACCAGGCTAAGGCGCGCACTGGCGGCCGCGTCATCATTGGTCAAAATCCGGATCAGGCGCTGGCGCACCCAGGGTAGTGCCAACTCCAGATCGTGATTACCCAAATTGATAATTAATTTGCGCCCCGGTTTGCTTAAAAAATACCGTAATGAAGTAAAAACCGGGCTAAAATTTGAATCGCTTAACGCAACCCGCTCCATTTTCGCGACAGCACCCTGCGGATCAAAATGTTTGGCAGGCACTTCGGCCAGAAAATCAATAAAGTCGCCGTTAATGATCAAACCGATTCGCTTTTCCGGCGTGGCATCTGCCAGATGACGAATCAACCAATTCAGTTCGGGTGCCGAACCAAAAATTTGCCTGCCCGGCACGCCCCCCAAATGCAAGTCTGAAATAATATGGATCTGGTCAAATTCCGCGCATGGTTCCATCGTGTTCCCCCCAAAAAAAGGTTATTTGTGTAAATCATACCTGATTAAAACTAACCGTGGCTCAATTGGTGCAAATTCAGCAAAGGTAGTGACAAATAATGCGTGAAAATGTATGATTTTTGAAACCGTCATTCCCTCCACTACAAATTTCGTATTTTTAGTCCAACAATGCGCAACAGCAATGCAAAGGCAGTACACTTACCTGTTGGCAAACAGATTGCGTCTGGTAAAGTTCAACAGCTCAATTCAAGGATAAAATCGGCATGAACCGTGTGCAATGGCTAATTTTGTGTCTGACCGCCTGTTTGCTTGTAGCGTTTGCTGCAAAAGCCGGGCAGGACTTCTCCTTTACTGAGCCGACCTTTGAAACCCTGCGCGATGCGCACGCCACTGACGACCAAATCATCACCGCACTGGCACAGGATGCGCGTGGCCTGATCTGGATCGGCACCCAAGTGGGCCTGATCCGCTACGACGGCTATCATTTTCGCAAGCTTACCCATACCAGCACAGCCAGCGAATCATTGGCAGCCGATTTTGTATCGGCCTTGTGCGCCGCCAAGGATGGGCGGCTTTGGGTTGGCAGCGTCAGCAATGGCATTTCGGTGTTTGACCCTGGCACGGAACACTTTGAACATTTTCAGCATGCCAACGAGCAAGCAACCAGCCTCGCTGCCGGGAAGATTTCGGCCATCGCCGAAGATGGACAAGGTGGGATGTGGATCGCGACCGACCAGGGGCTGGATTATTTGCCGCGCAATAGCAAAACCTTTCACCATTTCCGACACGACGCGACCGACCCGCACAGCCTGCAAGAGGGCCAGATACTGAGCCTGTTATTCGATAAACAAGGCCGTTTGTGGGTAGGAGGCAACAGTGGTTTGCAAAAACTCGCGCCAGACGGCAAAAGTTTTGAAACCATCACCCGTGGGCAAAGCATTCAAACCCTGTTTCAAGCGCAGGACGGCAAGCTGTGGCTGGGTACCAGTCAACACGGTGCAGCCTGGCTGGCCCCAAACTCGCAACAACTACACTGGCTGGTGCCGGACAAATTAAGTAATGTGTGGGTCAGAGGTATTATCCAGGTGAAACCCGACCAAATCTGGCTGGCCACCCATGGCGGTGGGATCAATATGGTAAGCGCCGCAGATGGTCGCGTGCTGCAACAGTTGCGCCATGATGTCACGCTGGCCGACAGTCTGGCCCACGATAGCCTTAAACCCTTGCTGCTTGACCGGGCCGGTTGGTTATGGATCGGCACCTGGGGCGGTGGTTTGCAGCGCATGAATGCCAATAACACCATGCTGCGCATGGTGCGCCACAGCCCGAGCCGCCCGGCAGGATTGAGTCACCCGGATGTGCACAGTATTCTGGAACTGGCCAACGGCCAACTCCTGCTGGGCAGCAAAGGCAACGGGATTGATATCATGACGCGCGAGCAAGGCCTGATTGGCGGCTACCGAAAAGAAACTGGCCCGGGCCAAACCGGGGGCTTGCCGGACGCGACGGTATTTGCGCTGGCGCAAACTCCGGATGGCGCAATCTGGGCTGGTACGCAACAAGCCGGGGTGGTGCGACAACTGCCTGGCACCCAAGCCTGGGGGGCGGTGCCGGGTTTGCCGAACCAGTTGGTGCACAAGTTTTTAGTGACACGGGATGGTAGTCTGTGGGTTGGCACTCTTCGCGGCGTGGCACGCTGGCAATCCGGCCCATCCCAAGCGCGGTTTGAAACCCTTTCCGATGAATATGGCAAGCCAATGCAAGGCGATGTCTATGCCCTGGCCGAAGACCGGCAAGGCCGCATCTGGATTGGCGGCATAAACGGTTTGTGGCTGCAGGAACCAGGGCGCAAGGGCTTGATCGCGATTCCTGCCGCACCTGACAAGCCGACCGGCCTGATTTCCAACTTTATCAAATGCTTGTTGTTTGACAGCCATGATCGGCTATGGGTAGCCACCGACAAAGGGCTGGAGCGTTTGCTGGATTGGGATGGCAAACTGGCCCGGTTTGAACATATCAGCCAACAGCTTGGTGAGCCCGACAGGAATTTGGGCAATAATTTATTGGAAGACCGCTCTGGCCGGATTTGGACCGAGCAAGTGATGATTGACCCTGTCAACATGCGCATCACCCCGATCAACCGGGGCGATGGCATGGATATCGGCGTGGGTTGGTATGGTTCTTATGGCCAAACCCGTGACGGTTTGCTGTTTTTTGGCGGCACCAAGGGGCTGGCCATCATCGACCCGGCGCGCTTCAAGGCAGATGATTACGCCGCGCCGCTGGTGGTGACCGAGTTGAAAATCAATGGTACAGCGGTCGCACCGCAGGGGTTGGCCAAGCCATTGGTTGGTCCCGCCAGCCTCACCTTTACGCCGGAACAGCGACATTTCGCGCTTGAATTTGCCGTCCTTGACTATGCCGAGCCAAGTAAAAACCGTTACCAATATCGGCTGCAAGGTTACGAAAACGACTGGATCAACACCGACGCCGACCACCGCAGCGCCGCCTATGGCAATTTGTGGCCCGGCCAGTACACCTTGCAAGTACGCGCCAGCAACCGGCTGGGGGTGTGGAGTGGGCACGAACTGGCGATTGGCGTGCGAGTATTGCCGGCTTGGTGGCAAAGCGGATGGTTTATGGCCCTGGCGTTGTGTACGCTTGGTGGTATGGTCTACGGCATAGTTCAGTGGCATATCCGCAATCTGAAAATGTTGATTCGGGCACGCACGGCGGACATTTTAAAACTGGGTGAAATCGGCCAGGAATTAACTTCCACGCTCGATACCGAGCAAGCCTTTGAGCGGGTCTGGAAGCAAATCAGTGCACGGCTGGATGCGCATGTATTTTTAATCGGCCTGTATGACCAGCAACAAGCGCACATTACCTTTGTCTACGAAATTGAAAATGGACGGCGCAATCGCCACACCATTGTGCCGATGAGCGACCATGGCCGTCTGGCAGTCTGGTGCGTGCGTGAGAAGCGCGAGCTGATCGCTTTAACCCGATCCGGCTTACTCCAGTATGTCAACACAATTTTACCGCCCAAGACGGGTAAGGCCATGGAAACCGTGGTCTACCTGCCCTTGCTGGTTGAGCAGCGCATGATCGGCTGCCTGAGTGTGCAAAGCCCGAGGCAACATGCCTACAACAACGACCAGCTTGAATTTTTGCGTGTGCTGGCCAGTTATACCGCGATTGCGCTCTCCAATTCCGCTGCCCATGCCGAACTGGCCGATTCGCACAACCAACTGGCGGCCACCCATCAGCATTTGAAAGACACGCAAGCGCACCTGATTCAATCAGAAAAAATGGCCTCGCTCGGCCAATTGGTGGCCAATGTCGCGCATGAAATCAACACCCCGCTGGGGGCTATGAAATCGTCCGGGCGCAATATTAGCGATGCACTGGAAAAGTCGCTGGTTGAGCTACCACAGTTATTCAAGCTGTTGTCGGCACTGGAGGAGCGGCTATTTCTGCTGATGCTGGGGCAGGCGCAGGCTGACGTGCAAGTGCTCACCAGCCGGGAGGAGCGCGCCATGCGGCGTGAGGTTTGCAGCCAGCTTGAGCAGGCTGGCATCATCATTAGCGATCATCAGGCGGCGATTTTGGTACACTTGCGCGCCCAGCCCATCATTGAGGAAATTCTACCGCTGCTGCGCCACCCGCAAGCGCCCTTCATCTTGCAAACGGCCGGCAATTTGAGCGCCATCATCAGCAACAGCAGCAACATCAATCAGGCGGTGGAGCGGATTTCCAAAATCGTGTTTGTGCTCAAGACTTTTTCGGGTAGTAGCCACAATGGCGCAATGATTCCGGCGGATTTACGCGAAGGGATGGAAGCGATCTTAACCTTATACCAGAGTCAAATCAAAAACACGATTGAACTGGTGTGCGAGTTTGATGAAATCGAGCCGATTGTTTGCCTGCCGGATGAACTTAATCAAGTGTGGACCCATTTGATCCATAATGCCTTGCAGGCGATGAATTATAAAGGCCGCCTGGTGTTGCAGATCCGGCGCGAAGGCGATTGTGCGGTGGTGTCGGTACAAGATAGCGGCTGCGGCATTGCCGAAGACATCCGCGAGCGCATTTTTGAGGCCTTCTTTACCACCAAAGCGGTGGGCGAAGGCAGTGGCCTGGGTTTGGATACGGTCAAGAAAATCATCGACAAACATCAGGGCCGCATTGATGTGCAAAGTACGGCGGGCGTGGGTAGCAGGTTTTCGGTGTATTTGCCGTATCCGAAAGCGAAAAATTGAGGGTAGCAGCGCCACCCTCCCCTGCCACTTGCGGCGGCTGCATCGCCTGCAAAGTGTTTACTTTTTCGGCCAGACCTGCCGCCCCATTAAATCAATGTAATATTCTTTGTCACCAATATACATATGGGCCAGTTCGCCTGAAAATGATTTGCCGCCGCTGTATTTTGGTGCGATGATCCAGCGGCCATTTTTATCAATAAAACCAAGCTTCGCGGGCGCATCCAGATTGGTTCTTGGCCAATCATTATCCTTTGCCAGTAAGGCCCGGTTGGCCTTAAAAAACGGGGGGTCGCCTGCATTGCTGCCGTATTTAAATGGTAAGACAACGCGCCCCTGTCTATCAATAAAGCCGATTTTGCCATCTTCTTGCATTGCCACTGCGGCGAGCCCCTCGTGATGTTCAAATCCTTGTGCAAATTGTGGTTTGATCACCCACTCGCCTTTTCCATTGGCGTAGCCCACCTTACCACTGTCTTGCTCAAGCAGCGCAATCAGGCCCGCCGACATGGTCGCCGTTGCGTGGTTCCAGCGTGCCGCCTGGGTGTTTTCGATAAGGTCGTCACCGTTGAGGTTAATCATCGCAAAGGTATCATCGCTTTTGACAACATAGGCGACGCCGTTATTGAAGTCGCCGCAGGTTTGAAAACGCTGCTTGAGTTGCTGGCCATCAAGGGTAATATAGCTGCAAGTGGACTGCTGTGTATTTTGCTGAGCGTTACCTGACAAAGGCAATGTGACTACGGCGCGCCCTTCTTTGAATGGCCGGGCATGCTTAAACTGTGGCAGTACCGCCCAAACACCGCCTTCCAGCACAAAGCCCATATTGCCGGAAGCAGCATCCTTGTGTGGCTCGGGGCTGCATTTTGGATTCGCCGTTTGCGGCGGCGTCGTGTCTGGCTGCGAGATGACTTTACCTTTTACATCGATCCATCGCCCATCATCAAGCGGGTAGCTGCGCACTGGTTCGGGCTTGGGCGCTACTTGCGCCATATCAGCCTGAGAATTAATGCAGCTTGGTATGACAACTGCTGCCTGTACGGCACAACAAGCCGCAATGATTACCACCGCCAATGAATTGCGAAAGAGCCTCATTGCTTTGCCTCGAACAAAATTCGCTCGAATAATACTGCAATATCCGCAATTTCATCCTTGTGATCGACGCCATTCACCATGCGGCGTGCCTGTGCATAATTTTTTGTGCCGCCATAAAAGTAATCTGCGAATTTATGATTGTTAGCAAAGCCATCACCCGTTCGCATGCAGTGTGCCATGATTTTATAGGCGATTGCAGGTTGTTTCACAAGCTCGGGATCAAGCAGTAAATCAAATCCCATTCCGATGGCAAATGCGGTAGAAATGTAGTTCGCCCACCAAGTCAGTTGGACATAGCCGCGCCCATAATAACGCTGTTCAACCCCCGTCGCAGCTTTAAAGGTAGCCGATTCTGCCTCGGAAAAATTGGCACCCATTGCCGCATTTTTGCTCTGCCACACTTGCCGCCCGTTTGAGGCAATAACAAATTGGTTGCCGTCTTGTTCGATGACCCAAGCACCGCCTGTCACATCGGGAATTTTTGGTGCTGCTTTGCGTAACGCGGCCATATCAGCGGCGGTGATCAGTTGGACTTTAACTGGCGCTTTGTAGCGCCGACTATCTGCGGGCGATATTTCGTCGATTGGCACCATGACCTCCCATACGTCCTTATTGATGAGAATGGGCGTTTGGTCTTTATTCAGCATAGGTTGCTTTTTCTTATCGAGTTTCGGCACTTGAATTTTGACGGTATGGGACGCTTCCCAAAATGCCGTTGCCAGCATGTAAGCCATCCAGCGGATATCAATAATCAGGTAATCTGCCTGCATTAATTGAACCAATGACCATGCATTGTTAACCGTTGTTGAATTGAACCTTACCTGGAAATAAATATTTAAGTCTTTTCTTTGCTCCAGGGCATTTGCGAATAGTTGTCGGTCAAAACCGCCCATATGCGTGTAATCAATGGCATTGCTTGGTTTCGTTTTCAGTGCCGCCAATTTTTCTGCAATGTCCCCATAATCGACAAGCGCTTTTAGCGTCGGGCCATCCGGTTTGATGATGCCATATTTTATTTCGTCCAAATCATTCAAACCTGTCATTTTATTTTGAAAAGCTTTGATAGCAGCATCACGATTGGTGTCCCAGCATTGCACGACATCGGCAGCCTGAATGACCTTGTCATTTGGCTTTTCCACAGGCGCACAACTGACACTCAGAAATTTAATCTCTGCCAATTGGCTCAAATAATAATCGACAATTTGTACATCAGCAGGGGCATTAAAGATTTGAAACTTCCCCTGTAGATCTGGATTACTTGCACCAACTGGCCCAGTCATCAAGGGAATTTCAATTTTTTTCCCACCATGACTGATCGTAGGCCTTGTTTTTACTTTCGGCTTTGTTACCTTCTTTTTGGAGATCGGCTTTACCATTTTGGCACCTTATTTGCGGTTGGCAGGAAAATGCCAATCATAACACCGTTGGGAGTGCAGCAGGACTGTTACTCATTTCTTTAAAACGATGAAACTATTAGCTACCCAATGCCAGTTTAACCAATTCAATAGCTTCAATCCTCACCCGCGATCAACTGCGGGTGTAACCATGGGTAGCCTTTATACCCCCAACACGACCGACGCTGTTTCAATCCTCATACCATCAAAATAATAGTGCCGCAACACCGTAATAAAACTTGCATTTAAACAGAGTAGCTACGAAAATCATTCAAAACCATTACGACGGCACACTTAGCCTTCAGTCGGGCTTTTTTTAATGGTACTTGGCAATTACACGAATGCGCCATATTTATGCGGTTTTGCACCACCGCTAACATGAATATCTTGCTCCCGTACTTGGGCCAACGGCAATTGAGATTTGATGTGATTGCCTTGGGTAGCCGCCATGAGCCATGAACAGTGCTTAAAAGCGCATGATTGATTTGATGAAAATCTCTTTGACCTTGGTTGTCAATAAGTGGTTTTCTCTTGTACCCCCAATTGTAACGCCACTATTTACCTCCAAATTGGTCAAGGGTTGTGCACTATAAACCAGAGATAAAACATCCTTGCGGCTACTATTCATGCTGTTGGGTTGATCAGGTAGCCTCCTATCGGTCAAACCCGCTTGCAAGATCAAGCGCAACCAACTAGTTGATGAAATGCCGCGACTATAAATAAATTGAAGATTTTCGTCAGTGAGAATATGCACATGATTGGCGGTGTCAATGCGTTCCTTGTTGTAGGTAATGGCAACCTCGTTTTGTCGTCCCAATCGAAGGCGGAAATCACCAAACAAGCGCAGGCCTGGCCCGACAGTGCCGCTGGTGTAGTCGAGCCGTCGGCCCAATTCTGCATCAAGTTTGATCAGACTGACCGAAGCACTTGGTCTTATTTTAAAGCTAACTAAAAGTTGGTGCAAATGGTGCTCCTTGTCCAAGGCGTCAAGTCTGATTTGATCAAAATGGGACTCAAACAGTAAGCCCGTACTATAAGGCCCAAGAAAAAGAACGGCTGGATGAATGGTTCGCGAGACAGTATTGCTACCGAGCGCACCAATCTGGGCCAAACTAACATAAGGATGCACATGATCAAACCAGCCGAATTTACCCAGACGCAAAGTCAAGTCTGCCGCGACCCGTTCATGCCCAGCTTGACTGATAAATCCGTTTTCTGAACGAAACGATGGACTGATGCGCTCATAGGTCAACAAGGAGT
>JBKJLF010000717.1:0-2924 GCA_046597185.1 Burkholderiaceae bacterium | reverse complement strand
ATCGTGGCTTGAAAGCGCCGGTGTTTATCCAATCGTTTGAAGTGGCGAATTTGAAAGAGATCCGTGCCATGACCGATTTGCCCATTGTTCAGCTTTTGTCTGCCTCGGGTAAGCCGGAAGATTTTCGTCTGGCTGCAGATAGCCGCACCTATGCTGATATTGCCAGTGCAAGCGGTTTGCGTGAAGTGGCGCTCTATGCCAATGGCGTTGGCCCCGCCAAGGATATGATTATTCCACGCGATGCACAAAACAATTTGGGCACGCCGACCGATCTGGTACGCGATGCGCATGCAGCAGGTCTGGTTTTGCACCCCTATACCTTCCGCCCGGAAAACCCGTTTTTGCCAGCCAGTTTGCGCAAGGGGGAGGTTACTTCGCTCACTCAGCGTGGCGATTTGGCAGCGGAAATAACACTATTTTTACAAGCCGGGGTCGATGGCGTGTTTACCGATGACCCATCAATCGGGCGCGCCGCGCTGGATGCTTATCTGAAAAAATAAGCAGAACCCAAGGGGAGCGTGGGCCTACGATCCATTTTCCCCTTGGGCTTGATTCCTGACTGCGGGTTACGGCTTATTGCGGACGGTAGCTAACCGTCAGGCTGTAATTGCCCGCGCTATAGCCATACACCAAAACATACGCATCACCATTGGCGGCATAGTTGACGCTGCAGGTTTCGGTGGCGGTGGAGCCTGTCGATTTACAATCGTAGGTGCTGGTGGTTGGTACGCTGGTTTTGCGCACGTACAAATCAATATCACCCGTGCCGGTAGTGCTGGCCTTGATTGCGCCACCTGCACCCACTTTAAAGGGGCCGAACGATTTGCTGGCACCTCTTGTCAGGCTACCGGTAAATTTCTCGACCTTGTCTGCTGGTGGCAGCACGCCGGGGCCATCGCTGCCCAATTCAATCGCAAACGAGGCGGCCAGCTTGGCAAACTTTAAGGCGTGCAAGGCTTGGTTGCCGGAGTTGGCAAAGGTGTCGTTGACGGTGTGGATGTTTTTGTTGTCACCCGCAAATGAGGATTCAAACGGCATCGACGCATAATAGCCATTGCTGGTCCAGGAGGCATGATCCGAACAGCCATAATTACACACGTCGCGACCAATGGTGAGGGTGGGTTGATAGGTTTTGATCAGGTTTTCGACGAAGGTATTTTGCGCGCTGTCGGTATAGTCGGTAAAGATGTAGATATCGTTGGTGGCACCTTTAAAATTGGTCATGTCCAACTGCATCACACCCACCACGTTGACGTTATTGGCCTTGAAATTGGCCGCAATTTCGGCCGAACCGCGTAGGCCCACTTCTTCCGCCGCGTAAGCCATAAACTTGATGGTGCGGCGTGGTTTGAAGCCATTGGCCAACATGGCGCGGTAGGCTTCGGTCATGCTGGCAATGCCGGACGCATCATCATCGGCCCCCGGTGCTACCGTGGTTTCGGTGGTGCCGGCGGAGTTGATGGAATCCAGATGGCCACCGATGACCACCACTTCACTGGCGTTATCAGTGCCGTTAATGGTGAGAATGACCGACTTTTGCGCCCAACTGGGGTGGGTAAATTGCGCGACCGAAATATCGGTGCGGCCCGCGCTGGTGGCCATGGCTTGCCATTTGTTCATGATCCAGGTAGAGGCCCCGGTGCCGCCGCTGGTGGTGTAATAGCGGTTTTTAAAACCGGTGGAGAGGTCGATAATGGTTTGGGCGATATTGCTGTCCGTCATTAAGGGCAAAACGGCGTTGACGGTGGTTGCGTTGTCCAGTGTGTAGCTGGGGCGCACGGCAGCCAGCGACGGCGCGGCCAGGGTTTGGTTCAGTGCAGCATGGCCCGCAGCTTGGGTAGGGTGGAAGGCAAAGCCACCGCAGCGGTGCGATTTGTTATGCAGTGATTCTGAAAAAGCCGGTAGTAAGGCTTCATCGACTTGTACCAGATGCACTTTTTCCTGTTTCACCAAACCGCTGTTGCCATTGTTGATGACTTTGCTGTCGGTAGCCTTGGCGCTGGGGGCCAGGGCTTGCAAATGGGTGTAGGCTTCATCGCCCACGGTGATCCAAACTTTATTGCCTGCGGCCATGCTGGTGTTGCTGAAACCCAAGGTGCTGGCGACCAAAAGAGCGAGAACTGCCGGACGTGCGACCACGCGAATTGCATTTTTCATTGAATTGTCTCTCTATCTTATTTTGATATGGGGCGAACCCTGATTTTTCAGTCTTGATTTATGTTGATCAATGACTGTCTCGTAAATGAATAGTGACTTGCGTCAGTTATTCAAATTCAGTGCGTTGTGGTCTGAGCCACATTTTAGTTCGGTAATACTAAACGACTTCATAAATTTAGGCAAGGGTTGTGTGGCGTTTTTTTTTGAGGGGGCGGGGTCATGTCTGTGGGCTTGAGGTTGTTGCGCATGGCGCTGGCGTTGCGTGGGGTGTACCCGCATTACCCGTACCCGCAGGTCCGCTCCCGTGCATGCTACTTTGCATTGGCCCCAGTCGTCAGATAATGAATTGCAAAAATGGCTATTTAAGTTTCATTTCCACTTGAGGTTCAACTTACGGTGTGATGCTACGCAATCACGAAGATATAGATTGATAAGGCTTTGATATGGAATGCCGATGCCTTCTGAAATAGATTTGAAGTAATCAATACTTTCCTGATCAAGTCGGATAGTGATTTGCTTTTTGAGTTGTGAAGCGTAGGGATTTTTGCTTGCTTTCGAAAAATCGTATTCATCTCTCATGATTTCACCTTCGGTAAAAAGCGGCTTCGTGACGGCTAGCCTTCCGTGCGGAAATTATCCGGATAATGCTTTCGTCTGTACGGTAACAATGGCATACAACCAAAAGACGCATGCTTGAGCTATAGCCCAAAAGAATGAATCGATCTTCATCTTCCGAATGGTCGGGGTCAGCAATTAATTTCGCCCGC
>JBKJLF010000500.1:0-11807 GCA_046597185.1 Burkholderiaceae bacterium | reverse complement strand
GGCGGCAGACCCGGCCCAGCGGGCACACCCTTGCAATTAACTTCTTGCCCATGGTGCGGTAGCGCAATACGCGAGCAACATGTGCAGGTGTACAATGCGCCCAAAGACATAGGCCGCTGCATTCCCGCAGCAGCGCACCGCAGCAACGCGGCCTCGACCGCACGCCTGCGTTACCCGCGCGGCCACACGAACTGCCCCCAATAAGCATTTTTCATCACACTAGCGCCTTGCTTACCTTTTTGACCAATCACGCCGATCTCACGCGCACGCCGCCGCTCTCGGATATTGCGCAGGCCAATCGTCCTTTGCGCAGTGTTGCGATTGCTTGGCATCCAGCGCCGACGCGTATCGGTTAGCATTGGATTAATGCTCCAACGATTGCAAGCGACCAAAATCTAACTATAATGGATATACATCCACGTATAACTATGGGACAGCACAATGGACTTGTCTATCGCAAAATGGGGTAACAGCCTCGCCTTACGTAGCCCTGCGGTCGTGGTGCGGCAATTCGGGCTGAAGGAGGGTGATACAGTGTAAGCGCACATAACGGCGGATGGCGCGTTACTCATTCACACTGAAAAATGGTGCCGTGCCGCGTTTGCCGCCGAGTTGGTCGAGGCGAGCGCGAGCGTGCCGATGGGGTCGTCGGTCATGGATGCGGTGCGCAATGCGGCGCGCTATTAATGGTTACGTGCTATGTCGTTACCCGTGCCTTGGTTGCGTTGTTCGTCACGGGACCCAAGCGCGAAGCCATGCAGCATTGGTACGCCACCTGCGAGCATGAACTGGTGTCGGCGGTACACTGAGCCATGCCTTGGGCAACATCTCAGCCGAAGAGCAAATCCCGCTGGCGCAACTACAGCAATTTGCCAGCCATAGCAGCCATAGCAGCGATGGCGCCGACAGCAAAGAGCGCACACTGGTGCAATGGCTGAACTTGCATGTGCGACCGCAAGGCCAATGGGGACAAGAACGGGTGATTATCTTCACCGAATACCGCGCTACCCAAAAATGGCTATATGAATTGCTGGCACACGAAGGTTTTGCGCGCAATGAGCGGCTAGCCATGATATATGGCGGCATGGATAACGAGCAGCGCGAAAAAATCAAAGCCGCCTTTCAGGCCCACCCGGATCAATCGGGCGTGCGCATTTTGCTCGCCACCGATGCTGCCTCTGAAGGCGTGAACTTGCAAAACCATTGCAATAAGCTGGTTCATATGGAAATACCGTGGAACCCGAACCGGATGGAACAGCGCAATGGCCGCATCGACCGCCACGGGCAAAAGGCCGCCACGGTCGAAATCTTCCACTTCGTTGGTAGCGGCTTTGACCAAGCCAACGTCACTGGCAAAGTCGGCGAACTGGAAGCCGATCTGGAATTTTTAATGCGCGCCGCGCTCAAGGTAGAAACCATCCGCGAAGACTTGGGCAAGGTTGGCCCGGTAATCGCCAGTCAGGTTGAAGAAGCCATGCTGGGCCGCCGCCAGCACTTGGACACCCGCCGCGCCGAACAGGACGCCGAACCGGTGCGCGCCTTACTCAAATTGGATCGCAAACTGCGCGAGCAATTGGAAAAATTGGCGCAGCAATTGGATGACACCCGTAACGAACTGGACATGACGCCCGAGGCGATAGAAAACGTGGTGCGGGTGGGCTTGGCCTTGGCGCAACAGCCACCATTAATCCCCGTCAGCTTGCCCGGCATCTGGCCTGACCCGCAAGGCGTGCGCACCCGCAGCCCGGTGTTTCAACTTGCGCCCATGCAATTGAGTTGGGCGCACTGTACCGATGGTCTGGCGCATCCGCACACCAAGCAGCCACGTCCGATTGTGTTTGACCCGGCCTTGTCCAACGGGCGCGACGATGTGGTGTTAGCGCACTTAAACCACCGTCTGGTGCAAATGTGCCTGCGCCTGTTGCGGGCCGAAATTTGGGCCACCAGCGCGCAAGACGACAGCACGCGCCACCTGTCGCGCGTATGCGCTTGCACCGTGGATGACGCCGCGCTGGCGCACCCGGTGGTGTTGGCGCACGCCCGCATCGTGGTGTTGGGCGGCGACAACCAACGATTGCATGAAGAAATCATTTGCGCCGGGGGCGAAATCCAGCATGGGCGCTTTCGGCGCTTAAATGTTGGCGAAACCCGCCACGCCTTGCAAGCGATGAATCAGGTGGATATTGCCGAAGAATTGCAAGCCACTTTGCAAAAATTATGGTATAAACTGCAAGAACCGCTGCACGCCGCACTGGACGCGCGCCAAATCGAGCGCACCAAAAATCTGGAAAAAACCTTTACCGAATTGGCAGAAAAAGAAGTGAACAAGCTCACCAGCATTTTGCAAGACTTACAACGCGCCATCCACGCCGAATTGGCGCGTGAGGTTGATCCGCAATTGCGCCTCGATCTGGGCGACGATGAACCCGGCCAACAACAGCGCGAACGTGATCTGGAGGCCTTGCAACAACGCCACGATGCAATACCTGCTGAAATTGCGCGTGAAGCGGCCAATTTGCGGCAACGCTTTGCCAACCCCAGCGCACGCCTGTTTCCGGTTGCCGTGACTTGGTTGATTCCGCGCAAAGCCGTGGCCGCCATTATTGGGGGCCGGGCATGAAGCATGTCGCCCACCACCACGCCGATTGGCATAGCTTGATTGACATCTCCGGCCCCTTCGTTTCGCTGCCGGTCTTGCTGCGCGCCTTCCCGCATGAGCTTGAAGCGCGCGATGCCGTGCAAGCCAAGCTGCTGCGTGAACAATATGAAGCCTGGCGCGCCCAAGCCGATGCGCCCGGCAGACAGCATGCCTGGCTGTGCCATGTATTGCAGCAACTCTTAGGCTACCCGGCCCTCCTGCTGGCGCAAAACCAAAGCCTGCCGCCCGCCCTGTGCGCTAAGCTGCCAGAAATGGGCGAAACCTTACGCCCCGAATGGGCCTTACTCGCCCCCGCCCAACATGGCTATCTCCCCGCCGGGCAAGCGCAATTACTGATCCAAAGCTATCCGCCCGGCCAGCCACTCGATAAACCCGTACCCGGCAAGCATTGGCGCGCCAGCCCTGCCACCCGCATGATGGAATTGCTGCACGCCAGCGATGTGGCCCTAGGTTTGATCAGCAATGGCGAACAATGGATGCTGGTGTATGCGCCACGCGGCCAAGCCACGGGCTACGCCTCATGGTATAGCCAATTATGGTTCGATGAGCCGATCACTCTGCGCGCCTTTCATTCGCTAATGGGGACACGCCGCCTGTTTAATGTGACGCAGGAAGCGACGCTGTTAGCCTTGCTCAACGACAGCGCCAACGACCAGCAAGACGTAACCGACCAGCTTGGGCAACAAGTGCGCGAAGCGGTGGCGGTGCTGGTGCATTCGTTTGATGCGCTCGATAGCCCCAATACGCGGCAACTGCTGCAAGCCGTAGTGCCCGCCCAGCAATACGAAGCGGCGCTGGCGGTGATGATGCGGTTGGTGTTTTTGTTTTCCGCCGAAGAGCGCGGCCTGCTGCATTTGGGCGAAGCACTGTATGACGACAATTACGCCGTTTCCACCTTGCAAGAACAATTGCAGGAAGTGGCCGACCGCCACGGCGAAGAAATTTTGGAACGCCGTTGTGATGCCTGGGTGCGCCTGCTGGCGACCTTTCGCGCCGTGCATGGCGGCATCCAGCATCAAGATTTAGCCATGCCCGCCTATGGCGGCTCACTGTTTGACCCTGAGCGCTACCCGTTTTTGGAAGGGCGCAGCGCGGGCAGTGCTTGGCGGCATAGCCAAGCCCAGCCCTTGGCGGTGAACAACCGCGTGGTATTGCATTTGCTCAATTCGCTGCAACGCTTGCGCGCCAAGCAAGGGGCGCAGCAAGGCACGCAGAAAGAAACCCGCCGCGTTTCTTTTCGCACGCTGGGGGTAGAGCAAATCGGCCATGTGTATGAAGGCTTGCTCGATCACACCGCCGTGCGCGCCAGTGACGTGGTGCTGGGCTTAAAAGGGGCGAACGGCAAAGATGCCGAGCTGGCGCTGGCGCAGCTTGAAACCTTGGCGGAACAAGGATCAGACGCTTTAGTCGCGTTTTTACAACAAGAAACCGGACGCGCCGCCGCCAGTTTGCGCAAAGACCTGGCCGCCACCAGCGTGCCGGATGCGCACAAGCTCTTGCTCGCCTGCGCGCAAGAGCGCGCCTTGCTGGCCCGCGTGTACCCGTATGCGAAGCTGCTGCGGCTTGATTCATTTGATAAACCGATGGTGGTGTTGGCTGGCCGCGTCTATGTTACCAGTGGCACTGCGCGGCGCAGCAGCGGCACGCACTACACGCCCCCCAGCCTGACCGAGCCGATTGTGCGCCACACTTTGGAACCTTTGGTGTACCACGGCCCGGCGCAAGGCGTGGCGCACGCCCAATGGCAGTTAAAAACCGCCAGCGAAATCTTGGCGCTGCGGGTGTGTGATATGGCGATGGGTTCTGGCGCGTTTTTAGTGCAAACCTGCCGCTATTTGGCCGAACGCCTGTGCGAGGCATGGGCGCATGAAGAGCAAAGCGGCCAATTATTGGTGACGCCGCTGGCAACGCCATCGCAAGGCCATGCCAGCGAGCGCCTGTTACCGCAAGACGCCAAAGAGCGCTACGCCATCGCCTGCCGCGCCATTGCCGACCGCTGCCTGTATGGGGTGGATATCAACCCGATGGCGGTGGAAATGGCTAAGCTCTCGCTGTGGTTGATTACCGTCGATGCCACCCGCCCCTTCACGTTTTTGGATCATGCCTTCAAGTGTGGTGATTCGCTACTGGGCATTACCGACAAAAAACAACTGGAAGACTTTACCCTGCGCCCAGAAGGCGTGCCGCAAACCGCGTTTGAAACCGGTAACTTATGGCGGCATGTTGAGGAAGCGCAAAACAAACGTGAAAAGCTGGAAGACATGCCCAGCGATACGCCGGAGCAGTTACAGCTCAAAATGGCGTTATACCAACAAGCCGAAGAAGCCGTCGCCAAATTAAATGCAGCGGCAGACGTGTTGCTGGCGCTGGAACTCAAAGGCTTGCGCGGCAAAACCTATATCAGCACCCGGCAAATGCTGGCCGAAAAAATGATGGCGTATTGGACGCAAGGCTTGCAGCCCTTGCAAGCCTATGCCCGCGAACAACTTGGCGCACGGCGCAGTTTTCATTGGGCCTTGGCGTATCCTGAAATTATTGCCAAGGGCGGGTTTGATGCGTTTGTGGGGAATCCGCCGTTTATTGGCGAGCAAAAAATCACTGGCTTAATGGGAACGGATTACCGCGATTATTTGCTGGCTAATTTGGCTGGCGGTAAAAAAGGCAGCGCTGATTTGTGCGCCTATTTTTTCTTGCGAGTGGGGCATTTGCTCAAACGTGGCGGTATGGCGGGCTTGTTGGCGACCAATACCATTGCACAGGGCGATACGCGGGAGGTAGGATTGGAACAATTGCTGGCTCGGGACATATGCATTGCGCGTGCCATTCCTTCTACGCCGTGGCCAGGTGTTGCCGCACTGGAAGTGGCGCATGTGTGGCTGCGTCGGGGGGATTGGCTGGGTACTTGCAAGCTGGATGAGCAACAAGTTACCAGTATTAGTGCCATGTTGACGAAACCGGGTAGCGTGGCAGGTACCCCTTATCGTTTACGCGCCAATGAAAAGAAATCGTTTTAAGGTTCCATCGTCCTTGGCATGGGGTTTGTATTGGAACCGGAAGAAGCCGCTGCCTTGATCGCCAAGGATCAAAAAAACCGGGATTGCTTGTTTCCGTATTTGAATGGTGAAGATTTGAATTCACGCCCGGATCAAACCCCTAGT
Source organism: Burkholderiaceae bacterium (assembly GCA_046597185.1). Lineage (GTDB taxonomy): Bacteria > Pseudomonadota > Gammaproteobacteria > Burkholderiales > Burkholderiaceae_D > CAMBDR01. The sequence goes on along the minus strand of JBKJLF010000500.1, from coordinate 5,990 downwards.
CGCTGGGTGATCAATTTTTTTGATTGGCCGCTCAAGCGTGTTGCTGGAATTGGGCAATGGGTTATTGCAGATAGCAAAATACAGAAGGAATGGTTGCAGCAAGGTATCGTACCCGAAGATTACCCGGATTATGTTGCCGCAGATTACCCAGATTTGTTAGCGATTGTCGAAGACCGTGTACGACCTGAACGTGAAAAGAACCGCTATAGCACTGCCGCGAGAGAAAAATGGTGGTTATATGAACGATTACGCCACGAGCTATATTCCAAAACGGCAAATTTTTCCAAGGCGCTCGTGCGTGCGCAAGTAAGTCGCACGCATGCCCCATCATTCGTTGAAACTGTGCAAGTATTTAGTATGATGTGCATTGTGTTTCCAATTGATACATACAGAGCCTTTACAAATTTGCAGACAAACTTTCACGAAGTATGGTTGAATGAATATTCATCTAGCCTTAAAAAAGATCAACGATATACGCCATCAGATTGTTTTGACACTTATCCGTTTCCCGAAGACTATGCCGCTCTCGAATCCATAGGCGAACGCTACTACACCCACCGCCAAACCATCATGCAAGCACGTAACGAAGGCTTGACCAAAACCTATAACCGCTTCCACAACCCGGAAGAAACCAGCCCCGACATCGCCCAACTGCGCGCGCTACACAAGGAAATGGATGAAGCCGTCGCCGCTGCTTACGGCTGGCAAGACCTATCACTGGGACACGGCTTTCATGAAACCAAACAAGGCTTGCGCTACACCATTTCCGAATCAGCAAGACGAGAAGTGCTCGATAGATTGTTGGCATTGAACCATGAACGCTTCGCGCAAGAGCAGGCGCTGGAAGCTGAAAAGACCAAGGCACAGGCGGTAGTGAAGCAAGCGGCAAAGGGGAAGAAAAAAATCACTGCACCGGGGCCAAATTTTGAACTGTTTTAAGAACGATAGGCCAGATGCCGTATTGAAAATAACGAAAGAGGCTACCTTATGTCCGAAAAGAATCCATCCGATTTGATCAATGATTTTTTTTATGAATTAAAAAATGGTGAAAATCTAGATTTACGCAAAGCCTTGGCAGGAGATTATTCTGGAGTAGGGAAGTTTTCACCTATTGGGCAGGAATTTTTAGATGACAATGAATTTTTATTTTCCAAAGTATTGCCGAGTGTTGTTCATCTTTTGGAGCATGGCGCGCTTGGGAAAGAGCTTGTCGAATTTGAAAAACAGAAGCTTGAAGTGAAAATTAATGAACATTATGTCAATTCATTAAATAATTCATTTAATCAGAAACAGGAGGCTATTTTAATTGAATTCAATGAGAAGAATTTAAAAAACTTATCATTTGAAACATTGGCGGAAAACGCAAATGCTATCTATCAATCCATAATTCTTCCATTCCTTAAAAATCCTTCTAAAAACCAGACCGAGAAGAATTATTTTTACACCTATCTGCTCGGGATTGCATATGAAAAATTTTCGCGGGCTTTGTCGTCTGAAAAAAAATACAATCGAACTAAACCTAAAGAAAATTTGATATATCAATATTATAGAAATATAGATATTGATATTGAAAAGACTGATCAGCAATTCAGGAAATATGATCTTTTTTCTGTAGCCAATGATGCTGAAATATTTGTGGCTCGACCTTCGAGAATAATTGATACCAAGAATAATATTCAATTCATCGTTGAGGGGCAAGAAGCACTTCTTCAACTTTTAGTCGATTCTAAGCAACGCGGCTACATTAATGATTTGGCATTACTGGCTAGATCCCAAGACCCTATAGAGTCAGATCAGCACATAAGAATACTATTGGGAACAGATCAAGTTGCTGTGCCCCCCAAAATTCAAAATATTTTCAACGACAGTTTTCCACATGTATTCCGGGACGTAATTGAATCGCAGGCTGTTTCAGAAGATGAATTATTTTCATCTGAGGTGATTTACAAATTTCATGAAATTGGTTACAGCGACCAGGTTTGGGTTTTTTCGAAGGATAATAGCGTTGTGTTTGAAGAGATCCTTGGCGACCCCGAAATATTTGACGACTGTGTTGTCACTCAGATGATTCATTTAGAATACGAGCTTGATGATGGGAGAATAAAAATATCTCATATCGATCATGAATATTTATTTTATAGCTACGAAGAATACGATAAAAGACTTGTGGACTACAACCAAAGAGCTGGCGCAAAAAAAAGAATTAAAACCTTCAAAGCGGATCGCTCAAAAATCCCATTAGTATTTGAAGACGGGACGTTCTTTCTTTATGCTGTTTTGGATGCCTATTTTACGAAAGCCTATTATCTACAAGAATTCTTGGTGCGAGGATGTGGGCTTAAAGATGTTGCGGAAATGGTGAAGAAAATTCAGGGAAGAAAATCGAACTCCCATTCTTGATCAAATCTTGGGTAACTTCATGGCACCCGCTTTGAGGCGGTTGTTGCCCAATCCACCCAAGTAAGTGATGCAGCATAACTTATTTGAAAAATTTCCCCATTGCCCCTAGTGTGCAGCGATACACCTTTTCAAATCAGTTGCGCTCACTAACTTAAGCAGTCAATGGGTAAATAATTTATTTTTAATTAAATAATAAAAATATTTATTATTAAGTTATAAAATACGGTATTCGATGCGAATTTTTAATCTCACTGCTTGCCATGTTTCAACCACTAACGTGGAGCTAATCAGCTTCGCTCTGCTTGATAGCGCGGAGCCCGGTTAAGCGTAGTGTTAGGCCGCGCGCCCCAAAGTACCAACGAACAACCGTTTCCGCAAGATCATCCAACGTGAATGTAGTGCATTTAGCGCTATCAAGTGCTTTGGCATCAATTTTCAGCCAGCCTCGGATTTTTTCTGGGACGTAAATTTGGTTGCGAATTTCGAATAAATGCCCGTTGGCGACGTGCATCGCAACGCGTTCATAGCTGGCTCTTTGTAAAGAGTTGCAAAGCAACTCGCTCGATGAACGGATTAGAGAAATATCCGTGTACGCTGCTGGATGGCTTCCAAAACGATTTAGCGCCGGGGAATTCCCCAAGATGATTGAAAGAGATTTTTCGAAGGTGGCAACGCTTGAAAAGAAAATAATAGACACCCTAAAACTAGCAAGAATTGCTGCTGCAACTGAAGCCAGTGAACGTTTTTTGTTATCTGAACAAAGCCAAATATCCGCTGATGGAGCTGTTACAAAAGGGTTTGTTTGTGCGCCTGTGCTTTTAACCATCCAGCCAGTTCGCGACGTGTGCTTAACGACAGCCAGGCAAGAGAAAAGAGAAATACCATAGCGTTGCTCAATGGCTTTTTCATCAAAACACTCAAGGTGCATAATTTCATAGGCAATCCCACAAATAGCAGCCATAGTCACGGTAAATAAATCTGGATGCGGGGAAAAATCTATAGTTATTTCCAGTCTATCGCCACGATTCCTGACTCCTATTCCCGTACTTTGTGCGTTGGTTGCCAGCAAAAGAAGAGGTGCGAATAAAATTTTTAGTAAACTTTTCGCGAGTGAAGAAAGAATTTCTGTTCTGAATTTTAGGTGGGATGGAACAGAGATGTTGTAGTGGGTGCTAAACCCAGACAGTCTAATTCCTTGATCACAAATGTCTTTGTGCAGTTGAAACCAATGATTCAGCAAATTGATATGGTCAATGTGTGATCGCGCCACACGCAAGGCAGATTGCCCTTCAAGGTTGATTAGTGGAGTCGCAATTTCAATGACACCATTATCAAAATAGGCCGCCCCACCTAAAGGAGTTGAAATGGCTTTCCCAGTTCTCGTAATCGTAGCGAACTTAAATAGCTGATCAGGTTCGCCCCAGTAATCCTCTGGCGACATTTCCGCATCGAGAATGCTAAATAGAAACTCGCTCTCAATTCCTAACGCCATCCGCTTTGGAGTCGTTGCCATTTCATAATTGATGCTATTGGGTTTCATTCAGAGCGCGACCTAACGAATAGCGTTTATCTGCCGCCCCAAAAACGCAAGCGCAGGCCGCGCAGCAGTGGCGGCAGATAACCGTGTTGGACTGAACCGCCTGCTGGACGGTGCCTGTGTGTATTATAGTTGAAATGGTAGGCAAATACACGAAGAAAGATCGCTGGCAAGACCCGCTTGATCGTTGCCAACGCCTACAAATGCTATAGTAAGCAACCCACGGTAGCCCAAGCACGACTTAGGTAGCCTATGTTGGCTTTTTCCAATCAACCCATAGCACCCGAACCATGACCACATGCGAACCCGCCACCACCCCCTCCGCCATCCGCGATGAACTAACAGCACTAGTACACCGCGATCTGCTTGGCCCGGCAGGTGGGCCAGAAGAAGAGCTAGACCAGATCGAAGACAACGCCAGCGGGCGCTATTTGGTGGGGATGCTGGCCCCCTTGGGCAGCGATATCGAAGCCGAGTTACAAGATAGTTTGGCGACTGGCGGCGATGAAGGCGGCGATGAAGGCGAGGCCGATAGCGGGATTCCTGCCGCGCATGGTTACTTTCCTTCCGCCATGGGTTTGAGTTTTATGGTTGCGCAAGATGCCACCGAAATTATCGTGCAAGCGACGTGGGGCCAATACAAGCGCATCAAGAGCCAAACCCAACTCAATAAAAGCGGCCAAGCCGCTACCGTGTGCAAGCGCATCCCCGTGCAGGCACCAGCGCTCACCTTGCCCCTGATCGAGGGCACAATTGCGCTGCGCCCGCTACACACGGACCACCCGCTGGTGCAGTTGCAGGGGCGGATGCGCCGCAGCGCGGATGGGTGGGTGGTGTCGCTGTTTATGCTCAACGGGCAAGCACTGCGCCAACAACGCAGCGAAGGGCGCGACGATGTATGGCTCTTTCAACCCAAACTGGCCGTGAGCGCGCCCGATCAGGCACCAGTATTTGTGCAGCGCAGCAGCGGCCAGGTCGATTTGAGCAAAATGGACGCCTTGACCCGCGAAGAAACCGAAACGCTGGAAATGTTGTACCGCCACCAGCGCGAATTTTCCGTTGGCCACGGCGTCTCGGTTCACGCCACCCGCGCACCAGGCAAGGGCGAGCGTGCGCTGCAAGTGGAAACGGAATGGATACCCTGCCACGAAGTGCCGCAGCAAACCGCCCGCACCGTCGATGATGACGAAAACCTCGCTGGCCTGACCCTGAATATGGTGGAATTGGCCGAATTTTCCAAAGAAGGCGTCATCGCCAGCTTGCGCCATATCGAAACAGCCTACCGCATCTGGATCAAGGCAGAACAAGCCAAACTCACCCTACCCGCCGAAAAACTGGCCGGGCATGAGCGCGCCGCCACGCTCTCGGTGCAGCGCTGCACCCGCGCACTACAACGCATCAAAGCTGGCATCGATTTGATTGATAAAAACCCGCTGGTATTGGAAGCGTTTCGCTTTGCCAACCGCGCCATGTATTTGCAACGCCAACATGCCACGCTGGCGCGCAAGGTGCGCAAGAAGGAATTGACGGCAGAACAGGCGCTGGCAGCGGAGCCAGACAAAAGCCCCAGTTGGCGCTTGTTTCAAATGGCGTTTGTGTTACTCAACCTGCCCGCGCTGTTGGATTTGCACCACCCGGATCGCAGCCACGAAACCGAAGCCGTGGCCGATTTGCTATGGTTTGCCACGGGCGGCGGCAAAACCGAAGCCTATTTGGGTTTAACCGCGTTTGTGCTGGCAATGCGGCGCTTGCAAGGCGATGTGGCAGGCCGTAGCGGCGCACATGGCGTAGCGGTGTTAATGCGCTATACCTTGCGCTTGCTCACCTTGCAACAATTTCAACGCGCCGCCACCTTGATTTGCGCCTGTGAATCCATCCGCCGCGCCGATCCGGCCAAATGGGGCACGGTGCCGTTTCGGCTCGGGCTATGGGTCGGTAACTCAAGTTTAGACATTCCCTTGGCCTCAGCAGCCGCTGAAAAGGTAAAAAAACAAATAACAACTGATTGATTATCCACCAAAAAGCAGGCAGAAAGCGCAATTTCTGACAAATG
>JBKJLF010000446.1:0-11656 GCA_046597185.1 Burkholderiaceae bacterium | reverse complement strand
CGCTCTTTCTTGGCACCCAGGTATTCTGGCGCGATAATGAAAGCCGCACCCACCGTCACACCCGATTCAGCCGAGGCAGAGGCCGGGGCCGAGGTTTGGGCATGTGCGCTGATTGATGCGCCGCTTAAGAGTGTTGCAGTAATAGTGCTAATTTTAAGAAAATGTTTCATTGTAAGTCCTTTTATGGTCCGGTATATTCATCTTTAAAATAATATTGTGTTGAGAAAAATTTGTTTTTGAAATTATTTCGTCAAACCAATCTGGAACGGACTATAGCAAACTCATTTCTGAAATCTGAATGCTGCTACCGGGAGTCTCATGCCGGCGGACTTCGGGTATCGTGAGCTGATACCCAAGCCGATTGCAAAGGGGCAAAACGATGAACTCGAATGATGTCGGTGTTGGTGTGGTTGGTGGTGTTGTGGGCCAGCGTTTACGGCAAGGCCGCCATCGGTTGCCAAAATTCGCTCAGCTTGCCCTGATCCAGCACCGCAATGGCACCAAACTGCAAGAGCACGGCTTCGCTTTGGCGTGGCCGGAAAAAGATAAAATCGTCCACCTGTAATTGCTGCATGCCTGAACCGAGCAGCACTTGCTGGTTGGACGAGTTACCATACAAGCCGCTGGCCTGTAAGCCGTGCGGTGAAATTGGGTCGGCCAACCAATTGCCGCCGTACACAAAATAAGCGCGCCGTTGATTTATATCCCATGCCCGTGCCATATCACTTAAACCCTGTACCCCATACGGCATCTGAAATTGCGCCTGAGCCTTCAATACCGGGGTGGCGATGTAGCACGCCGGGGACAGGTCTTGCAATAAATCGGTGTCGAAATCACCCGGTTTGAGCATTGCAGAACCGAGCGCCACTTCATTGGCACTGGCGCTGCCGTCGTGCAAGCGATAGGTAGGCGAGCCGCCGACATTCAAGGTCAGTGCCTGTTGCCCCAATTTGTTACGCGCTGCGTGCAACATCTGCTGGTACACCAGATTCACATGTTGCAAGGCGTCGTTGCGCATGCTGGCAAGCGGCAATTTGCCAACGTGGGCATCGTAGCCCATCATGCCCGACCATACCAAGGCAGGCTCGTTTTTTAATATATCCAATATCGCATGCAAGCTGGCCAGATCCGCAATGCCGCCGCGATGCAAGCCGACATCGATTTCCAGATTCACCCGCAAGCGCAAACCCTGGCCGCGCGCCAAATTGCGGTATTGTTGCAACCGCTGCGGTGTATCGATCAGCCATTGCAATTGCTGGTGTGGCGCAAAACGCGCACTCTTGAATTGCCGGTAAAACTGTGCCGCCGCCGCCACGGGGAGCGGTTTGCCCAGCAGTAAATCGGTATCGGGGCGCTCGCTGGCCAGTTGCAATAATTGCGGCAAGTTAAATACCATCAAGCGGCGGGTTTGCATGGTTTGCATCAGCACATCCAGCAAGGGCAGGCAAGATAAGGATTTGCTCACCAGCCGCACGGCGATTTTATTCACAATATGGCCTTGTACAATGGCTGCATTTTTCAGCATTTGCTGGCGGTCGATGATCAGGGCCGGTGTGCCACTTGCATGTTGGCGTAACAGCTTACTTAAATCCTGAAAATACGACAAATGCGGCGCACCGCGCTCACCGGGGCGAAGTGCAAAACCAGTAAATGCGGCCATGCCTGCGGTCGATAATAAAAGAGTACGTCGTTTCATGCTTTGATTCCAGATAATTGACGGTGTGACTATTTGGGAGCGTGGGTAATAATGGGTGCTCGAAACAGGGCAGATTCAAGGATCGCCAGATGTTACGTTAATGCTGTTATTTTTTCAAGTGTTTGATAAAGATAGCACAATCAGGCGGGTGTTGGCACAGATGTTTTTTACTTTGATTTCGGTGCTATGCTCAAATCATGGGTTCATGGTTGTGGGATGGGTAAATGATCCCAAGGGGCTAAAAGAGGGCGCAAGTTATGGCTGGTTTGCGATGGTAAGACTAAATTAGTTACTCGATATTTACGCCAACGGCTGGAGAGTGGTTCCCAAGTTAATGAGGCTGATATGCAGGTAATCGCTACACCGATTCGGTTTTGCCATATGTATGGGCAGGCGCAGGTGTACCTGCATGCAAAGGCTGGATTACTGGCTTGTCTTTTGTTGTATTTTTGCGGAATCGCTGTAGCACAACCGTCGCCTTTGTGGCCCTTATTAACCGATACCACCTTTGCGCATTTGGGTCTGGAGCAGGGCTTGCCGCAACAAGTGGTGACTGCTATTGCACAAGATGGCGATGGTTTTTTATGGTTTGGTACGCAAGACGGACTGACGCGTTGGGATGGCTATCGCTTTCGCGTGTTTCGCAATACCTTGGCAGATCAAAATGCGTTGCCGAGTAATTATGTTGCGACATTGCATCGTGATCGTCATGGCGATATTTGGGTGGGGATGTATGATGGTACGGTCACGCGTTATCAACGAAAATTGGATCAATTACAAACGATTCCAACCAAGGTACGCGGCGTCATTGGTTCGATTTCGGACGATGGTGCCGATGGGGTCTGGATTGCGGCCGAATCTGGCCTGTGGCGCTTGGGGCATGATGGGCGCTTGATCGAACACTTGCAACATCGCGCCAACGAAATCAGCAGTTTGCCGGATAATTCGATCCATGCCAGCGTGGTTAGTCGTGATGGCTGGTTGTGGGTGGCAACCGACAAAGGCGTGGTGCGGCGGGCACCGGGCGTGAGCGGGAACAGCGGATTTCAACCGGTGCTATTGCCCGCTTCGACCACGCCGATCGTCTCTTGTATCTATCAGGACAGCATGAATCGCATGTGGTTCGGCACCATGAGGCATGGCACGTTTCTGGCTGAGGCCAATTCAATTCAGGCCAGTAGCGTGAGTTTGGCTGGAGAAGCAAAGCATGGCAAATACTATGTGACCAGTTTTGTTGAAACCAAGCATGGCCAGTTGTGGGTAGGCACCGATGGCAATGGGGTTGTGGAACTTGATTTGCAGCAGGTGGAGTCGGGTGGCCGACATATTTCGCATGATCAATCGATTGCTGCCAGCTTATTGGACGATACCATATGGGGTATGTTGCGCGACCAGTCAGGCATTATGTGGGTGGCGAGCAACCATGGCGTGAGTAGCCATGATCCGGGGCAAAAAACTGTGTCTACCTTGTTTGGTGCGGTTGGACGGGCTGACCGCTTGAGGGCGGGCGATGTGTTTTCGGTGAATGTTTTGCCGGATGGACGCATCTGGCTCGGCATGGGGCAAGATGGTATCGACATTCTTACACCCGGAAGTGCGCAGATACAGCGCGTGCACGCCGATCCTTTAAACGAAGAGCATGCGCTGCCCCATGCTCAAATTGGCTCCATCGTTGCCGACCACAAAGGTATCGTGTATATCGGTAGCGGCCGTGGCTTATATCGAACCGATTTAAGCGCCAAAAAGTTTGAACGAGTCGCCATTGCCGACCGTGATCCGAATGAATCAATGTTGCAGTTGCTTTTTAAGGGCGATATGTTGATGGGGGGCGGGCCGGATGGCTTGTGGCAAATTGATACAAACCATTTGGAAAAAAGTCGTCGTTTAAAACTTAATTTAAGTGATGTGGCGGTTAAAGCCTTGTGTCTGGCAGCCGACGGCAGTCTTTGGGTGGGCGCTAAAAATGGTTTGAATCGAATTGGCCCGGATGGTGTTCGGGTAGAGCAGATTTTACCCGAATTGTGGAACCCCTCCGGTTTGGCAAATGGCTATATCAGCAGCCTCTATTTTGATCAGCAGGGGCGGCTTTGGGTTGGCACGACCAGCGGGGGCTTGCATATGATGTTGACCGCAGCTGGCAAGCCACGTTTTCGGCGGATTGGCATTGAACATGGCTTACCCAGTGCCAATGTGAATGCCATCTTGCAAGATCTGGCAGGTAATATGTGGGTGAGCACCGATGATGGTTTGGCGCGTATCGATTTGAAAGATTTTTCTGTGAAATCGATGAAGCGCGCCGACGGTGTTGCAGTTCGCACCTATTGGGTGGCTTCGGCGGCGCGTGCGCCTAACGGGGAATTGCTATTTGGTGGCGATAGTGGCTTAACCCTGGTTCAGCCGCAATATTTTTCACCATGGAATTATCAACCGCCCGTGGTTTTGAGTGAAATGCGGGTGATGGGGCGCGCGGTGATGGCAAATTACATTAATTCCGATCAAAGCGGCGATCAAAGCGGCGATCAAAACAGGACGGCCGAACTCATGATTCCGGCTGATTCGAATAGTTTTACGGCAGAATTTTCTGCGCTCGATTTTTCGGCCAGCGAGCGCAACCGTTATGCGTATCGGCTGGATGATTGGGATAAGGATTGGATTGAAACCGATGCCAATCGACGCATGGTAAGCTATGCCAATCTGCCACCGGGCAGCTACAAATTGCGTTTGCGTGGCTCAAACCGGAATGGACAGTGGAGCCCTAAAGAAATGGTGCTGCCTATTCAGGTCTTACCCTTTTGGTATCAGCGTTGGTGGTGGCGGGTTTTGTGGATGCTGTTGGCAGCGATTGCCTTCATGATGATGATTCAGTTGCGCACCAGGGTATTACGCCAACGTGAGCGGGTTTTGCAACAGATTGTTGAACAACGAACCAGGCAACTGGAGAGCCAACAAGAATTGGTGTTGATTACCAATGTCGAATTACATGATTCGAATGATGCTTTAAATCATGCTAATGCCGATCTGGAAATTTCCCATCAGGAATTACAACAAAGCAATGCTCAGCTTGAAACGGCCTTGAGTCATTTGCGCGACACCCAGGTACAACTGGTGCAACAGGCAAAAATTGCCTCGCTGGGCACCTTAACGGCGGGTGTGGCACATGAAATTAACAATCCCGCCAATTTTGCCTTTGTCGGTGCCTATAATTTGGGCGAGCAATTGCAAGAATTGCAGCGCTATTTATGGCTATTGGCCGGGCCGGAAGCCCCGTCGGAATTGCTCGTCAGTTTGCAGCAGCGTTTTGATTGCCTGCATGAATCGCTGGCCTCGATCAGCGAGGGAACCGGGCGAATTCGGGAGCTAGTCAAGGATTTGCGTACCTTTTCGCGGCTGGATGAGGCCGATTGGAAAGCGGTGCGCATCGCCGACAGTTTGCAAGCGACCGTGAATCTGGTGCGTACCCAATATGTGGACAAAGTCGATATCCGGCTCGATTTGACCGATAACCCGGAATTGGAATGTTGGCCAGCGCAATTGAATCAAGTCTTTATGCATTTGGTTGTGAATGCTTGCCAGGCGATTCAAAGTCGCCCGCAGGCCGCGCAGCAGGAAAGCTCTGGTAGCCTGATTGTGCGCAGCTTTGTCGAGCCAGGCGTTTTGGTGCTGGAATTCGAAGATAACGGGGTTGGTATTGCGCCCGCTTGTATTGAACATATCTTTGATCCCTTTTTTACCACCCGTTCAGTGGGGGAAGGCATGGGTATGGGTTTGTCGATTTCATATGGAATTGTCAAAAAACACGGTGGTGAAATCAAAGTGTGTTCTCAAATTGGGGAAGGTAGTTGTTTTAGTATTCGCTTGCCTTTGTTGCACCGGGATCAAACAGGGTAAAATCATGGCCATTTGCATCTGTTTGTGATTGGGGAGTCGATGTTTTTGTTCGTTGTCCGTATTCAATGCGCCAAGCACAGGCGGGTGTGCTCTTTGTCGGCTTTCTTGGCCAGTTTTTTGGCCAGTTTTTTGGCCTGGATGTTGCTGACAGTGGTTTTGCCAGGCGCAAATGTGCTGGCGCAAGGCACCAGCGCATCGCTTGCGTCGATTCCACCGATTCCAAGCTGGCGTGGCTTGGGCGATACGCTGTTTCAGCATTGGAGCACGGAGCAAGGTCTGGTGCATGAAATCGTCACGGCGTTGGCGCAAGATGGCGATGGTTACATATGGGTCGGCACCCAAGGCGGCTTGTCGCGTTGGGATGGCTACCGCTTCAAACATTATCAACAAAATCCAAAAGACCCCAATTCTTTACCGGATAGCTATGTCGAAGTGCTGCATACCGATCGCCTTGGGCGATTATGGGTAGGCACCAGTAGTGCTGGTTTGGCCATGTATGACAAGGTAAAAGATCAATTTGTGGTGTATCGGGCGGGGCGGCCGGGGTTGTCTCCGGGCTTGTCTCATGTTGCCGTGCATGCCTTGCTGGATGATGACAGCAACGGGCTGTGGATCGGCACCGCTGCCGGGATCGATCATTTACAGTTTTCCACGAATAAAATTGAATCGACGCCGATGAAATCGGGCGTCACCGCGCTGATGATCGATAAGAAAGGGTATTTTTGGGCGGGCACCCGACAATCATTATTGCGTCGCAAGCCAAATAGTCGCGCCTGGGAAGTGCAAAGCTTACCGTTTGCTGATGGAAAAGCGGCCCAGATTTCATTTCTGATGCAAGATGCGCAAGGTGTGATTTGGCTGGGGTCGAGGCAGTATGGTGCCTGGTTTTTGCCGTCAGATGCAAATAAATTTGTTCCGGTCGAAGAAAAAGCCAAACCCGGATCGACCGCACTGACGCGTGAATGGGTCACCCATATCATCAATCTTGGCCCCGACCAGATTTGGATTGGCACCTTTGGCCATGGCATTGTGGCTTGGGACAGTACGCGCCAAATCATGCGCCGCATTGTCAATGAAGCCTCCATTCCGGCCAGTCTGGCGCATAACAACATTATGGCGATGCTGCGTGATCGCTCCGGCTTATTGTGGCTAGGCGGTCATCGGGGCTTGCAAATGTTTGACCCGCAACAAACCAGCGTGATCAGTCTACTCGGTGGGCATCGCCCTGACGGCGTGTCGGATGTGGATGTACGTTGCGTCCTGGAGGCCGCCGATGGGCGTATTTGGCTCGGGCTGGGTAATAATGGCGTTGATATTTTCGATGCACGGCAAGGCCGGGTGGGTGCTTTGCGCATTGATCAAACCCGGCCCCTGAGTGCCTTGCCGCCCGGGCGAGTCAATGCACTGGCGCAAGACAATAAGGGGCAAGTGTATATTGGTACGGATCGTGGCTTGTATCAAGCCGATGCCGATGGTAGCAATTTACATCGGCTGGCGATCAGGGAGCGAGCCAGCGAAGAGGGGGTGCGCGCACTGTTTTTTGATGGCAAAACGCTTTGGGTTGGAACCAGTAGCGACGGCTTATGGCAGTACCATGCCGCCGCCGATGGCGGCCCCGCCAGCTTTTGGCGTCCGCCCGGTTTGGAAAATCTGAGTGATGCCAGAGTGAGCGTCATCTTGAGTGATGGTTTTGATGGTTTATGGGTTGGCACTCGTAATGGTTTGAATCGGGTGCTGCCGTATAAGGAACCACAAAAAATTCTGGCAGAGCCAGCCGACTCGCAGGCTTTGGCGGCGAGTTTGATTTCAGATTTGCTGATCGATAAAAAAGGGCGGCTTTGGGTTGCTTCCCAAGGTGGCGGCATCGCGATCATGCAAAACCTCGATGGCAAGCCCAGGTTTCAGCGCCTGGGCTTGAGTGAAGGCTTGCCGAATATGAATGTGGATAAAATACTGAGCGATCAAAACGGCCAAATTTGGGCCAGTACCGACGCGGGTTTGGTCAGTATCAACCTCGATTCCCTGAAGGTGTCGGTGCTACGTGCGGCAGAAGGGGCGCATATTTCAGGTTATTGGAGTGGTGCCGGGGTCACGACCAAAGAAGGCGATTTATTGTTTGGTGGCGCAGGCGGTCTAACCGTGGTGCAACCGATGCAGCGCCAAGCCTGGCAATTTCAACCACCTGTATTGATTACCGATGTTCGCATTAAAGGCAAACCGATCAATGCCAGTGCGCTGAATCAACCGCTAACAAAGTTATTGCCTTTGCAGCTTGATTCCGGGGCCAACAGCTTGAGCGTTGAATTTGCCGCGCTCGATTATTCTGCCCCCGCATTGAACCGCTATGCCTATCGGATGGATGGTTATGATACCGACTGGATTGAAACCGATGCCAGTCGGCGCAGTATTTCGTACACCAATTTGTCGCCGGGTAGTTATCGTTTGCGCATGCGTGGTTCCAACCGCAATGGTGAATGGACTGAGACGGAGCGGGTACTGCCGCTACAGGTTAATCCGGCATGGTATCAGACCTGGTATTGGTATCTGACCTGTGCTGTGGTGGGCATGGCCTTGTTGTGGCAAGCCTCGTACCTGCGCACCCGCGTATTGCGCGGCAGGCAGCGCGAGCTGGAGCGGCAAATTGAGCAGGCTACGCGCCAGTTACGCAAGCAACAGGCAGAATTATTGCATCAGGCCAAATTGGCATCGCTGGGCACCTTGACGGCGGGGGTTGCGCATGAAATTAACAATCCCACCAATTTTGCTCTGGTTGGCAGCTACAATATGGCGCAGCAATTAGCGCGATTTCACGATGTGTTATTACAATTGGCGGGTGAGGATGCGACGCCCGATATTATCGAATTATTGAATCAGCATTTTGCGACTCTGGGTGGTTCTTTGGCGGCCATTAGCGAAGGCACCGAGCGCATTCGTGATTTGGTGAAAGACTTGCGTACTTTTTCGCGGCTGGAAGAATCGGATGTCAAGTCAGTCCGGGTCGCCGACAGTTTGCGTGCGACTATTCATTTGCTCAGTGGTCAATGCGCCGAGGGAATGCAGATTGAATGCGATTTGGCCGCCAATCCGCTGCTGGAATGTTCTCCGGCGCAATTAAATCAAGTGTTTATGAATTTGGTGGTGAATGCCTGGCAGGCCATCTTGCTTCGCCCACCCGAACTGCGCGCGCAAGTTGCTGGCCGCCTGGTGATACGCAGTTTTTTTGAAGACGCGTTTTTGGTGCTTGAATTTGATGATAACGGGGTGGGTATTCCGGCGCAACATCTGAATCAACTCTTTGATCCGTTTTTTACCACCAAAGGTGTAGGGCAGGGCATGGGAATGGGTTTGTCGGTGGCGTTCGGGATTATGGAGCAGCATCATGGCTCTATCAGCGTGCGTTCGCGAGTGGGGGTGGGAACGTGTTTTACCTTGCGCTTGCCAGTACCAGATTGTAGCGATCTGGCGGAAGCGCAATCAGCGCTGCAAAGCATCGAAATAAATCCGGTAAGTGAGGCAAATTAATTAGGTCAGGCAAGCATCTGATGACGTTTGCCTGACCTTTGACTTTGTGCAGTTCAAGGCTTATTGCGCAGGGGTTACCACCACATTCACCCTTAAACGCGTGCCCGGATCATAACTGAGCAATGATGTGTACTGTCGCCCTTTGTAATCATAAGTCACGTTGTAGCCCGTATTGCGCGATTCCCAGTGATCCACCATGCGGCAGCGTTTAACTTCTTGCTCGGTGGTAATGGTTTCAGTGGCGGCCTGGGCATTGCTATTGTTTTCCATTCGGTCGCCGGAAATGGCACCGATGATGGCACCCGCAGCCGTCGCCGCAGAGCGGCCATCGCCATGGCCAACCTGGCGGCCAATCAGCGCGCCAGCAATGCCACCGACGATGGCAGCGCCAGTATTATGCGTGGCACCGGCTTGATTGGTTTGAACCTGACGTTGGACTGGTACAATTTCAGTGCGGCAGTCTTGCCGTGGCCGATTGATTTGTTCGACCTGTGGCGTGACGCTGGTGACTTTTGCGAAATCCTCAAAATCAGCCGCGCTGACTGCCGACGCGGCGACCAAGCCGAAAACGGAAGTGATGAGTGTGGCTCGAATATTCATTGCATGCTCCTGTGGTTAAGTGATTGTATAGTAGTCGTTTTTTGTCAACGACGCTCGAATCACTGGCAACAAGATGTAACGTATTATAATGTGCTACTTTCAAGTGGCATTATCTGTAAATTAATATGTAATATGAAATATTTTAAAAAGACAATTTTCTGGATGCCTGTTCATAAGATATGTTCGGTAGACTTATTGTAGTGCTATAATTGCACCAAAACTACGATTTTTGGATAGTTATTGATTCTTGTATGCGGCCTATTCACATCATCTTACTTTTTTCCTTTGAACTAAAGCCCTACAAACCTGTACAATGCGCGCTATGAAAAAAATTGTTATTCTTATTTCCGGGCGCGGCAGCAATATGGAAGCCATTGTGCGTGCCGCCCAAAACGAATCCTGGCCTGCGCGCATTGCCGCCGTTATCAGCAATCAAGCTGATGCGGGTGGTTTGCAGTTTGCTGTCGGGCAAGGGATTGCGACCGCCGTGGTCGCCAATAAAGCCTACCCCAACCGCGCTGCCTTCGATGCCGCTTTGCAGCAAGTGATTGATGGATATCAACCCGATTTAGTGGTGCTGGCGGGTTTTATGCGGATTTTGGGCGCGTCCTTCGTCGAGCATTACGAAAACCGCCTGATGAATATCCACCCATCCTTATTACCGTCCTTCGTTGGTTTGCATACGCACGAGCAAGCCTTGCAGGCGGGCGTCAAGTTGCATGGTGCCACCGTGCATTTTGTGACAGCCCAGCTTGATCATGGCCCGATTGTGGCGCAAGCTGCGGTGCCCGTGTTCAGCGGCGATACGCCCGATAGCCTGGCCCAGCGAGTATTGCAGCAAGAACATCAACTTTATCCGCGTGCGGTACGCTGGTTTGTGTACGATCAATTGAGCGTGATTGATGGTCGGGTTGAAGTCCAGCCCGAACCATCGTTTCATTCCAATCAAGATAGTCACGTTGCCGCTCCTGCAGCGCACATTGTCCCACCCGCAGCAAACATTGCCCCTCCGGTAGCCCACATTGTCCCGTTGGCTGCCATTTTGAAAGATGCATCATGAGAATTGCCCCCGCCGTTGTACAACATGCCGAATTGGCTTTGCGCGAAGTATTGAATTTTTCCTCCCCTGCTGACGGGGCCTTGTCGCGCTATTTCCGCGAACACCCCAAGCTGGGCTCGCGTGAGCGCGGCGTGATGGCCGAAGCCATCTATACCGTCTTGCGCTATCGTTCGTTCTTTACTGATTTTGCTGAAGCGGGCAGTGGTGCCACCATCCGCCGCCTGGTTTTGCTGGGCTTGGCCGATACCGTGGGTGTGGAAGCCATTCCCGGCCTCTCCGAGATCGAAGTGGCCTGGCTGGAACGTATGGTGCAAATTGATCGCAGCTTGCTGTCGATTAATTTGCGTGCCAATTTGCCCGCCTGGCTGTTGGAATTGTGGACCGCACAATACGGTCAAGAGCAAATGCTCGCCTTGTCCGATGCCCTGAACCAGCCTGCGCCGCTCGATTTGCGCGTCAATACCATTAAAGCCAATCGCGAACAAGTGGCCGAAGAATTGGCCAAAGCGCCGATTTTATGCACGCCCACCCCGTTTTCACCACTGGGTTTGCGCATTCTGAAAAAACCCGCTTTGCAAAATCTGCCGCTATTCAAAGATGGCGCGATTGAAGTGCAAGATGAAGGCAGCCAACTGCTGGCACTGATCGTGGGTGCGAAACGCAGCGAAATGGTGGTCGATTTTTGTGCCGGTGCAGGCGGTAAAACCCTGGCCCTGGGCGCTTTAATGCGCAATACCGGACGTTTATATGCGTTTGATATTTCCGAAAAACGCCTGGCCAAGCTCAAACCGCGTTTGGCGAAAAGTGGTTTGTCGAATGTGCATCCGGTTTTGATCGCGCATGAAAATGATACCAAAATCAAACGCCTGGCTGGCAAGGCAGATCGGGTT
>JBKJLF010000238.1:0-3764 GCA_046597185.1 Burkholderiaceae bacterium | reverse complement strand
CTTTCGCCAGCGTTAACACCCACCGTGGAGCTTGAACCATTGCCGTTGAGTGTCAGCGTCTGTGCGGTTACTGTGTTGGTGACGCCAACAACAGATGACGAAATTGAACCAGCAATGTCGGTATCGCCGTGTTGAATCAAATTGTTGCCGATATCGGTTGCTTTGGCACTGCCGACGCTAACCGAAATGGTTTGGTTGGCATTGGCACCGACCTGAAATTGCGATGATGTTAATGAACCGTCGAGGACGTTTTGGCCGTTGAACTGGGTAGTGTTGGCAACCCGGTTTAGTTCCTGCGTCAGTTGCAAAGTTTCGCCTTGCAGAGAAGCACGATCCGAGGTCGAGTTACTACCGTTGGCTGATTGAACCGCCAATTCACGAACCCGTTGTAACAGATCGCCGGCAGTGGATAAACCACCTTCAGCCGTTTGCGCTAAAGAAATACCGTCGTTAGCGTTACGGGCTGCCTGATTCAAGCCTTTAATCTGCGAAGTAAAACGCTCAGAAATCGCCAAACCTGCGGCGTCGTCTTTGGCGCTATTAATACGCAAGCCGGAAGACAAACGTTGCAACGTGGTTGACAGGGAGCTTTGTGAAACATTAAGGTTGCGTTGTGCATTCAGTGATGCGACGTTTGTGTTGATATTGGAAGTCATTTTAATTCTCCAGACTAAGTTTTTCGATACAGGCTACGTGCCGTTCACTTTGGTCTGCCTCTCCTGCTTTGAGACAATTAAACCGCTGCTGGGTTGTGTAACGGAAGCTCGTCCGAAAAGTTTATTAAATTCAGTAAGTTAATTTTTTATTTTTGCCCTTAAATTTCAAAACTGTGCCCCGTTAATCGGCGTGGTTTTCTAAAACTTTAGGGCTAATTTAATTTTTTTGTCATCTAAAAATGCGCAGATTGGGCGCGCTTGTAGCGCCTGTTCTGGCGTGTTTGGCGGTGGCGTGTCGCTTGATTTTCGGGTTGAAAAAGTAAGATTGAAATTTATACCAGCACAATTTGATCGATTTGGTTGCGTAACAGTTGTGAAAATCAGTGTCGGGCGATTGGGAAATAGTTTTTCATGGCATCTATATTTTTTAGCGATTGCCAGATGTGATGGGTGCGATTGAATTGCTTGCCGCGCATGGCTTTTGCTGACAAGTGATTGATGAGAATCATAAAAATTGGTGGGCGGCCATTAAAAATGGTATTGGCTCAATTTGTGTGCTATTTGGAGGAAATTTGATGGTTAAGAATTTGAAGTTGAAATGGTTGGCTGGTGCAACCTTGCTTGCGCGTGGCGTGCAGGCTGGGTTGGTGTTGATGGCGACGTTGGTGGCAACGCCTGCAAGTGCGGCTGGGGCTGCGGCAATCAGGGCCGGGGGGGATTTTAATTGTGTATTGACAACAGCTGGCGGCGTGCAGTGCTGGGGTGTTGGTGGTAACGGGCAGTTGGGAACTGGCTTGGCAATTAGCTTTAGTAGTAAGCCAGTTGATGTATTGGGTTTGACAAGCGGAGTCAGTGCTCTTGCGACGGGGGATAGCACGGCTTGTGTAATTACTGCCGCTGGCACGGTCAAATGCTGGGGGATTAACAGTAATGGGCTGTTAGGCAACGGAACAACTGCATCGAGTAATTCGCCTGTGGATGTACCTGGTGTAAGCGGCGCTACTGCGATTGCCGTAGGTGGGGCGGCATGCGCAGTACTGGCCTCGGGTGGTGTTAAGTGTTGGGGCGGCGCGCTTGCTAATGGGCAGGCAACAAACAGTTTATTTGCGGTGAGTATCCCTGGCATTGCCAACGCAGTTGATATTGCCGTTGGTTCGATGCATGCTTGTGCCAGGCTGACTACAGGCGGTATTCAATGTTGGGGTCTGGGCACCAGTGGCCAGCTTGGCAATGGTGGGACGGTAAACAGTACGATCCGGGTTGATGTTGTTGGCGTCAGTGATGCTGCGACGGTTGTTGCTGGGGGGAGTCATGTTTGTTATAAAAGCACGACCGGGGCCGTTAAATGTTGGGGTTTGAATAGTTCCATGCAGCTTGGCAATGGCGGTACGACTAGTTCTGCCGTCCCGGTTCCAGTGAATGGTTTGGGTTCGGGCGTGGCCTCACTTGCCGCCAGCGGTATGGCGAACAGCAGTTGTGTGGTTCTGGCAACGGGCGAAGTTAAATGTTGAGGCGCTAATGGGGCAGGGCAATTAGGCACGGGTGATAAGATTAATCGCAACGTACCAACATCTGTGACTGGTCTGGCTGGTCTGGCCAGTGTTGTTGCTGCTGGGCATAATATGAGTTGTGCGATTATTAGCCCAAATATCCAATGCTGGGGCGCTAATAGTAGCGGGCAATTGGGAGCAGGTGATACGCTGGCCTACCCATTCCCCGTTAGTGTCGTTGGCTATGCAGGTGTTGCGCCTTCCATGACGCCCACCACCATCAGCCCGGTCACCTCAAACACCCCGCTCTACACCTGGAAGCCCATCCTCGGTGCAACTTCCTATCGCCTCAGTGTTAACGGTGTCATCACTACCTACACAGCGGCCCAGGCTGGTTGCGATGGTGCATTTGGCTTGTGTACCATTACAGGCGTCAACTTGAGCGCAGGCTCGTACACCTGGACTGTGCAAGGCTTTAACAGCTTTGGCAATGGCCCATGGAGTGCAGGCACCACTTTCCGCCTGTAATCACTCACTAATATATATGTCTTCAGCAGCCCACCTCAACGTGGGCTGTTTTTTCTTTTATGCAAGCTTATTTAAATGGATTTCGTCATTTCACCTCAGATTCCCCTCCGTTTTGCCGATAAGGTTCCCATGCGTCAATGTGATTCAAATAAACAACATCTCGATTGAATGTAGCTTTAGGAGTTTTGGATGCGATAGCCTGAGATTATATTTCCACGTGGAAATGAAATAAGTTACTAAAACGTCCACGCTATTTTCGGGTTTTTGTGTTGTTCTGTGGCTGGATAAGGCTCAAGTTATAGGTATAGTTGACGATAAGCATGTAAGCCCTCGCAAGGGAGCTTGCTATGCAAACTGGCGTTGTGGCAATTTGGTGTTTGTGGCAGGCAAGGTTCCACTGCTTAACAAGCTTTAAAATGTGCTGTTAAAAATAATCATTCGGAAGCCGTTGAAAGCGGTTCTTAGGAGAAAGCAAAATGAGCTCAATAATCAGTAGCTTCACGACCGCGCAAATTCAGGCACTTACAACGGCGCAGATAGTCTCATTGGGTACAGTCGATATCGTTGCGCTTACGACCTCCCAGGTTCAGGCACTTACTTCAGATCAGATTCCGGTATTTCGGACTGTTCAGATCGCGGCATTGCTGACCAATCAAATTGGCGCATTGACGACGGATCAAGCCGGATTGATTACGACATCACAAGCGAGCGTCTTGCGTAGTTCACAGGTTGCAGCTTTGAATACCGCACAAATTGTGCAATTGACCACTGCCGCCGTGGCCGCTTTGAGCACGGGCGCGATTGGTGCTTTGAGTACCAGCAATGTTGCGGCATTGACCACGGATCAAGTTATTGGATTGGGCACGGCACAAGTCGGCGTTCTGACGACGGCACAAATCGGGGCGCTGACCAGCGATCAGGCTGTGGCGTTGGAAACCGTTGATGTGGCTGCATTAAAAACCGCGCAAGTGGCGGCATTATCTACTGCGAATTTTGCGGCACTCACTACTGGGCAGGTGGTCGCCTTTGGTACAGCAGCCGTTTCGGCCTTGACCACGGGTGAAATTGCCGCGTTGACCACAGACCAGGC
>JBKJLF010000220.1:0-7049 GCA_046597185.1 Burkholderiaceae bacterium | reverse complement strand
CGCGGGTTTGCGCAAAACCGACAAGCCGATTGGCTCCTTCCTGTTCTCCGGACCAACTGGTGTGGGTAAAACCGAGGTGGCCAAGCAATTGGCCTTCATCATGGGCATTGAGTTGATCCGCTTCGACATGTCGGAATACATGGAGCGGCATGCCGTGAGCCGCCTGATTGGTGCGCCACCGGGCTATATCGGTTTTGACCAGGGTGGTTTGCTGACCGAAGCCATTACCAAGAAACCGCACGCGGTTTTGTTGCTGGATGAAATCGAAAAAGCACATCCCGATGTATTCAATATCCTGTTGCAGGTAATGGATCATGGCACGCTGACCGATAACAATGGGCGCAAGGCGGATTTCCGCAATGTGATTATCGTGATGACCACCAATGCCGGGGCTGAGAGCCTGCAAAAACGCGCGATTGGCTTTACCGACAGCAAAGAAGCGGGCGATGAAATGGCTGATATCAAGCGTATGTTTACGCCAGAATTCCGCAATCGTCTGGATGCCATCATCAGCTTCCGGGCATTGGATGAAGAGGTCATCTTGCGCGTGGTCGATAAATTCATCATGCAACTGGAAGAGCAATTGCATGAGAAAAAAGTCGAAGCGATTTTCACCAGTCATTTGCGGCAGTATCTGGCCAAGAAAGGCTTTGACCCCTTGATGGGCGCGCGGCCAATGTCACGATTGATTCAAGACTTGATCCGCAAAGCCTTGGCTGATGAATTATTGTTTGGCCGTTTGGTGACGGGTGGTCGGGTTACTGTGGATTTGGATGAAAAAGATCAAGTCAAACTGGATTTCTCGGAAGGGGATGTCAATCCACCGCCACTGCCTGCTGAGGTGGTGGAGGTTGAGTAAATTCGCCAGATTAAGCTGTTACTGTAAAAAAAAGCCGGGAGTGATTCCGGCTTTTTTTATGAGACGATGCCATGAGGTTGGCCCTTGTTAGTGAGGCGGTCTTTTTATTGTGCGCGCATCAATTTGGCTTGCGCTTCGGCCTCGGCTTCTTGCCTGGCCAATTCAATTTCGTGTAGTACCGCGCCCACATCCACCGGGCGTTTGGGCGGTGCAACTTTGCCTGTCAGTGGGGTATCGGCTTGCAGCAAGCCAGCCTGATATAAATTCCAGATTTCTTTGCCGTATTGGGTGTGCGCCAATTGTGGTGCCGTATTGGCAAAAAAGGTCGCCAGGTTTTGCACATCCCGCTCCAGCATGGCTTGTGCGCTATGGTTGCCGGCGGCATCCACCGCCTGTGGCAAATCGATAATCACCGGGCCGTGGCGATCGATCAGGATATTGTATTCCGACAAATCGCCATGCACCATGCCTGCGCACAGCATCAGCACCACTTGGCGCAGCAATTTCGCGTGATAATCCATTGCCAGCGCGGGGGTGAGTTCTACATCATTCAAACGCGGCGCGGCGTGGCCGTTGGCGTCGGTGATCAATTCCATCAGCAACACGCCTTCGTAACAGATGACCGGTTGCGGCACCCGCACGCCAGCGGCAGCGAGCTTGTAAAGTGCATCCACTTCCGAATTTTGCCAGGCTTCTTCTTGCATTTTGCGGCCATAGCGTGTGCCTTTTTCCATGGCGCGGGCTTGGCGGCTGTTTTTCACCTTGCGGCCCTCCTGGTAGGCGATGGCCTGATGAAAACTGCGTTGGTGCGCTTCTTTATACACTTTGGCGCAACGAATTTCGTCGCCGCAACGCACCACAAACACGGCGGCTTCCTTACCGCTCATTAATTGTCGTTGTACGCTATCGATCAAACCTTCGTCGATCAGGGGTTGAAGTCGTTTTGGTGTCTTCATGTCTTTAAGTTAGATTCATAAAAAGCGCAGCCAGCATGCCCACGCTTGGCTCGAAGCATACACTGCTTGGTGCAGTGCAGCAAGCCAAACCAACAAATGAAAGAAAAGTGCTGTTGTTTGCGATTGTTTTTGATAATTATTTGTGCTTTGGCGTTTCTTTTTTCCATTGTTGGCCTTTGGTGGTCAGGCGGTAGCGTTGATTTGTGCTGCGCGGTTTGTCGGGCAGGGTCATTTCGAGGCAGCCGGAGGCGAGGGCGGGTGTGAGGTAGGCTTTGCGGAAATGGGCAAGATTTTTCAGGCCCATTGCATCTTGCAAGGCTTGGCGCGTCATTTCTCCTTGTATCAGGTTCAAAAGGGTGATGACATCCGTGGAGACATCGGGGTGCCCACCATCCATGTCACCATCCATGTCACCATCCATGTCACCATCCATGTTATTATCTTCATTTGTATCTATGTTGGTATATTCGTTTTCTTTATTGAATTTATTTTGATTGGGGTTGGTGGACTCATCCATGTCACCATCCATGTCACCATCCATGTTGGGCCGCTGTGCCTGCGCATGTACGGGTAGCCGGATCACAAACGCGATGCGCTCTTCGTCGGTTTCAAACAACGGTGCGGGGGAGCCATTGACCTCCATTTCGTTGATGATTTTCGGTATGCCCGTCGAGCGGCCCTCGGTCAGGTCGAGTTCCTTCAAAAATTCGCCAATGCGGCGGTTGCGGTAGCGGCGGCTGATGGCTTTGCCTGCCTGCAAAGCCGCCATCGAAATCGAACGATCCGGCCCCGGAAAGCTCAGTACCGCCACTTCGTCGGGGCTGATGCGCACTTCAATCGGTTCGCGCTCTTCGTAAGAACGGTGGTAAACGGCATTGACCACGGCTTCTTCGATCGCCCCATATGGGAAATTCCAGACGCGGGTGGCTTCGGCGCGCTGTGGGTGTTTGATGACGGTTTGGCGCAGATAGTTACGCTGAATATAGCTCAGTGCCTCGCGCGTCATGCGAGCGAGGGGGCCTGTGAAGATTTTTTCATCAAAGCTGGTGCCGCCTGCGCCGTTGGGAAACCACAACACATCAATCTGGGTGCCGGGGAAAAAGCGCTCGGGCGTGTCGTTGAAAAACAGCAGGCCGACGTTTTTGGGCCAGAGCGCTTCCTTGCTGCCACCCGCCACATTCATCTGGCGGCTTAGTGTGACGAGTGATTTGGCGCTCTGGGGCAGTTTGGTGGCGTCGGTGGCGAGTGCGCTGCCCACTTCCTTTAAAAATTCCAGCAGCAACGGGCGCGATAAATCGCTCATTTTGGCGTTTTGGGCAAAGCGGTCGTCAAACGGTACTTTGGCGGTCAGGCTGAGCAATTCTTGCTCGGTTTCGCCCTTGGCTTCTACGGTGCTGCTATAGCGGCGAATGTAGTAATGCCAGACTTTATGTTTGGCGTGGACGCTGGCAGGCGCTTTGTAGGGGCGGTTTTGGCCACCCGGTGCCGATAGCACGATCAGGTGGCGACCTTGCACGGTATGCGCGGTTAAGGTGGGAAAGTAAGGCGGTTGAATCAGTTGGCAAGCGGCCAGCAGTTCTTGCTGGATTTTGTCGAGTTCGGTTTTGGCAAGGCCCACGGGCGGGAAAATCGGCATGCCTTGGGCGTCGCAGTCTTGCCCGATCACCAGATAACCACCGCCGAGGTTTTCGAAATCGTTGGCGAAGGCGCACAGGGTGCGGATGATGGGGTCAGGATTCCAGCCCGCTTTGTACTCAATGCGTTCGCCCTCAACGGTGCGTTGGCGCAGCAGGGCGTTGAGGTTGATGGGGAGTTTGTCAGTCATATGCTAGCCCTTGCCCAAGGTGGGCGAGCCGCCGAGGACGCCTTTGTGTCCACGTGAGGTAACCGTGTTGCAGGATTTGAATAGCGGCAGTGATCATGCTGGCTGGGTGGATTGGTATAAGTGCATCATTGTAGCAGCCCTTTTGGCGTGCTTGTAGATCGTTGATTGCGCCGATGTGCTATTTGTCGTTTTCCGGTAGTGATTTGAAGCGGGGCATGGTTTGGTTGGGTGGGCTATGGTTGATATTTTACGCAATTCGTAAAGTAGATCAGCTTTGCACGGCGGCAAACTGATCAAGCAGAATGATCGCATCAGGCGCGCAGTGTGTTAGTCTTTGAGCCGCACCAATTCAAATCAGGATAAACCATGAAAGCAGCATTTCAAAAAGAATACGGCGGCAGCGACGTGCTAACCGTGGGCGTGCTGCCCCAGCCCGCAATCGGCAAAGCGCAAGTGCTGGTGCAAGTGTTTGCATCCAGCATCAACCCGCGTGACTGGCTGATTCGTGCCGGAAAGTACCAATTGCAGTTCATGGTGCCCAAGTTCCCTTTGATCCTGGGCAGCGATTTGGCTGGCATCGTGGTTGAAGTCGGCCCCGCAGTCACCCAATTCAAGCCGGGCGACAGGGTGATGGGGATGAAAAATCCGGGTGCGGGCCTGGGTTGCCATGCCGAATTGGTCGCCGTCAACGCCAACGCCCTGGCGCTGATACCCGACAACCTGGCCTTCGACCAGGCCGGCGGCTTGCCGCTATGCGCACTCACCGCCTGGCAAGCCCTGGTGGACAACGCAAAAATCAAACCGGGCGATTCCTTGCTCGTCATCGGTGCATCCGGCGGCGTGGGCAGCTTCGCCGTGCAAATCGGCACCGCACTGGGTGCCACCGTCAGCGCGGTGTGCAGCGAATCAAACCGGGAACTGGTCATTAGCCTTGGCGCGCGCCAGGTCATCGACTACAAAAAACAAGACTTCAAGAAAATACCGGCGCAGTACGATATCGTGTTCGACACTATAGGCCGCGAGATCTTGTATACATGTCGCGCCATCCTCAAACCTGGTGGCATCTACGTCTCGACCGTGCCCAAACCTGCCAACCTGATTGATGCCGCCGTGAGCACGCTCAAACACGTCGTTGTAAAATCGGCCAGGCGCGCCGCCGTGGTCATGGTCAAGCCGGACGGTGCCGCCTTGCAGCAAATCGCCAAACTGGTACAAGCCAATAAAATTCGCACCGTCATCGATACCATCTACCCCTTGAGTGAAGTCAAACAAGCGCACGACTTAAGCCGCAGCTTGCGCGCCAAGGGCAAAATCATCTTAAAAATTCACGACTGAGCAGCGCGCTATGGCCGAATCAATGCAATCAAGATTATGGCGCTGGCTGGCCAACCTCACGCCCGCTTATCGGCGCACGGGTGCCCGCATCAGCTATATCGCCCAGGATTTTCAGGAAGTGAGAATCCGCCTGCCATTGAACTGGAAAACCCGCAATCACATGAATATGATATGGGGCGGCGCGCTGTATGCCGCCATCGACCCGGTTTACGGGGTGATGCTGCTCAAACTGCTGGGGCCAGCTTATCTGGTGCTGGATAAATCAGCCACCATCCATTTCAAACGGCCCGGCCGTAGCACCTTGTATGCGCGCTTTGTGGTCGATGACGCCGAACTGGCCTTGATCCGGGCGCAACTGGCCGACAATCCCAGGCTGGACCGGGTGTATCAGGTCGAATTGACCGATCAGGCCGGGGTAGTGCATGCCACCTGCGAGAAAATCGTGCATATCCGAAAACGCCAGCCATGAATTTCAGCCATGAACTTCAGTGCTAAATTTCAGCACTAAGCCCGGGCCAGACAGGCCTGGGCCAAGCGCACCCAATAAGTCGCCCCGATCGGCAATAAATCATCGTTAAAATCATAACTGCCATTGTGCAAATTGCACGGCCCCAAACCATGCCCATGGCTGCGGTGGTCGCCATCACCATTGCCAATGAAAACATAACACCCCGGTTTGGCTTGTAGAAAATAGGCAAAATCTTCCGCCCCCATCGACGGCTCGGTCTTGGCATCCACATTGTCAATGCCCACCATATCCTGCAACACCTGCACCGCAAACGCGGTTTTTGCCGGGTCATTCACCAGTGCCGGGTAGTTGCGCCTGAATGCAAAGCGCACCGTCGCCCCAAACGCGCGCGCCGTGTGTTCGGCCAACTCTTGCATGCGCGTCTGGACCAAATCCAGCACTGATACTTCAAAGGTGCGCACCGTGCCCGCCATGCGCGCAAAATCGGGAATCACATTGGTCGCGCTGCCACCATCAATTTGGGTCAGCGACAACACCGCCGCATTCAGCGGGTTAACATTGCGGCTGATAATGGTTTGCCAACTCTGTGCAATTTGCACCGCCACCATCACCGGATCAATACTCTTTTGCGGTTGCGCCGCATGCGAGCCTTTGCCATCCACAAACACTTCAAACTCGTTCGATGATGCCATCATCGGCCCGGCCACCACGCCAAATTGCCCCACCGCCATGCCCGGCCAATTATGCATGCCATACACTTCATCCATCGGGCATTGCTCAAACAAGCCTTCTGCAATCATGCGTCTGGCCCCGCCGCCGCCTTCTTCAGCCGGCTGGAAAATCAGATACACGGTGCCGTCAAATTGCCCATGCTGCTGTAAATAATGGGCCGCGCCCAACAACATGGCAGTATGACCGTCATGGCCACAGGCATGCATTTTGCCGTCATGGCGCGAAGCATGGGGGAATTGGTTGATTTCTTGCATCGGCAGCGCATCCATATCGGCACGCAAACCAATGGCGCGCGTTGAACTGCCTTTTTTGATAATGCCCACCACGCCGGTTTCTGCCATGCCACGCAACATGGGAATGCCCCATGCGCTGAGTTGACTGGCCACCACATCGGCAGTGCGTTGTTCCTGATAACACAGCTCCGGATGGGCGTGAATATCGCGTCGGATTTGTTGCATTTCACTTCGTAAAGCGATAATCGGATCGATCAGTTTCATGTTCTACTCCTTGCGCTATGGATACCTCAACCAGGATAGTCGGTTGGGCTAAAACGCCTTGGGTTGTTGGTGGTTAATTTATAATCTTATTTGCATGCCAGGTATGTTGTGCTG
Source organism: Burkholderiaceae bacterium (assembly GCA_046597185.1). Classification (GTDB taxonomy): domain Bacteria; phylum Pseudomonadota; class Gammaproteobacteria; order Burkholderiales; family Burkholderiaceae_D; genus CAMBDR01. Next base: position 262 of record JBKJLF010000220.1, on the reverse strand, counting down.
GAATTGTTTGATTTTGATAGCAAAACTCCGTTGGAATTGATGTGGCTTGCGATATTATCGCTCAGATGTCGCCGAGATAGTTTACAGTATCGGAAGTGCGTTTTGAAATTGTTTTGATTTTGTTTTGACCTTGCCGTGTTTTTAAATGATTTGGATCTTTTATGACGACTTTGCAAATCAGGGGTGCTTGCCCACATGACTGCCCCGATACCTGCGCCTTGTTGGTGACGGTACACGATGGCGTGGCCACCGCCGTGCGCGG
>JBKJLF010000020.1:0-2931 GCA_046597185.1 Burkholderiaceae bacterium | reverse complement strand
GCTACTGCAAGCAATGTGCGCCGGATATGCGCTTTTGGATGGATGACAAATTAGCATGACAAGTTGAGCACTATATCAATAATAATCAGGTGGACTTTTTTTATGGGTAAAGAGCAGGGCTAGGTGAGCAAGGCTTAATCCATTCCCGCCCATTTAGGTAGCCAATCTTCCGCCTTGCCGACAATGACTTGGTCAAACTGTGCCGCCTCTTTTGACGGCTCAAGATTGAGCAACACGGTATGCGCGCCGACATAGCGCGCTGAGCGCACGAAGTTGGCCGCCGGGGCGACGTGGCCCGAGGTACCGACCACCAGCAACAAATCGCAATCGCGCAGCGCCCGCTTGGCTTGCCAGTCGGCAAAGGCGGGAATTTGTTCGCCGAACAGCACCACATCTGGGCGCAGGGCTTGGCCGCAACGCGGGCAATGCGGCGTATGATCTGCATGCGCGCTAGCGTCGGGGTAGGGCGGCAAATCGCAAGCGGCGTTGGTGCAGCGCGTAACACTCACGTTGCCATGAAATTCAATCACATTGCGGCTACCTGCTTTTTGGTGCAAGCCGTCAATATTTTGGGTAACTAGCAAGAAACGAGCATCGCTACCCATCCGCTCTTCCATGTGCGCCTCCATGTGCGCCAGTGCCATATGCGCCCGGTTGGGTAGCGCCGCGCCCACCTGTGTGCGTAGCGCGCCGAAGCATTGCCACACCGTTTGCGGGTCTTGCGCCAAGGTTTCAATGCTGCATTGTTGTTGCAGGCGCTTGACATCAACCATCGCACCCGCACCGCGCCATGTCGGTAGGCCAGAGGCGGCAGAGATACCCGCACCTGTCAGCACTACCCAGCGTTTGTAACGAAAAAGATCGATCGTGTTCATCATGGTTAGGTTGGTGGGTTATCGAGCATATCGGCAATGGCGGCATCGAAATCGTCGTCTGAGAATTGTTTTGGGTCGCCGTTGGGCCATGCCGCGTCGTATATGTAGGAGCGCAAGCTACGATCATTCCAGTATAAAACTTCCGGCCAAGTCGCTTCCAGCAGCAACATGATAGCAATCACATCGGGTTCCGGGCAGCGGTATTTTTCCATCAATGCGCGCACGGTGACGGAAGGTTTCGCGCCTTCTTCCAGCACGGCTTTGCGAAAATCGGCGAAGGCGGCGTCTGGGAAAAATCTATCTTGCACTGAGTGGACAAGGCGTAATTCCGGTTGTGTCATCGTATTCCCCCAATTAAATCGCGTTCTTGCTTGCACCAGTGGATTTCGGTCTTGTGCCAATCGGCTGGATGCTGGCCGTTTCCAAGCGCTTCAACATGGCGATAGCCTAAATTTTCCATCAAGCCACGCGACCAAGCACTTTCAATTCCTGTGACGGATTGTCCGGCCCGTATCCCGGCCTGAAACCGTGCAAGATTGTCGTTAATGTAGCTATTGACAATGTTTTGCGTGCCATGGAAACCTTCCATCGCCATGATAAGGCGCTTAAATTCGCTGTGCGCACGAAAGTCTTTTACGTAGATGCGAGTTTTTTTGTCCAAAGGGTTGAGCGCATATGAACGAACATCCCATTCGATATGCGCCCAACCGCCAATCCGGTGCCGAGGCACAAAATATCCCCGCAAGTAAGCGGCACGAGTGCCGTTAAACTCAACGACGTAATTCCCATGGTTACGGTCACCAGGTATTTGACCAAGCCGTCCGTAAGGCGCTCTGCGCTGATAACCATGCGATCTTCGGCGACTTGCACCGCATCAAACGATAATTTAAACTAATTGTTGTCGGATGGAATTTTGACGATTTTGTCCGCTTCGCCCTTGTTGATCATTGCCGTTAATGGGGCGGCAATGTCTTTAAAAATGGGGAGTTTGTCTTGTGTTAATAGATCTAACTTGCCGCCAATAAACTTTTCTTGGGTCATGTGATAGCCTAGTGAGAATAAAATGGCGTACTATACCAAAAATGCTGTGAAAGGCCAAGCATAATTCCAACATGGCCATCGTTGTTTTGCATTGACAAACTATCAGTTGCATTCCTAAAGTGGCTGTTTTTGCCTATTCACCGCACCAGATTTCAACCAAGCTTCAGGCGGCAAAATGTTGAATAAGCCCGCCTGCATGGTCTTACGCGCCAGTTTTAGCAGTGCCTTGTCTTTGCTGATCAACACATCGGCCCGCGCGTCGCGTGCTAGTTCCAAAAACTTTTGGTCGTCAACGTCGGAGCAGCGCGGTAGTATAATACCGCTGGTATTCGGATAATCGGCGCAGGCAATCACCAAATCAAACGCGGCGGCACTGGCGGCGCGGCTTTCTGGGTCAAGCGGTAATTGGCGGTAGCCCAGCGCGGGTCGTGGAATACAAACAGATCGAGGCAGACATTGGTGTCTAGCACTAGGCGCGGAATCGGCGGCAGAATCGGCGCGACAGCCATGGGGATAACAGGTATCATACGGAAATTATTTTCGTGGACGGATTATGCTGATTTTACTCTCTCCAGCCAAAACGCTGGATCTTACTGCAAGTACCAAGGTGCGCGCGCACAGCTTGCCCGAGTTTATCCCCGATTCGTTTGAATTGATCCGGCAATTACGCACCTTGTCAGTACCCGAGGTGGCGCAGTTAATGGCCTTGTCCGACAATCTAGCCCACTTGAACGTAGCGCGCTATGCCACTTGGCAGCCCGAATTTACCCTCAGCAACGCCAAGCAGGCTTTGTTTTGCTTCGCTGGCGATGTCTACGACGGTTTGGATGCAACCAGCCTGAAACCGAAACAGGTAGCCTATCTGCAAACCCATTTGCGCATGTTGTCGGGCCTATATGCTGATCTTTACCCAGATCCCGCCCGGCTGGACACGGGTACTTGTGTCGCATCCCTCATGACGCGCCACATCACGACAATGTCATCAAGACGTTGCAACCCAAGCCAAAGTGTCTGT
>JBKJLF010000911.1:0-12597 GCA_046597185.1 Burkholderiaceae bacterium | reverse complement strand
ATCCCACAAGGCGTCCCACTTGCTACCATCTTGCAAGCCCTTATCGGTTTCAAAGCGTGGGTCGGAAACGCCGTCCGTCATCAAAAACACAGCACACAAATCCGTCAGGCGTGCAATCCCGACCCGGTTGGCAAAGGCGGGAATCGATGAGTTTGGCCCTGCCGCCAGACAAGCGCGGTCCAAAAAACGGGTTTGTCCGGCATATTCGCCGCTATCCGGGGTGCCCATTAACTTGACTTGGCCACGCGGCCCCCAAGCCGCAATCGCACCGTCACCAATCCAAAAACTGGCCACCAACGTCTGGTTACCGCTTTGTTTAACGCAAGCGGCCAGCAAGGTGGTGGCAAAATCACGCACCACGCGCTGATTGGCTTGGGCTTCTTGTTCGATGGCGTCCAGTGCCAATCTGGCCGCCTCGGCAAATAAGGTTTCAAACAATTGGGTCAAGCTGCGGCTACTGCTATTCGGGTCGGCATCCCAAGTGGCCAACAAATGATTCAACTGCATACACGTGCCATGCCCGGCCGTCAAGCTTTGCTGCAAATGCTGGCCAGCACATTGCACCGCCAGCCGTGCGCCCTCGCGCGAGCATTGGGCGCTACCCGCACCATCGGCCACCAACAACACGCTCCAGCCGGATACCAAATCCTGCGAATCCTGCGCATCCTGCGCCAGAAAAAAATCATCATCACGAAAGCTGCCCGCATGCTCGTGCGAGCGCCCGCGCCGGCTGGCGGCCAGCAACTGGCCACCCGCCAACTGCTGCGCGGCGCTATGGGCCTTGGGGTAAGGCGCGTCAAAGGGCGGCTCCAGCACCTTCCACAAACTGCGCGGATCGGCAATCACAATCAGCGGGCATTTGCCGTCCTGCCAGACTTTATCATCAGACGACCATTCCAGCGCCAATTCATATTCACCCGCCACCAGCGGCGTGCCGAGCAGGCTTTGCTGCGCTTCATCAAACACCAGGCCCAATTGGGCGGGCAGCAGCAGATTGCGCAAGCGCGCGCTTTGCCCGGCTTCCAGGCCCTGCACCTTGAAGACGCACTGGTAAGGTTGCCCCACCTTGGCATTGGGTACGCGAAAAAATACTTTCTGCAACGAATAATTCATGCTCATCCCCGTCCGCGACCGACATCAAATTCATGGCTGCTGCCATCTTCCGAACGACCAAAGGCAACGCTACGTTTGCACCATGGGCAGGTGACCGGTTCCGGCCCATTGACGCACAATAATTTGCCGCAAGAACAAGCCGCAAACGCGCTGATATTACCGCAATGCGGGCAGCCGGGAGTGCCGACCAGTTCTGCGGTGTTGACTTTCAAATCGCTCTGGCGTGTATCGGTCCAGACAAAATACGATTCATCCAACGCATAGCAACCGCTTAACTGGTAGGGCACTTGCACCTTGAAGTCGCTGGTGGCCAGCTCACGGCTTAAGCGGTCATATTTCATCATATACGGCTTACCGCTCTTGTTGCAGCGCCCTACCAGGGTAACGCAACTTTCATCCGCCGCTTTCGAGGGTGGATTTTTCAATAGCCGCATCACGGTCGGGTCGAGCACGGGCAAACCCGCTTTGCTACCATCCACGCCTTCGGCCACGCTTTTACTTTGCGCCGCCACCGATGCAGTCACCCAATTGATAAATTTTTTGAAGTCGTCGTCATGGCTGTCTTCAAACGCAATCACATTCTCGCTAACCCGGCGCAGGGTGGCAAAGTCGGCGGCCGCGCCCAGACCCACCGCGATGAGGCTGGCTTTTTTGGCGTAATCGGCATTCCAGCGCTCAATCGCCGCATCCGGGTTGTCGGTGGGGCGGCCATCGGTGAACAGATACACAATCGGCTTCCAGTCGCCCTTGCGCTCGATTGTGGTTTTGACCACCGAACGATCGATTTCATCCATCAAGGTGCTTAAGGCCAGGCCCAAACTGGTGCCGCCGCCCAGTGGCAGGCGTGGCGGATAAAACGATACCAATTCCACCAGCGGCACCACGGTTTGCGCAATGCCGGCAAAGGCCACCACCGAGATATGCACCGTCTCCAGCGCATGCGGGTCGGTACGCAAGCTACGCACGATGGCTTGCAAACCTTGTTCCATTTTATTCAGATTATCGCCCGCCATCGACTCGGAGCAATCAAGGACAAAAAATACGGGAAGCCTGCGCATGGGATGCTCCGCTAAAAAAAAGAAAACACCAATAAAAATGGGGAAATTACAGCACCAATTGAATTTCCGGCGGTGGCGGCGGCAAGGTGGCAGCGGCGCTCACACCGACACTACTGGAACCACTTGCCACGCTGGCCGAGATCCATTTGAAAAAGCCCGAAAAGGTGGCGCTATCCATGGTATCCAGGCTCACCACGCGCTCGGTCAATTCCAACAAAAACGATTGTTTGGCTTTGGGCCCGGCAGCACAGGCGATAATACTGGCAAAATTGCGCTGCTTGATTTCAGGCACCGCATGCCGAAAGGCTTGGGTATCGGAAGGACTGCCATCGGTCATTAAAAACATCAGCGGCCGCCAATCGCCCTTTAAATCGGCGCTGGATTTATGTAAGTCACGATCCACCAGCGCCACCAGCAATTCCAGCGCCGCACCCATAAACGTGGCCCCGGAATCGGGCACCACGATATCGTCCAGTTGCACTTGATCCAAGGGCGTCAGGGGCAGGTATTCACGCGCTTGCATATCAAAGGTGATGATGGACAGATGCACAGACTCCAGCGCATACGGGTCTTGGCGCAAGGCACTGAGCATTGCCTTGAGCCCCGTATTAACCGAATGAATCGGTTCCCCGCGCATGGAGCCGGAGGTATCAAGCAGCAAGTAAACCGGCAAGCGACGCGTACTCATAGCCGCTCCTTAAATATATTGCTTGAGCCACTCAACGAAGGAGTCGGCCGGTGAGGGTGAGCCAATGGCTTCAAATTTCCAACCACCCGCTTCACGCACCAATTCGGCAAACAACATCGAATGACAATTGGCATATTGCGCGCCGCCGGACAAATCAAAGCGCAGCATTTCACGCCCTTTGCCATCTTCCGCGCGGATGAAGGCGTTTTTCACCTTGCCAAAGTTTTGCCCTTTTTGCGCGCCGCCATAAATTTGCACGATGAAAACGATTTTTTTATACTGTTCCGGCATGCCATTGAGTTTGACGATCAATTGTTCGTCATCGCCATCCCCTGCGCCGGTGCGATTGTCGCCGGTGCTCCAGATCTGGCCCGAATGATGGCGCATGTTGTTAAAAAACACGATATCACCATTGATCAACGTGGGGCGGCCATCTTTTTGATCGCCCAGATTTTGCACTTTGCCATTGCCATCGCACAAAAAGGCGATCACATCCAGATCGTATTCTTCTTCTTTTTTGCCAAACAGGCTACCCAGGAAGCCTTTCTTTTCTTCGGCTACATCCCAGCCCAAGCCGATGATGACGGTATCGAGGTCATTTTCATTCTTCTTCAGGCTAACGCCCTGCCCTTTTTTGAGTGTCACTGCCATGTCAAGCTCCTTTTAAGAAATAACAATACCAAACTGTTTGCACATTGCATCCAGGCCACCGGCAAAACCCTGGCCCACGGCTTTAAACTTCCATTCGTCGTTATGGCGATACACTTCACCAAAAATCATGGCCGTTTCGGTGCTGTAATCTTCAGACAGATCAAAACGCACGATTTCTTCATTGTTATCGAAATTGACGATGCGCATGAACGCGCCACTGACCTGGCCAAAACTTTGCTTGCGGTTAGCCGCATCATGAATGGTGACGCAAACCACGATGCGGCGTATGGAGGATGCGACTTGATCGAGCTTGATTTTGATTGATTCGTCATCGCCATCGCCATCGCCGGTACGGTTATCACCAGTATGTTCGATGGCACCGCAAGGAGATTTAAGTTGGTTGTAGAAAATAAAGTCATCATCGCCGCGTACTTGACCTGTTTCTGCCAGCAAAAAAGCGCTGGCATCCAAGTCAAACGCCGCGCCATTGGTTGAGCGCGCTTCCCAGCCCAAACCGACCAAAATATTTTTGAGTGAGGGCTGAGTTTTAGTCAAAGAAACATTGCCGCCTTTGTTCAGAGTAATTGCCATGGTGTTACCTCAGAAGTAGGTTGATGAAGGGTGATTCAAAGCAGAATAGCACGAAATTTTTACACCATCAATTAATCCACGCAAACGGCTTATCAAATTGATCCCTTGCTTTGCGCAAGTTTGCATTCCAGATACTTTTGTTGCACAATCTGCGGGGAATATTTTCTTTCCAGGCGACGCACGGTAAAGTGACCGCGTGCAATGCTTTGGAAATGGTCGATAAAAATGGTATTGATCAGTGCGCCGCCGATGCCTCCCACGATGGGCACCAATTGAGCGGCGGCTTTTTCGGTGACGGAAATGGTGTAGCGCTCGGCAATTTGGAGTATCAAACGCACCACAGCCGGGGCGACTTCAGTTTGCAAGCCATGTTTGGCCAGATAGGTGGCCGCTTCGGATACCGCCTTGGCCATGGCTTCACGCGCCATGAAGTAACCGACCTCAGCGGCGTCGTCGCTGGAAGCGGGGCCGCCAAAAGCCAGCACTTGCACGCATTCGAGCTGGGTTTGCAAATCATTCATGTCCGCGCCTTCGCTGCGTGCCACATCGGCAATTGAGCGTAACATGATGGTGGTGGAAACCGGGAGTTCGACCGAGAGCGCAAGCAAACCAAATGCGCCGCCAATGGCCCCGGTGGTAGCGGAAGCCGCCATATGCCACCAGTTGGATGACTGTGGCGGTGGGCTTGACGATTGCGGGTCGTGGTAAGCCAGCGTTTTCAGCGACAGTTTTAACGCGCCGTGAATCGCCTTTTGCGCGACATTGGCAATGCTGGTGGTGGCGTTGTTGGGCAAAAGTGCAATCGCCTTTTCAACCGGGGAGCCGATCACGTCGGCAATGCGCGAACCAAGGCTGGGGTGTTCCAGCAGCAGGACGGCGTTGTTCAGGTCGAGCAAATCTTTATCATTCATGGCGGGCGTCCTGGGTTGGGTGAGGGGTCATTCTACCAAATTCTGGGGCGGGTCTGTGAGTAACGTGGATTCAAAGCGGTTATAAAGCGGTTATGGCCGCCATCAAAGCAAATGCTTTCCAGCAGCTAAAATTTGACATCGTGCCGCCACATAGCGCTGCGCCTGCATCTGCATATTGGCCTGCATTAAGAGCGCACCCGCTGCCAGAGTCGGCGGTTCGCTATGGTCGGCATCGGTGGCGGCCAGCACCGGCTCGGCTTGCAATGCCAGCGCCTCATCAACCCGGTTCTCCGCCAGGGCAATGGCGGCACGCAACTGGGTTTCCAGCGCCAGACTACTACGCCCCTCCATCAGCGCACCATACCACTGAAAATGGCGATTGTGAAAACGCCAATCCTTGTTGAACGAGAAATTTTGTCGGTTCAACTCAAGCACTCGGGCCTCATCGGCCGCCACCGCACTTTGGTTGACGCGGGTCGCGTCCGCATAGCGCCCCAAATGCGCATAGGTATGCGCATGCGATCGGCATAGGCGGTATCGAGCGGATCAACCCGCGCCACATCGCTACCCGGTGTGCCACAAAGTGCCGCCTGCAGCGGCGCGCTATTGCGCTTTTCGCTGACGTGGCCATAGCGCAGCGCCAAAGATTCGATCAGCGCACGCTCGCGCGGGGAAGCGAGGGCACTGTGCTTGATGGCGTAACCCACATGCCCAATGGCTTCGGTCAGATCGTCGCGCTCGGTATTGTTAATATTTGGCCCCAACTGCCAGGCCACGCCCCAGGCGCAGAGCGCACATTCCGAGTCTTGCGCCAGCGCCGCCTCATTGGCTTGCGCAGGCGTCAGGGTCGTTGCGCCATAACCGTCCAACACGGGCGCAGTGGCGCTGCTATCGGGCCGAAAAGGTAGCAAAGCACATGCGCCAATGGCCGTCAGCGCGCCAGCCAGAATGGTCATGCGCCGTGCAATTCGAAGTGGGGGAAGCTGAAACATGATGGGCCTCTTTTGCAGGATTGAGTTAAATTGCCGCTTGAACTGCCGAGTGACGATTATAGCATTGGCAAAACGTTGAATTTCTTTGCACTGCCACCGGGGTGAGAACAAGGCAATAGCAAAATTATCTTTTTTAATACTTATTTTTCATAAATAGTGTTAAATTTAATTTTTTATACTATAATCATGCCAAGCATCACTCACCTTTGTCTTGTCAGGAGCTTACATGAATACCAACAGCACATTTATTTTCATGGCAGCCGACAATCATTTGGACTTGTCTGCCAACTGGGAGATTGAGGAGATACTTCAAGCCGAGCTGGCAGTGGGCGTGAAGGTGGTGCTGCAATTTGATCGCAGGCAGCCCTTGCTGTGGGAGGCAGCGGCCAGCGCGCAGCGGCTCCAGCTGGTGGGCCACCAGCTGGAGCTACTGCAGGATATGGGCCAGACCAATGCTGGCGACCCGGCGGCACTGAATGATTTTCTGCAATGGGGTAGCCACCATTTTCCCGCGCGCCGCAAAATCGCCATTATTTGCAACCATGATGATGCAGGTAACGATAGCGAACTCTGCCTGTCTCTGGGCAGCAAGTTTAAAAAGACGCTGTTCTGCCCGAAACAGCAGCGCCGACAAGTTCAGCCAACCCCGCAAATCCAGGGCGTGCTATTCCAGGAGCGCCAGGCTTTCCTGGAGCGTGAGGCGCTAGCGCCAGAGGCGTTTCATAGCGCGCTGCCAGCGCACCGCGCTGCCAGCCATGCAGACTATTTGACGCATATCGATCGGTTGGTATGCATTGGCGACACCTCGCGTGATTTTCTGGACAATCTGGAACTCAAAGCCTCGCTCGCGCTGGTGGAGCAAAAACTTGACCTGGTGATCTTTGACGCCTGCATGATGAGCCGCTTTGAAATTGTCTACCAGCTCAGGGACGAGGTAGAGATCATTATTGCGTCGGAAGAAATGGTGTCTGGCATGAAGCCAAACCTGAAGCCGACAGCGGACTGGCCATACGGCGCAATTTTGAATTACCTCAGTGCCAACCAGACGATTGACAATGAAACCCTGGCGCGCGAGATGGTGCGTTTATACGGCGAGCACCACGCCAAAAATGATGGCATGGTGACCCAATCGGCGCTGCGTACCGAAAACATTGCCGCCTGCGCAGAAAAACTGGATGCATTTGCCGCCTTGCTGACGTCCGCGCTGGGCAATATTCGCCCCACGCTGGTGGATATTTTGGCGGTAACCCGGCGCTTTAGCGAAGGCGATTATATGGATATTTATGATTTTGTTTTACTGTGCAAGAACAATGTCAAACTGTTTACCATTCCTGATCAGGCTGAAGATTTGCTGATGTTGTTGGATCAAAGCATTATCGCCAATGTGGCGACGGGCCAAGGCAACGGCCATGCGCATGGTTTGGCGATTTATTTTCCGCAAAAGCCGCCCAAAGACGATGCGCTGCAAATCTACAAAATGCTGGATTTTAACGTGGCCCACCCCAATTGGCTGAAATTGATTAGCGCGTTTTATACCCCGCCGGTGTTGCGGCGCTAACGCTATTGGTTCAACCCGCCACTAAGCCCACTAAACCACGAGCGCCAGCGCGCCCACGCTCTGGTCCGACAACCGTCTGGAGGGCGGATTGGCGCGTTTGCTTGCGCCAAGTTTAAACACGCTCACGGTTTGCGTCAGACTCTCGGCCTGTTCCTGTAGCGCCCCGGCTGCCGCAGCCGATTCTTCCACCAGTGCCGCGTTTTGCCGGGTCGATTGATCCAGCCGTGAAATGGCCTGATTGATCAATTCCAGGCCCTGGGTTTGCTCATGGCTGGCGCTGGTAATTTCACTGATGATACTGGTGACACTGCGCACACTGGCCACCACCTCATTCATGGTAGCCCCGGCCTGATCGACTAGTTTTGCGCCGACATCGACTTTTTCAACCGAAGCGCTAATCAGGTTTTTGATTTCTTTGGCCGCGCTGGCGCTGCGTTGCGCCAGGCTACGCACTTCTGCCGCCACCACCGCGAAGCCGCGCCCCTGCTCACCCGCGCGCGCCGCTTCCACGGCGGCATTCAGGGCCAGAATATTGGTTTGAAACGCGATGCCGTCGATCACGCTGATAATATCGACGATTTTTTTCGATGACTCATTAATCGAAGTCATGGTCTCAATCACCTGCGATACGACCGCCCCGCCCTTGCTCGCCACATCTGACGCGGAACTGGCCATATTGCTGGCCTGGCGCGCATTGTCGGCGTTTTGGTTCACGGTAGAAATCAACTCCTCCATGGCGGACGCCGTTTCATCCAAAGAACTGGCCTGGGCCACGGTGCGCTGGGCCAAATCTTCGTTACCTGCCGCAATTTGCCCGGCTGCGCTGGCGATGGAGTCCGAGGCGGCACCCACATCAATAATAATTTTGCCGATACTGGCGAGAAACTGGTTCAAGGAATGGCCGAGCGCGCGAAATTCACCGCCCAAAGTGGGCAAGCGATAGCTTAAATCGCCCGTGCCGCAATTAAGGTGATCGACCGCATCAAACACCGAGCGCACATTTTTGGCAATGCGGGTAATGGCAACGAAGGCCATCAACAACAGCGCCATGGCCGCAATCAGCACGGTGGCAATCACCAGGCGCTCAAAATAGACCGAACTGGCCTCGGCGGCGATGCGGGTATCGTTGACATTTTTTTCGATCAAATCGGATACCGCTACCATCTTGCCTTCCAGCGCATTGAATGATGCCAAAAATTGGGGTAATTTTTGCGCCAGTTCTTCCGGCTTGGCAAACGCGCTGGTCACCATGGCCTGGCTGTCGGCCAAATAGCTTTCCACTTCCGGGCGCACCGTCTTGAGTGCCGCGCTAATATTGGGTGACAAGGGTAAGGCTTCATTCTCGTGCAAGGCCTTACGGAACAATTGCAAATGTTCGCCGAGTTCCTTTTCAATCTTTTTACGTGGCTCGCTTTGTTGGGTGGCCGCCGCCAGCGCGCCCGCCAGCACATCTGCGCGCAAGGCGTCGTGCATCATATCGGCTTCCATATGATTGCGCATGGCCGCTGCGGCCACGGTATTGTCATGCAAGGCCGCCGATATTTGGCGCTCACTATACAAGCCAACGCCACCAACGAGCAAAACACAGACCAAACTCACGATTGAAAACAGGATTAACTGTAATTTGATGCTCATTTCCATTCTCCAGAGAGGTTGACTTCAATTCATCCACATAACAACAAAAAATAAGGCACGAAAATTCATACTAAATTGACAATGAATGGCGATAAAAAATGGAGGAAGATGCGAAACCATTAACAATGCATTCATTACCGGGGCGGTTGTGCATTGATTAGGCACTTACTTTGATGGATGGGTCACGAAGCCTTACGTTTGGGTAGAACCACCTAGGCGACCGGGTTGAGAATAGGCTTTATTTTTCTCTTTGGCAAGGATTATTTAAATCTGGCAAATAGAAATTGGGAGTCAAGTTTTGACATTGTTGCTGTGCGGCCTTGCGTCTTATTAACGCCAGCGAGAAAACGAGTAACACAATCGTCTGCCGTCATTTTGGACAGCGCAAAACAATGAAAAATAGCAAATTAGCAACATTGGCAACCAAAGCGCTTGAGACCTCCAATAGTATGCGCGTAGCGTTCCAGATCGTTGCCATGCGCCGGAAGCTTGATTTCGGCACTCGCTTTCAGAAATTGCTCGATTTGTTCAATCGTACAAAGTTTTGCTTCATTCATATTGATCACCATCCACAGCTGATCAACCCTTTCCTCCATTTTGGCCAAAATTACTGCTTCAGGCTCATTTGTGCTTGGAAATACAGCCTTCGTTCAGGCTCCTACCTCATTGGACAAGGCTTTCATTTGCCAGCAAGCCCATTATTGGTTACCATATTGCTTTGCAGGAAGGCTTCCCTGCCCACTAACCACCAAGCCCCTTCATTTTCTATGCACAATGCTGTCAACCCCCACCTGCTATTCGCGCTGTGCGCCCTGCTCTGGCTGACACAGGACGCGCTGGCACAAGACAAAGCGCCAGCTCTGCCCGTGAGCAGCGCTGAATTTCCGCCCTTTGAATATACCGACGCCACCGGCCAGGTAATGGGTACGGATACTGAGATCGTGGCGCAAGTGTTCAAGCGTATGGGTTATCAGGCCCAAATTCGCATCGCGCCCTGGTCCCGCGTGGAAGAAGAAGGCCAGTTAGGCACCATTGCGGCGATTTTTAGCATTACCAAAACCGCCGAACGCGAGCAACATTACTACTTCAGCAACCCGATTAACAACGTCAAGGATGTGCTCTACAAACAAAAATCGAATCCCCTCAACTGGGCCACGCTGGACGATTTAAAGCCCCTACGGGTTGGCATCAGTGCCAAATATCAGTACGCAACTTTTTTTATGGACGCCATCATGAATAAAAAATTTGCCGTTGAAGCCACCTTTGGTGCCAGCCCCGAACTAACCAATTTAAGAAAATTGCTGGCAAGCCGTTTTGACGTTTTCATCTGCGAAGTGAATGTCTGCCAATATTTGATCCGGCAAGCGGCCCCCAGGTTTGATACCATCGACTACATGCCGCAAACGGTTGGCCCGGTGCGCCATTTTCACGTCGCTTTCTCAAAAAAATGGCCCGGTGCGCTGGCTTTGAGTCAAAAATTCAATGCCGAATTGGCCCAATTTATCAAAGAAGGTCAGCGCGAGCGGATTTTTGAAAAGTATCGCTTTCACTTCTCAATCAACTAAGGCATTCATGGTCAAGCCGTATTCAACCCGGCCCTGCGGGCCAACCACCCCGCCCTGCGGGCACCCCTCCACGAGAGGGGAATTGCGCACGCTACAGTTGGTGGGGTAATTCCCCTCCCGTGGAGGGGTGGCAGGCGCAGCCTGACGGGGTGGTTAAGATTGCTTGCCCATCAAGCACTTACAACTATTACAATTATCCTGGAGTTAACGCAATTTGCATTTGCATGATTGTTTTTAGCCTGATATGATTCGTCACCCGAAACTATCCATCAAAGGCAAGCAAATGGCAACTCCCGGCGCAGATCTGGCACCCAATCAAATTCTGTATGTGAACAAAGTACCCATCTCAGGTTGGCTGACGGTGAAATTAAGGTCTGGCAGGAAGATACACATTCTGGAATACACCAAAGTAAAGATACTGGAAACCAAACTTGGGCGGACCTGGTTTCTGTTGTTGGATAGCGGGCATAATGGTGCTTCGGCATCGTTAAGTGAGGCCCATGCAAAAGAATATTTGGGTAAAAAAGCGCCCTTGCAAACGGGCGTGAACATTATGGTTCAGCGGCAGAAAATTGAGGAAATCTACTCGCTCACAAGGAAAGAATTGATCAGTCAAGAGACTGCAATACTGCGGGTTAATGCCTTACAGATGAAGATTACGCTCAATTCGGTCATAAAAGAGCCTAAAAAGAAGCAAGAGAAACACACCGCGCTGCCACCTGGGCAATTTAGGGTGCGTTTGCCTGACCTGCCACACGATAAAGATCTTACCGCAGAATATCGCCTGCGTGAAGAGCCAAATTTGAGAAGTGATCAGGTTTGGTTCCCTATCGAATACGGTGACAATAGTCGCTACATCCACGTTGGCCACCTTTCCCACGGGTGCGTTACCGTTATGCAATTGGCGCAATGGAATACACTGTACCAGACCTTGATTGGGCACCGCATGTCCGGCACCGATTATGTGGGGCAAATTCTTATTCATTAATGGGTGCCATCATCATGAAAAAATCTATCTTTATTGCTTGCATTGGTTCTTGCATTGCAACAACTGCCATGGGTGCAGAAGCGCCGCTTAATTGCAATATGCAACAACCGACCTCACGGAAGGAGGCGCAATGCCTGTTGATACTGCACAACAAAATCAAACACAAAGATCAAGAGTTGCGTGAGATTACAAGGCGGCAAATCAAGAAGGGCGCTCATTATTTCAAAATAAAAGACTACGATAATGCCTATGAAGCCTATGATTTGGCGCGCATTAATGCCGTCAATGCCTATTCGTATATTGTGCTGGGTGACACCGTTGTTGCGCAACTGGCAGGCGCTACAGAATTTTGGGGTGATGATAGCAAGGAAAATGGGGCCTGTTTAACCCCACGCCACTTTAATGAATTTGTAGACCTCACCCTTACCCATAGGTGGGAAGTCGGTACGGAACTTGCCAAAATCCTGAAAACCCCGCCCGTGGTTAGCCGTGCAATGATCGCCAAAACGGAAAAGAAAATGCGCTGCATGCGAGAGTTGGCTGCGCACTACAATCAAACAAAACCAGCCTGCGTGGATTTGGCAAAAGTGGATGCTTGTTATACCGGGGTGGCGGCCAAGGTCGCTGAGGTTAAAAAAGTGCGTTAAGGCATTGCGGGCTGGCCTCGGCCCTTCTCGCTAAACCCGGCCCTGCGGGCCAACCACCCCGCCCTACGGGCACCCCTCCTGGGGCTGATCTTTACCCAGATCCCGCCCGGCTGAACACGGGTACTTGTGTCGCATCCCTCATGACGCGCCACATCACGACAATGTCATCAAGACGTTGCAACCCAAGCCAAAGTGTCTGT
>JBKJLF010000763.1:0-5970 GCA_046597185.1 Burkholderiaceae bacterium | reverse complement strand
GTGGCTTTGCAGCGGTCTTTGCCAGTCCAAGCGGCGTCGCTGTAGTAGATTGGCACCAGCGGTGCATCTGGCTCCAGGATGATGATTTCATCGTCGATTTGCGGCATCGGTGCCCATTTGTCATTGCCAGGAATGGCCGCCAATTTGGCCGGGACATAAACCGCGTCGCTGCCAATGGGCATATTCCAGATGCTGGTGCTGGCGAAGGGCCATTTTAACGGGTCACGCGTCTCTGGTTTGTCAGCCGCCAGCACCGGGGACGGCGAAAAACCCGATGCCAGTGCCAGCGTCAGGCTGGCACAGGAAACCGATACTCGCAACATGGCCAACCCCTTAGCGTGCCGCCACAATAATTTGCTTCAATTTACCCGCATCGACACTAAAGGCGCGGATGCCCTCGGCCAATTTTTCGGTGGCCATGGCGTCGTCATTGAGCATGGTGCGGAAATGTTTTTCATCCAGGCTCAGTTTGTGCAAATGCGCGTGGGGTGCCGCTTTGGCTGTGAGTTTGCGCGCCATTGGCGCGTTGGACTCCGACAAGGCCTGCAATAAATCCGGGCTGATGGTGAGTAAGTCGCAACCCGCCAATTCGGTGATTTGCCCGAGATTGCGGAAACTGGCTCCCATCACTTCGGTTGCGTAACCAAACTTGCGATAGTAGTTGTAGATTCGCTTGACCGATTGAACGCCCGGGTCTTCTGCGCCCTGGTAATCCATATTGGTGGATTTTTTAAACCAGTCATAAATGCGTCCAACAAAAGGGGAAATTAATTGCGCTTTGGCTTCGGCGCAGGCAATGGCCTGGGTCAGCGAAAAAATCAGGGTCATATTGCAACGAATGCCTTCTTGCTCCAATACCTGCGCGGCCTGAATGCCTTCCCAGGTGGCGGCAATTTTGATCAGGACGCGCTCGCGTTCAATGCCCGCCGCTTTATAGAGTGCAATCAATTCGCGCCCTTGTACGATCGTGCCCTGAGTGTCAAACGAGAGCTTGGCGTCGATTTCAGTGGAAACACGACCTGGAATGATTTTTAATATCTCCAACCCAAACGCAATTAACAAATGGGAAATCAAGTCGGTGGTGCCAAGGCTGGGGTGATCCTGAATCACTTTACGCATCAGCGGTTTGTATTCATCCCTTTGCACCGCCTTGAGAATGAGCGAAGGATTGGTGGTGGCATCTTGCGGGGTATAGGCTTGAATGCTTTGGAAATCGCCCGTATCAGCGACCACGGTGGTGTATTGTTTGAGTTGTTCGAGTTGGTTCATGGTAGTCGGCAGAAAAGTGTTAAATGAGTTGAATGATGTGAAAATCAAGTGAATTACGACATTGTACGCATTCTCGCATCATGGTTCGGCGTCAAGCGCTGGCTTTGGCCACCTTTTTTACTTAATCGAGGGGTTTTCGGATTGTTTTGGCGCAATCAAGGGTAAATCCAAGGTAAAAATCGTCCCCTTACCAACCGAGCTTTCGACATTAATTTGGCCGTGCAGTAATGATGTGACAATGTTATAAATAATCGATAAGCCCAAACCGCTACCGCCTTCACCGCGTTTGGTGGTAAAAAATGGTTCGAAAATCTGTTTTAAATCTTGCTCCAAAATCCCCGCCCCATCATCCTGAAACCGTATCTGGACACGGCCTGTATTGGTGCGCCCAGTCTCGGGGCGACCCGCATCGGCACAGCCAATATGATTATCAACCGTAGCACTGAGCACCATACGTCCCCCTCTGCGTCCGGCAAAGGCATGCAGCAAGGCATTATTGATGAAATTGGTGATGATCTGGCCATAAGGGCCGGGATACCCATCCAGAAAAATGCCTTCGGGAATCGCCATTTCAATGCTATGCCCCGATTGGCGGATTTGCGTCATCATGGTGGCGATGATTTCATGGCTGGTTTGTTGTAATTCAAACAGACGACGGTGGGCCGTGGTTCGATCTACCGCGACTTGTTTAAAACTGGCAACCAGATCAGCGGCGCTGGATAAGCCACGCATGATCAGGGTTGAGGCTTCGTTGGCTTCGTCCAGGTAAGTGGCGAGCTCGCTTGCTTGCAAGCTTTGGGTGCGTAAGCGTTGTTCGAGGTTTTCGGTTTTTTCCTGCAAGGCACTGGCCATCATCAGGCTGTTGCCAATGGGCGAGTTTAATTCATGTGCCACCCCCGCCACCAAAGCCCCCAGTGCCGCCAGTTTTTCATGCCCGATCAATTGGGCCTGCGCTTGCTTGAGTTGTTGGTAAGCCTGCGAGTTGTCGAGCGCAATCGCACCATAGGCGCACAGGGTGCGAAAGATCAGGCGTTCGCGCTCATCATAGGCGTGCCGATCCTTCGCCCGCACTGCCATCACACCCAGGATGCGGTCGCCCAGCATGAGCGGCGAAAAGAGCGTAAAAAACGGTTTGTCGTCAATAAAGTGTTGCGCCAGCAGCTCGCGGCGGTCGCGCACGCAACGCGCGCAGTCGGCGGCTTGATCATTGAGTGCGGTGCTGACCATGCCCAACTCGGCGCTGGTGCTAAAGACCAAATTCAAGGTCAAATAATCATGATCGAGCAAGAAAATGCCAAACGCGTCGGCGTCGAGCAAGCCGCTCACATGGCGATTGAGCGATTGATACACCACCGTGGTATCGAGTTGGGCGGTAATCTCTTGTCCAATGGTACTTAAATGTTCGAGTGTCAGCGTGGTTTGGTGTAATATTTCGGCGCGCCGCGCTTCCGATAGTGCCAGCTCGCGATGGTGTTCGGCCACCGCCTGGGCGCGTTCGGCATCGTGCCGCATTTGCAATTGCGCTAATAATTCCGCCTGGGTTTCGCGCAGAGTGTGCAAGGTCGCTTCCAAATGGCGGTAGGCGCTGGCGTTATCAAAGGCAATCGCACCGTAGGCGCACAGGGTGCGGAAAATCAGGCGTTCGCGTTCGCCATACGCATGCCGCCGCAGCGATTGAATCGTCATCACGCCCAATACCTGATCGCCAATGGCCAGGGGCGCAAAGAGTTTGCTTTGCATCGGTAGCGTGCCAGCCGAGGCTGGCGAGGGTGTGCTCTCCGGTTCGATCAAAATTTCATGGCGCTCGCGCACGCACAGCACTTCGGTCGATTCGCCATTGGAGAGCGGGATTTGAATCGGTGCCAGCGCACGGCCTTCTTCTACCCCAAAGGTTAAGTTCAGGCTAAACCCATCGCCATCAAGCAGGTAGACTGCGAAATGGGTCGCGTCGAGTAAACCATTCAAGTGCCTGTCCAGCGATTGAAAGACGGCGTATAAATCCAGATGGGCGGTGATCTCTTGCCCTATGGTATCGAGCCGCTTCAAAATTAAACTGGTTTGTTGCAGCGATTCTGCACGCTTGGCTTCGGAGGCAGCCAGTTGCCGATGGCGTTCGCCTTCGGCGCGCTCGCGCTCGGTTTCATGCCGCACCTGCAGTGAAATGGCATGGTTAATCGCCTCCTGGCTATGGGTTTTATTGCGCGCCTGGTTGGCTTTGCGGGAAAACGCGAACGCGGTGGCCGCTTCCCCGGCCGCAAAATAGGCGTCGGCAATGGCATCGAGCAAGCTATCGGGTACGGTATAACCTTCGATTCGTTCCGATACTTCGAGTGCCTGCTGTAAATAGTACAGGGTGGGATCGCTACCGCCCTGGGCACCTTGGGGGGGGGGTAATTCATGGCGCGTATGGATTTCGGCTAACACCCGTAAGGCCGTAATTTGTTGCGCAGCATCACCATCCGCGCGCGACATGGCCAGTGCAATGGTGGCCAATTGCAAGGCTTCCTGCGGTCGGTTCAGGTTGGATAAAGCATGGGCCTGACCACGCCGGGCGGTGGCTTGAAAATCGGCTTGGTGTAAGGTGTCAGCGCGTTCTTCCAACTGACGAAAGGTTTCGAGCGCATCAAAATAAGAACCTTTGTCGAGCAATAAGTCGCCCAGATTGCGTAAAGCCAGAGTATAACAGCGCGAATCGGACAAGGGGGCCAGCGTGCTGCAGGCTTTGGTCAGCATTTCGTGCGCGGTATCGAGCCGCCCCAGCAGGCGTAGCGTTTCAGCGGTATGAATCAAACTCAGGCCAATGCAACCCGGCCAACCTGTTGGCAAGGCCAGATCGACCCCGCGCTGCTTCCATTCCAGCGCCGCGAAATGGTCGTTTAAATTGGCAAAACTGGCACCGATATTGGTGGCGGCGTAAATCGCCCGGTGCAATTGCCCGGTTTCCAGCGCGGCTTCATAGGTGTGGGTGCGTAAGGCGGCAGCGTGGCCGAAATTATTCCCCTGGAAGGCCACGGCGCCGAAATAATCATTGATCCAACTTTGCACGGCAGGGGGCAGATCCACGGTTTTCTCGGAAAAGCGTTGCCCCCAGTGGTTTTGGTCGGCACGCACATGCCGCCAAATCGACAGCCGTGCCAGTGCCGCTTCGGCAATATCGACCCGCATGCTATCGTTGGCGGCACGGGCATGGTTGGCGCAGGCTTCCAGGCTGGCGTCACGGAAGGCGTTATGGCCACGGTCGCCTGCGATCCAGGCGGCAATCCAATTCGCATCAGCATTGCCAATGTGGTCATCATATTCAATAAACAACTGCGTGGCTTCGGTGACCAGGGCATCGGCTTCGTTCAGATTGGCATGTAACCATTTGACTTCAGCGCGCACCAAGAGCAAGCGGCCCAGCGTGCATTGCTGTTGGGCATCGCTCAATTCACAGCGGTTTAAGGTTTGTCGCACTTCATCGATTAATGCCAATGCCCGGCGCGAGTTGCGCTGGCGTAAATGCCAGCATAATTCTGTCAAGGCGCTCAAGCGTGCGTGACCAAACAATTGGGGCAACTCGGCTTCCAATCGTGCCACAGCATTGTTGAGTACAAACATTTCCATTCGTTCGGCCTTGATAAATGAGATAGATCACATGCTACTAGCCAATCCTACCGTAAAATATGGCGAAATTAAAGAATCATCGCATTTGTCATGCTGCTTAAGTGCAAATTTTGTGGAAGTGTCTTGCTTTTGAGCGTGTTTTGCTGATTTTTGGCTGATTGAGGGTGATTTTTGACTCAGTAAGGCCACGCTTGTCGTGTCGAGGGCCGAGAAGTTTGAAGTCTTGATCTGATCACGGTTGTTTTGTTGGCGTTTCGTGATAGTCTGTATGGACTGGAATCTCAGGTAGTTGGTGCGGTAGAACATGTTTAACGCTTTGTAAAGGAAATACATTATGTTGGAATCGAATTTAGAAGTCGTAAAAAAAGATATGGATGTTTTGGTGAAGGATGCGCAAGAATTATTTCATGCGGCATCGCTGTTGACGGGTGAAAAAGCCGATGAGTTGCGCAATCGTGGCATGCGGATTTTGGATTCCGCCGTGACCAAGGCACAAAATATGCAAGAGGCGGCGATGCGTACTGGTAAAGAAATCGCCATTACCACGGATGACTATGTACGGGAAAATCCGTGGCGCGCAGTGGCAGTGGCAACCGGTGTGGGTGTGTTGGTGGGCTATTTGTTAGGCCGCAAATAAGCGGGTTTCAGAGCACTTTGGGAAGCATCACGATGATGCTTCCCAAAAATGCGTCTCCCGGATACGCTTCCCGGTTTATGTTATCGCGTGGACAAGCGCATTTTTTCAATAAAATATTCCGTATCACCGAAACAAGAGCTGGGCACCCCTTTGCGCTGGGCATAGCTGAGCACCACCGACTTGTTTAAGGCTTGCTCCAATTCACGCACCAGTGCGTCGTCGCGCACGGTAAATGCAAATTTCTCGGGTAAGGCACCGGGTGTGGCCGACATCAATAATTCCCCTTCCCAAGTTTTGCAAATATAACCACGTTTGGATAGTTTTTGCAAAAAACCAGCGCGCTCGCCTTCCGAGTAAGCCCAATGTAAGCTGGCCCAGGTATAGATGGCGGTAATGCCGATCAGGGCAACGATGATGCCAAGTAATATCAATTTGAGGCGGCGCGCAGTCGGCATGTTTTC
>JBKJLF010000713.1:0-3468 GCA_046597185.1 Burkholderiaceae bacterium | reverse complement strand
GTCTTTGGCATCACCCGGTTCCTTTGGGACGGCCTGAAAATGCTGCACGAGCAGCGCGGCAACGCGGGCATTACCTATGTGTATGAACCGGACAGCTACGTGCCGCTGGCGCGGCTGGATCGCACGACTGATGTGATGGTGGCCAATAGTGCGGGTAATTTGGCGGGCAATGAAACCGGCAAACTGGTAGCGCCGACCTTTGTCACGGTGGACAAGGTGTTTTATTTCCACAATGACGTTTCCGGCATGCCGGAAGAATTAACGAGTAGCAAGGGCGAGCTGGCATGGCAGGCGCAATACAGCATCTGGGGCAACACCGTTAGTGAATCCTGGGCGCTGGCTGCGCAAGAGCAAATTGAAAACCACGGCACGCTGCCGTTGCCGCAGAATTTGCGCTTTCAGGGGCAGTATCTGGATCGGGAAATTGGGCTGCATTACAATACGTTCCGGTTTTATGATCCAGATATTGGGCGGTTTGTTTCGCCTGATCCGATTGGGTTGGCGGGCGGGTTGAATTTGCAGGCTTATGCGCCGAATCCGATTTCTTGGATTGATCCGTGGGGATGGGCTTGCACGCCAAATAAAGGGGCAGGTACAAAACGCGAAGCTCGCGTTCAAGCTAAGTTGGAAGCTAAATTTGGCAAAAACAATGTCTGGAGAGAGCGAACTCTTCGTAACGCAAACGGGGCGAAAGTAGTTGGCCCGGATGGTACTGGTCGGCGGCCGGATTTTGTTGTCCTTGGTCCAAATGGCCAACCCAAATATGTCATAGAAGTCACTAGTAAAACCGCTGACAAAGCGGCTCAATCGGCAAAGGAATTGATTATTCGAAAAAAAGGCGGAACATTTGTGAGAAATCCGAAAACTGGCGTTTTGCACGATGTCTCTGGAATACCAACACGAATTATACGAATAGAGTAATTTCAATCATGGAAAACAAAAAAAGAGAAGTGTGGAGTGTTGGTGATCTCCTAAGTCGCTCAAAAAACACCTCATACCGGGAAGGCATCATTAGACGAGAGACCATAATTTTTAAGTATTTCTTTGATAATGACTTAATCAAAATCAATCCATTCGGAGACAACGGTCAAGTAAAGCCAGATTTGATTGTTTATGCAGATGATTTGACCTTAGAAGGTCTTAAATTACTCTCTTGGGAAGACTGTGCTCCAGACTTCAAAATGCTGCCGGTATTAAAATGGTACAATTATTTAGATGGTGGTGGCAAAGAAGAAAACATTAGTCATCTAACAAAAGGCTTGAACCAGTTGAGAAAAAAATAGGCACTATGTCGCTTCCTGTGGGACGGCCTGAAAAATGCTGCACGAGCAGCGCGGCAACGCGGGCATTACCTATGTGTATGAACAGGACAGCTATGTGCCGCTGGCGCGGCTTGACCGCACGACTGATGGGATGGTTGCCAAGAATGCGGGTAATTTGGCGGGCAATGAAACCGGCAAACCGGTAGCGCCGACCTTTGTCACGGTGGACAAGGTGTTTTATTCCACAATGGCGTTTCCGGCATGCCGGAAGAGTTAACCAGCGCCAAAGGTGAGCTGGCATGGGAGGTGCAATACAGCACCTGGGGCAACACCGTTAGCGAATCCTGGGCGCTGGCTGCGCAAGAGCAAATTGAAAACCACGGCACGGTACCATTGCAGCAGAATTTGCGCTTTCAGGGGCAGTATCTGGATTGGGAAATTGGCTTGCATTACAATACGTTCCGGTTTTATGATCCAGATATTGGGCGCTTTATAACGCCTGATCCGATTGGGTTGGCGGGGGGATTAATTTACAGGCTTATGCGCCGAATCCGATTGGGTGGATTGATCCGTGGGGGTTGGCAAGTACAGGTCATGTTGGCGAATACAAAATGTATGGTGAAGCACGCATAACCCCAGACTTGTATAGAAAAACGGATTGCAAACACTTTCAAGATGCAAATCGCCAACTCTATCATCAGATGAACACAGCTCCCGTTTTCAAGGCCAGCATTGAGTCTAAATACCCCGGAACTTTTGAACATGTTTCGCCTAAAGGACGTGAACTTTTAGAGGAAATGCGCCGCCATCTTTGCTATGGCACCATCACGAGCAAGTTGGTGGTCTATTGCAGTTGGTTGATAGTCATGATCACAATTCGAGGCATAAGGACTACCATCCATCGGGCAAGGGTGGAAGAAATAAGTGGGGCGGTGGTTCTGGTTGCCGCTAGAAATTTAATTTATAGGAGTGATATCACCTATGCAGAAATTTAATTCAATTAGAGAACTTGCTTTATTCACATTATCATCGACCGAAAACGAGTGGATTTACACAAATATTGATAAGTGGAATTCACGACCCAAAGAATGTGCGTTTTGGGTGATTCAGGAAAGTGAAGTTGATGCTCTGCCTGACGATGAAGTTTACGAGTCAGCAGGTGGACCATTTCTTCCAAAAGAACTTAAAAACGAAAATTTGTGGCCGTGGATGACACAGGATGTCTTGGCTGGTGTGTTGTTAAATTTAAAGGTTATTGATGTTGATAGTTGTGACGATGCCTTTCTTATTAAAGGCATAAATTATTACCGCGAATTTGATGATTTCTTAGAGCTTTGAGTTGCATCATCAACATATTCCACAAAGTAAAGTGGACCCATCTGTCAAGACAAAAGTGAATTTAGTTTAAGCTGTGTTTTTTTAAATACAGCCGCCCAGCGCTGCCCTGTTTTTGCTATTGTTTCTGCCTCTGCCTCTGCCGCTGCCGCTGCCGCTGCCACTGCCACTGCCACTGCCACTGCCACTGCTGTTGCCGCTGTCGCTGTCGCTGCCTCTGCTGTTGCCTCTGTCGCTGTCGTTGTCGTTGTCGTTGCCTTTGCCTTTGCTGTTACCGCTGCCGTTGCCGTTGCTGTTGCTGTTGTTTTTGCATCTGCCGGGGAGGAATCCGTAGCGGCGCAGCGGATTCCTCCCCGGCGGCGCCGTATTTTTCCAAAATCAAAGCACCACCACCAACACCAGTTCGGTACGTCTCGCCTGGCGTGGCATAGCCCAGAGCCTGATGAATACGCACGCCGTTGTAGAAGATCATGTACGCTGTCAAACCGCGCATCAACTCTCCCATATTGGCGTAACCGTTCAAGTAAATATTTTCGTGCTTGATGGTGCGCCATAGGCGTTCGACAAAAATGTTGTCGAAGGCCCGCCCGCGTCCGTCCATGCTGATCGTGATGCCCTTGTTCTTGAGTACGCCCGTGAAGGCATCGCTCGTAAATTGTGCTCCTTGGTCACTATTAAACACTTCTGGCTCGCCATGCGAGCGCAATGCATCCTCCAGGCAATCAACACAAAACGACGCATCCATGCTGTTGCTGATACGCCAAGCAAGCACCTTGCGGCTGTACCAGTCAATGATCCTAGATTCCTCAGTTGAAATTGGCAGTCCATAAGAATGTCTTCATTTTTCTCGTTTTCCCCATAGAATTTGATG
>JBKJLF010000712.1:0-2809 GCA_046597185.1 Burkholderiaceae bacterium | reverse complement strand
ATGGCTTTGCCCGCACCCCAGATATTCATGCCGCCAAACAGCGGCAGCGACGCAACATAACGCCCGTCCCCCATCACCGGGCGGATGATGTCTTCATCCTTCATGTGGTGGGCTTTGCAAACCTGAAAGTCGTCCACGCCATGCGCGGGCGCGCTGTGTACCACGCCGGTGCCGCTGTCCTGCATCACGTAGGTGGCCACGTACACGGGCGAGAGGCGATCAAAACCGGCATCTGCCGCCGCCAGCGGGTGTTTGAAGGCAATGTTGGCCAGGGCGGCACCCACGCAGGTGGCAATCACCTCGCCGCTCATGCCATAGCGTTGCAGGCAATCGGCCACCAAAGCTTTGGCCAGCAGTAACAGCATGGTTTGGCCCGCTTTGGGCGAGCCGGCGTTGTATTGCGCTTGCACCAGCGCATAGTTAAATTCGGGGTGGACATTCAAGGCCTGATTGGCGGGAATAGTCCATGGCGTGGTGGTCCAGATCACGCAATAACCGGGCAAATCCGGCAAGGCGGGCAAACCAAAGGCCGCCGCCAGCTTTTCATGCTCGACAAAGGGAAAGCCAACATCAATGGCCGGGTCTTTTTTGTCCTGGTATTCGATTTCCGCTTCGGCCAAGGCCGGGCCGCAATCAAAACACCAGTTGGCCGGGCGCAAACCGCGAAATACATAACCCTTTTCCAGCAATGTGCCCAGCGCGCGCAATTCGTCGGCTTCATTGCGAAAAGCCATGGTTTTATACGGATTATCCCACTCGCCCAACACGCCCAAACGGATAAAATCTTTTCTCTGCCGCTCAATTTGCTCTTCCGCATAGGCGCGGGCTTTGCTCAAGACCTGATCGGTCGGCAAGGCTTTGCCATACGTTTTTTCGATCTGGATTTCAATCGGCATGCCGTGACAATCCCAACCCGGCACATAGGGCGCATCAAAGCCAGCCAAGGAACGGGTTTTGACCACCATGTCCTTCAAAATCTTGTTGACCGCATGACCGATGTGAATATCCCCGTTTGCATACGGTGGGCCATCGTGCAAAATAAACTTGGGGCGACCCAACGCGGCTTGACGGATGCGCTGGTACACCTTTTTTTGCTGCCATTGTGCCAGCCATTGCGGCTCACGTTTGGCAAGGTCGCCCCGCATCGGGAAAGGTGTTTCCGGCATGTTGACCGGATACTTGGCGGTGGGCTTACTTTCGTTTGATTTCGATTTTGGATTTGACATGGCTAGTGTGGTCATGGACCGTAAAAATTAGAAAACTTCAGAATGGGTGCTGATTGTTGATTGGGCGCTTTGGTTTGCGGCTATTTCATCCACAAGCGAATCGAATCCCAAGCGCGCCCGAAAATACCCGCTTGCGCCACGGTTTCCAGCGCCACCACGGGCAGTTCCAGCATCGGTTTGCCATCCAGCGTGAGCTTCATCACGCCCACTTTGGCGTTTTCTTGCACCGGTGCCACCAGCGGGTCTTTGCGCTCCAGCGTGGATTTGACTTTGCCCTCCATGCCCTTGGGCAGCGTCACCACCACATCGCGGTTAAAGCCGATTTTGAGTTGATTTTGGCTACCCTTCCACAGTGGGCTTTGCTCCAGCACCTGGCCTTTGGTGTAGAGTTTGACGGTTTCAAAGTTCTGGAAGCCCCAGTTCAGCAATTTTTGGCTCTCTTGCGCGCGTGACTCCAGCGAGGTAGCCCCCATCAAGACCGCAATCAAACGCCGCTCGCCACTGCCGCCGGGGCGCTTGGCCGAGGTGATCATGCAATACCCGGCCCCGTCGGTGTGGCCGGTTTTCATGCCATCCACGGTCGGGTCGCGCCATAGCAACAGGTTGCGGTTAGGTTGGGTGATTTTATTGTAGGTGAAACTTTTCACCGAATCGATTTTATAAAATTCGGGGTAATCGGTAATCACGCGGCTGGCCAGGATCGACAAATCACGCGCGGTCGAGTAATTTTCCGGACTGGGCAAACCATGCGGGTTGGCAAAATGGGTAGATTTGAGACCCATTTTTTCGGCTTCGCGATTCATCAAGGCCACAAACGCCGCTTCATCGCCCGCCACCGCTTCGGCTAACGCCACGGCGGCATCGTTGCCCGATTGCACCATCAAACCATACAGCAGGTTTTCAATCGACACCGGGGTGGCCGGATCAATAAACATTTTGGAACTGCTGGGGTCAACCTTCCAGGCTTTTACCGACACTTGCACCATTTGCTTGAGATCGATTTTTTTATCTTTCAAGGCCGAAAACGTGACATACGCCGTCATGATTTTGGTCAGCGAGGCCGGTTCTACCCTGGCATCGGCTTCCTGGGCCGCAATGACCTGGTTGCTGGCCATATCCAGCAATAACCAGTTTTTGGCCGCCAAGGTGGGCGGCGGCAAGCTTTGCGCCTGCGCAGGGCTGAGCAAAACCGTGGTATGGATAAGGACGCTACTCGCAACAGCACAAACAAGAGTCAACAAAGGTTTCATGAATTCACTTCAATAAATATAAAAAGGTATAAAAAAGGGTAAAAAGGAGAATTTAGCGGTGCCACATCCCCACCACATAGCTTTTAATATGCTGCAATTTGCGATGGAAAAAGTGGTCGGCACCGGGTATCACCAAAACCGGAATCTCGGTCTCGCGCAACCATGCAAACACGGCAGACAAGGGAATGGTGTCATCGAGTTCGCCATGAATCACCAGGCTGTTGTCCGGAATGGCCGGCATCGCCCATTTACCGGCCGCTGCGCCCACCAACACCAGCCGCTCGGCAGGCTGACCCTGGGCTTGCAAACGGCATTGCAACTGGCTTTGCACAA
>JBKJLF010000617.1:0-14288 GCA_046597185.1 Burkholderiaceae bacterium | reverse complement strand
TATTTGTCTGCTCGATTCTGAATTACGATCAACCTCTTTGTACCGCAGTTCGAGGTTACTTTCTTTACCCTTAGCCAATTTATAGTTACTAAAACAAATTTCGTATTCTTTTTGTTTGTCTGCTATGTCATCATTAGCGATTCCAATTTCTTTTTCTTTATTAGCAGTTTCATCTTTCATTTTTGTGACTTTTTCCGTTTCAGTTTCTATCTTTTTCTCATAACCCTTGGTTCGATTAATCAGATCTTTGTTTTGTTCATCGC
Source organism: Burkholderiaceae bacterium (assembly GCA_046597185.1). Lineage (GTDB taxonomy): Bacteria > Pseudomonadota > Gammaproteobacteria > Burkholderiales > Burkholderiaceae_D > CAMBDR01. The sequence goes on along the minus strand of JBKJLF010000617.1, from coordinate 14,025 downwards.
CGCGTTTTACTTCGAGCTGCGAACGCAAACTGAATGCAGTAATTGCCGCAGTGAACAGGATTAAATTTAGTAAAAGAAACATAGTCCTGGTTAATAAACCAACTACTTTTTGCCACGATTCGCCATTTCTGCGCAACATTATGGTCATCCCAGAATCGTTCAACCAAGTTAATACAACTCCGGCAATGCCACCTCCTATTGCTGCGGTCCAATAAACTTGATTTTCGTCAAGCCAAGTGGTAGCACCACCGGATGCCAAGACTAATGTAGTCAAGTGTCCAAATGAAATTGCGCTTAGCGGCAGCACTACTAGGCTCATAAAAATAATTACTGATTTATGTGCAACCCAATCCTCTAGGTCGAGCTCTGGCAAATAGTTTACAGGGATGCCAAAGAAGTTGGCCGTGATTCTGTCCAAGATGTTCGATATATTTTTTTCACGCATTTCACTCATAATCAATTATTCCAAAGGTGTGCTAATTTATTTGAATTATTACAAATACTCTCGCAATTAATCTAGGGAACCGGTGAAAAAATCCCCTTGCGAGAGTGAGCTGCAGTCGGCTACCACAATTGAGTTCCTTGCAGAAATTTAAATTATTATTTTGCCTTCTTTTCATTTGCTTCCTCGAAATTTTACAGATTTCTCTAGCAAGAATAGAATTTCTGCGGCCATCGTATACCGCAAACCAGGTGTGTCAGCCAAACGCCGATCACGACTACCTGCCACGATGGCATGTAATACTTTAATGAATGGACGCAAATAAGCTGCCGTTGGTTCATTTGCGACCTGGTGGAGCCGCACCGTTGCGCCAGCCGTATTGCCTGTACGTATATATTCGGCAATTTCTGTACCTAGCCGACCTGGGCCGTGGTGGTTTTCGCCACTGGCACGGCGAAAATCAAGGAAGCTGGAAATCGCCTTTTGTCTGGCTTGATTAGCGGCTGCGTCATTGCCTGCTTGGGTTTCAATCTCAGAGAGGATTTCCCAAGATTGCCATGGTTCGGCCACGTCACCCAATTGGGCACCGCATTTAAATGCTTGCATAATTTCAGCGCGGGCTTCGGAAAGCCGCCCACTTTTGGTAAGGCCAAGGGCGAGGTTGGTTCTGATTAACCCTTCGGTTGCGACATCACCGATTTTGGTGATGATCGCCAATGCTTGCCGCAGGAAGGTAATGGCTTGTTCACCCCGGCCAATCTCATCATTTAATATTGACCCTAACTGTGTTAGCGCACTGGCTTGGCCAACAAGGTTGCCCAGTTGCACATCGAATCGCAATGCATGCATGTATGCGTCTTCCGCTGCTGAAAGCTGTCCTTGCTGCGCATAGACTAAACCTGTTTGATGCCAGCACATGGCAAGAGCACCAATATCGCCAAGGGATTCAAAGCGGGCAACCGCGTCAGCAAATGCCTTGAGGGCCACCTGATACTTTTGCTGCAACATACGCACGGTGCCCATTTGGGTGATGCCGACCGCAACGCCCCGTTTATCCCCGGCCTTTTCAGCACTTTCGATACCTGCTTTGTAGGCAGCCTCGGCTTCTTCAAGCCGGCGCAAGAGCATCAGGCAATCACCTTGCTCCGTCATACAAACAGAGGCCATATGTATTGCGTTTGGATTGGTTTTGGCGATGACATCAAAACGATTTTTGGCCTCTTTCAACAAGGGCAGCGCGGGTTCTACGTTGCCGCCCGCTTTTAGCACCTTCGCCAAGACCACGCCCGCAATTGCCATATCGTAAGGCGCATCAGGGTGGGCATGTTCGCCCAAGGCTTGAGTGCGCTCGTAAAGTGCTTGGGCGGCAGCTAATGTTGTTTGTATTTCGCCTTGTTCAAGTTGTTGTTCAATCCGGGTACGCTCTGCCTCAAATTGGGTATGGTCCCAGCTTGCGCCCAGTGCATTTATGGCTTGATCACGGATTTTTCCTACGTGCGAAATAAGCTGTGGTTTGCCAGTAAATTGCAACATGCGATGCAGTGCGACGGCCAAATTTGCGGTCGTTGTCGTATCGCCAGACAGTTGAATTTTTTCAAGAAAAGCGAATACATTGGGCATATCTATGTACAGCAAAGATGCCGAGAGTTCGGCATCCTGAGTAGTCTGTTGATGGAGAAAACCGACGTAGCGACCCATTTCTACCATCCAGCGGCCCTCTAATTCCTGGTATTCGTGTTCCGGCATGCAGGTACGGAGATATGGGCAAAGCGCAGGGTTAAGGGTGATATGGTAGTAAGGATTTTTTGTTGCCAATCCGGTATCGATTAATTCCTGAGCCAGTGATTCGACATCGCTACTTTCCCACTCCATCATCAATCCAAGTGCCTGAAGATGGACACCACCATAAAACACCGCGAGCACCCGCACCCGTTCCTGGTTTATTCTTGATAAGCGGCGTAGCGATAGTTCTACGCTGGCAAACAACGATTTCTCTCGATTGGTTGGAAATTTTTCCTCCATTTCCAACATCAATTCAACCAAAGAGAGGCGTGTTCGCTGAACACCACGCTCACGTAAGCTCGGTGCCAGCAATGCCAGCGTGCGCGCATGGCAATTGACCGCCTGCACCAATTGTTCTATTTCTTCAATCGGGACGGAAAATTCAGGTTGCTTGCCATGCTTGCCCATAGCCAATGCCCGCTCAACCAGTCGTATCGCATCATAATAATCATGCTGGGCCAGGCGCTGCAAATGCCGCGTAACATTAAACGGTGCAGGTAGCGTTTCCCTGCTGGTAAAGATCAACCGTGTTGCACCAACCCGGTTAAGCCGTTTGCATAATGCCAAAATTTTATCTAATTCATGCGCCAAGTCTTCAGACAATGCAGCAGCCACCTCAACATATGGCGGTAGCAAAATACTTTCCATATTATCTAACACCACCAGTGTTGAGTGCCGCGCCAATGCTTGCTCAATCGTCAAAATAGCTTGTTCTCGCTCTGCAAACATCGCCACCGAATATTTCTCATCCACAAGCTGCCGCCCCAGCGCATCCAGCACCGCCGCCACATGGCTATGCATTTCCACCGACACAAACGCCACCTGCGCCACCTGCCCGCTGCGCACCATCCAGCGCGCAAACTCAGTCGCCAGCGCGGTTTTGCCTTCGCCGCCTTGCCCCAACACCACCGCATAGCGCGCCATCTCGCCTTGCCACAGCAAGCGTTGCAAAACCAGCAATTCCCGGCTCCGACCAATAAACCCGGTGGCCGGTTCATCCGGCAAGTTGCCCATGCGTTTTCGTAAAGCGGTTTTAAAATCAACCACGCTTTGCGCAGCGGGTTGTTGGGTAAATAATTGCGGGTCGCCCTGCGCCTGAAACAGCACGGGCACAAACCAGTCTTGCAGGCGAAAATCCCCTTCACCAAACACCTGGCCGCGCGCCGCATCCAATTTTAAGGCGCGCTGCCCGGCCAGCATCGCATCGCCCACGCGTTCACCACCCGCCAATGCGCGATAAAAGCGCGCCACAAAGCGCCGCGCCGTTTCCACCAACACGCTGTGGCTCATCGCCACCACGGAGGCAATGCCGCCCTTGAGTAATTCAGACGCAACTGATTCCGACGCACCTTCCGCCTGTGCGCTCTGGCATGCTTCCAGAAATACCAGCGGGATTTGATGTTTTTTCAGCAATTCAGCGAATTGGCTGGCGTACACCAGATCAAGCCCGCGCCCGGTAAGCTTCATCTCGTCGGTTTCCAACTCAAAGCACAGGCAGCCCATTTTAGCTTCCCGATGAAACACGCCATGCCCGTCAAAATGCACAACCTGATACGCGGCATTGGCCTCTTGCGCGCGCGCCAGTTCAACCGCCAGCGCGCCCACGGTGGGCGGGTTTAGCATGTGGATTTCCACCAAGCCGGGCATGCCTTCCATTGCTTCCATCAGGGGCAGGCTACTGGCGCGGTGGTCAATATAGCCGCACGAATCATCCTCTGGCCGGGCGGTAATAAGCAAGATGCGGATCGGCGCGGCAAACACTGGCAGCACCTGCGCTTGGTTAATGGACAATCTGCGCCGCACTTTGCAAGGTGTATCGCCCTGAAACAAGAATTGCCTGCCATCGTGCAGCAGCTCCCACGGTAATCCAAGCAACATGTTGGCCATTTCCTGTATGAGTAGCACTTCATCCGCAGGCGCACCCGACCCAAGGTTTTGGTCAACCAACACCGAAAAGCAGCGCATGCCTGTTGCCGGGCCGTTGGCCCAGGCTTGCAACAGGTTGGCGCATTCCTCGGTAGGGAATGCCGCCTGATACAGCAATTGCCCCCATTCCACAATGTTCTGCTCCACCTTGCGTGCGCGGTCGGCAAAGTAGTGGCTGGGCCAAATCGCATATTTTTCCAGATACCAACGCAATTCGTCCGCTTCAATCGGCCCGATGGGCGCAACAAACTGCCACGCTGGCGGGGCGGGGCAAGCTTCTTGGCCCGGCGTGGCACTTTCAGTCTCTTCAGGCCCGGCAGTTACTTTAATCACCAACTTGGCCCGTGCGCTAACCCGGCGGGTATTGTTTTGGTGGCGGAATCTGAAATCACGCAATTCCAACACCAGTTCTGCCATGGGTGGTAAAGCTGGCAAGGGTGGTTGGGGGAAAGTCGGAATTTGGCCCATGGCATACTCTCTTTTCAGTTAGGTGCTGTCGCTTTGCCCGCCGAATCCAACATGCTCACCACCAGTGCATCGCGGTAAGCCTTGGTAAAAGGATTGGGCAGTAATTGATATTCTTCGGCGATAGCGCTGACAAATTCGTTCAAGCGTTTCAATTCCTTCTCATTGATTTTTGCCACGCTGGCGATATCCACATCGACATAACTGCCGGTGCGCCCGCTGACCAAATCTTGCGCCATCACATGGTCGATGTTGATGACGTGGATGCGTTGATCAGTGGCGTCCAACACCGCAAACTTTTGGCGGTAGGTACTGTGTTGCAGCCTTGGGGCCAGTTGGGCAATAGCAATGCCTTGCAGGTAGTCCGCCGCGATGGCTAAGGGGTTGCCAAGGCGCGCATCCGGGTTGGCCGCATCCAAGCAATCGGCGCGGGTGTGTTGCCATTGGTCGATCCAGTTAAATTCCAGCCGCGCGGTGACGCCATTGCTGCCAATCGCCACGAACGGCATTTCCAGATTGAAGGCGCGTAGCGTATCGTCGCCCTGCCAACTCATAAAGGCGCTGGTTTGAATGCGTTCGCGTAGGGTAATTTGCCGGGTGATGAGGCCACTTGCCGGGTCGGGCGAATCGTAATACTGGTCGATGCTTTGCGCCCCAGCCGCGCGCGCAATGCGTTCGATGCGCACGGCGTGAAATTGCGCATCATTGGGCAGCAGGGTTTTTCCGCCTACCTCAACCTGGCTTAAGATGCTAATCAAGCGCTGCAAGCCATTATCACCACTTTCTGGCGCGCGCAAGCGGGCTTCGTGTTCAAACGACATTTCCCACGGCCTTGGGTTGGCAAGTCCGGCAAGTTTGGCAGGGTCGGCCAGTCTGGCTGGTGCCGGCCATTGCCATTGCACAAAACCGCGCGGATCGAGGTGGCTGCTGGCGTGCGGCAGGCGCGCTTGTACCCATGCGCGGGCTTGCGCGATGCTGGGCGGCTCCACTTGCTCGGGCGGCGCATACAGCGGCAGGCGGGTGCGGATGTCGGGTTCCAGCCGGGCGCAGAATTTGTCCAGCCAATATAAGCCTTCGCACAGAAATATCACCGCCGCATGAAAACGCGGCTCGGGTTCTCTTTTCAGGCGACCAAGCGGCAACCCGAGTAAATTGGCCGCCATGCCCAGTTCATAGCGCGCTAGCCAATGGTGGTCGTGGTTATTCTTGGCCAATTCGGCGGCGCGGCTTAAGCAGGCTTCTTCCGCCAAGGCCGTCCAGCTTGGCTGCGCCAGCGTATAGTCAATGTGAAAACCGTCCTCTTGCTCTTGGCCGAGTACTTGCGGCAAGACACCCCCTTGCGCATATTCCGCCGGGCCGGTCACGCGCAAAAAATGGGTTAGTTTGGAGACATCAAACAAATAATCGCCCGTCGTCCAGTCTTTGGGGTCGATGATTTTCACCGTAACCGATCCCAATTCAATTTTCAACATCAAATTACCCGGATTGGGGTCACCATGCGCCACGGTGGTAAACGGTGGGGTGATTTTGTCGATAAACCCGGCATGGCGATTAAGTAAGGCCACATAATCACGCCAAGGGCGGTAGCGCGTACCGTTAATCACCAAGGGGCGCGATTCAAAATAATGCGTTCCTAATTTCAGGTATTCATATCTTTCGGTTTCGATCAGGCGCTGTTCAATCCGGCTGCAATAATCTTCGTCCAGATTCGGGCGGCTGCGCTTGTTGACGCTGTGCTCATAGCCAGTAAACAAGATATCGAGCACCGAACTCATCCAGCGCAATACATCGCTGGTGCTGGGCGCGCTGGCGCTATCGTTATACAAACGGTCTTCCAATGAGCGCCAGCCCGCTTCTGGCGGAAAATACTCCATCAAATACGCATACGGTGGGCCTTGCTCGTAAATGGCGTAGATGCTGGCCCAGGCGTCGCGGAAAATGGGCGGCAGATTGATATCTTGTTTGATTCTTCGCATGGTTTTCGCTTCTTCGGTCAGCTTTTCGGTTTTCTGATCGAATTTAAACGCGAACGGCAGATTAAGCGAGATTTGGCACACCAGTTCGGCGGTGTTGCCGCCACCCAAGCGATTTTTGCTGGACAGCGCCGGGTCGATGGTCATGCCGTTTTTGATGGCTTGGTTGAGTAGTTCGTTGGCGATGCGAGCGGGTAAGGGGTCGATGCCTTGGTTTTTGGATGCGATACCGCCCAAGCCAGGTTGCATGCCCGGCCCGCGCGTGGTGCGGGTGGTTGTGTTGTGCTGCGGCAGCGTGGACGTGGCCGCTGAGGCGCTGTGCATTTGGGTGGCGATGATGTTGGTGAGAAATTCAAGCAAGTTGACTTGGTTCATCGGGTGACTCCTTGGCGTGACGGCATAATAGTAAGCGAAATTTTGCGTTATGTTTCAGCAATGATACCGCGGCTATTGCGTTGCCAATCAGTTGGCGTTAATTATTGGCAAAATCGTGGCAAAATCGTGCGGCAAGTGTTTTCACAGGTTTAGCATATCATACACCGTTGGTAGCATCATGCGCGGTTTGTCCATGTTATTGGCCGTTCATGCAAACTTTCATGATGCGTTGCAGTACCCCTGATAATGAAAAAACTGATAGTTTGCGATTTTTGTGGAGTGCCTACCGAAATTTAAGTTTTTTCACGCTTAAACTGCATAAATCCGGTGGGCTTACGTGTTGCCAGGTTCGTTGAATTAACGCAAGCCACAGTTTAAATGAAATCCACGTTCCCGACATGCAACGTAGTAAAGTGGCGCCACGTGTCAAGACATTTTTCTCACAGGTTTAAGCTATCGCCATGCCGATATTAAGGAAGGCAAATTGCCAGATGCTTGACCAGGCAAGCAATTTACAGGATGAGGTGAATGAGTGAGAAAAGCCCATGCCACCAATGCAATCGCCGCCACACCGGGCGCATTCCAAACAAAGGATGCGCCCTTTTTATTTCTGGCGACTGTTGTATTTCAAACTGTGACACTACCAAATAGAATGCACTGGTAGCGGCGGTTTTCTGGTTATGCTTTGCTGGCGCGGGGTTTTTTTACCTTCTCCTGCGCAGGCGCGGCGCGTTGCGCCGGTATGCGTGCGAGCAAGGCGCTGGCGGGTTCGTCGTTGGGGTTTTGCCAATGCCATGCGGCCATTTACTATTGATGCATGGCATATTCTCATATAGTGGATGCCTGATCGACTTGTGAAGGCGGCAAACTGGCCGCCACATCGCGAAATGCAGCCAGTGCGGCTTCCAAATGCTCGATAATTTCTTGCTGCAAGACATCGGGCGGTGGCAAATCGTCGAGGTTATCCAGGCTGTCATCTTTGAGCCAAAACAGATCGAGGCTGGCCTTGTCGCGCGCGATCAAGTCGGCATAGCTGTAGTATTTGAATCGATCCGTTTCCATGCGCTCGTGGCGGTTTTGCGGGTGGTAGCAGGTAATGAAGTCGCGCAAGTCTTTGAGGTGGTAAAACAATAAATCGGGGTAGAAATCGCTGTCGCCCACGCTTAAATGGTATTGGCGGCCGACAAAGGCAAAACCCTGGCCCAGTTCCAGCAAGAATTTTTCCAGATGTTGGATCAGGCCGGTTTCCAGCTCGCGCTCGTGGAATAGCGGTTCGAGCGTTAAAAAGTCAAAAATATACGGGTCTTTCAGGGCCTGTTGCACCAGGTCTGATTGTGGGGCGGGCAAGCGTTGTGAGAAATTGTTGATGGCGCGGCCTTGGCGTGCGTGGGCGGCGCTGTCAATTTGGAAGGCAAGCACACTGCGGCTCCAGCCATTGATTAGGACTTGTTGCATATACCATTGGCGTTGATCCAAGGGTTTAACTTTTTCTACCAGCAATGCGTGATGACCCCATGGGATTTGCCAAAGCAGGCTATCGGCAAATGTTTCCTTTGCCACGGCTTGGGGTGTATTGTTGTCATCGGGCAATTTTGCCACAGCTGTGGCAAAATTGCTTTTGCGGCTAATTTCGCCGCAGCCATTGGCGCAAAGTCGCGAAATCTTAACTGTGGTTGGGCAATGGTGTGCATTGGTGGTGGCGGTTTTTTAAAGTGCTTTGCTGGCGCGTGGCTTTTTCACCTTCGCTTGCGTGGCTTAATCCAATATTTGCCATATAGCGAATTTATGAAAGCTGCGGCAAATTCAGGGGTATAAGATTCTGAAAACCTTACGCTGATTAAGTACGACGCAAATGAACAAGGCACAACCTGGGAACGAAAAACGGCCGTCTTTCCTACCAATTCGGGACTGTTTGTGCGGTTAAATAAAAGGTCTCCGTCTTGCAGCAATAGTAGCGGGAATTCATCATGATCAGCAGGCAAGTACTTTAAGCTTGCCAAATCCAATTCACCGTCCTGAACAGTTATTGCCTTGATTTGGCATTCTCGCAAATCTTGTGCGTCTAATACGGGCATGTCTTGCAATAGCCGCTTGCGCAATGTGTCGCTGCCTTGCCCGCTTTGGTCCACCCAATCTGCCAGTGTTTCTGGTTTAAAGAAGTGGAAAAGCTCTCGCGAACGCGGAAACTTCCTGGTTGATAGCGTATGCACATTTCGGCTTTACAAATGCTTAATAAATAAACGTGGTCGGGTGGCACCACCATTTGCAGAACCAGTAATCCGCCAGTATAAACCAAATGCCACCAGCCAAGCCAAAATCAATCTTACCGTATGTATGTTAGGCGCATCTAATTGTGATATTCTCAGATCACCTTGTTCATTTTGCCCTAACCCGACGCCGTGCGGCCATACCATGGATTGCTATCATGACTAACCCGGACCAACGCTACCAGATTCAACAAAACAAAACCACTGAGCCAGACAAGCCGCCGGTTTTTGCCAAACTCATGCTCAGCAAAGAGGGCGTGTTTGAAGGCGTTTCCTTTATCAAAAACAAGGACAAAGCCAGCGTCATGACGCTGGCGCAGGCGCAGCAAGCCATTGCGTGGGCCAGTGCGCGTAAGGCGCGCTCGGGCGAATACGCGAGTAAAATCATTTGCCTTGGGCAGTAGTCAATACCAACCAACCCAAGCAACCCAAGCACCCCCGTCCATCTACTAACCTTAGGAGAATCTTCTGTGAGTAGTTTTACCATTAACTCAGATCGGCTGCTGGCAGTCGCTTTGCAAAACGAAAAGGTGCTCGCAATCGCGGGTGCAATGGTGGCCTACACCGGCAGTATGAAGTTTGAAAAAGCCATACTGAGCGGTGAAGGCCTGTTTGGCGCGCTCAAACGCAAGGTCACCAACGAAGGCATGTCGTTGATGCAAACCAGCGGCACGGGCACCGTGTATTTTGCCCATAATGCCGCCGAGATTGCGCCCATCACCTTGAATAACGAAAAACTGTTCGTTGAAAGCTCCAGCTTGCTGGCCTATGATGTGGGCCTTAAAACCAATACCGCCTTTGCTGGCCTGCGCGGGGCCACCTCGGGCCAGGGTTTATTTACCACCACCATCGAAGGCACGGGTAACCTCGCCCTCATTTCACGCGGTAACCTGATCGCGCTCGAAGTGACCCCCAATACCCCGCTGTTTGTCGATCCCGATGCTTTCATTGGCTACAAAGGCCAAGTGCAGCAAGAATTTGCCTTTGATGTTAACTGGCGCACTATGGTCGGTGAAGCTTCGGGGGAATCATATCAATTCAAATTTACCGGTCAAGGTGTGGTGTTTATTCAACCCGCCGAACGCTAAGGAGCAGCCGATGCCAACTTATACACAAATCAATGAAAAGCTGGTGGAAGTGACGCTGGCGGACGAACAAGTGTTTGCCAAAAAAGGGGCAATGATCGCCTACCAGGGCCAGGTCAATTTTAGCCGCTCGTTTTTGGCCGGCAGCGGGGTGCAGGATTTGGCCATGCGCGCCGTTACCAGTGAAGGCTATGCCTTGATGCTGGCCAAGGGCACAGGTAAAGTCATTTACGGCCACAACGGCTTGTTCGTTACCATTGTTCAGGTGCAAAACGAAACCTTTTACGCTGAGAGCGACACCCTGCTGGCCTTTGATGAAGGCTTGCGCACTGGCACCATGTTCCTCGGTAACCAGGGCGGGGTGCAAGGGGTGTTGCGCGGTGCCGTCAGTGGCCAGGGCTTGTTTACCACTACTTTGCAGGGCACGGGCGAAGTGGCGATTTTGTCCGATGGCAATGCGATTGGCTTGAACGTGACGCCGGATCAACCGGTCTTTGTTGACCCGGATGCCTATATCGGCCACAAAGGCAATTTGAGTTCGGCCATCGTCACCGATTTGAACTGGAAAACCTTTATCGGCCAAACTTCGGGCGAATCCTATCAAGTTAAATTTAGCGGGCAGGGCACCGTCTACATTCAAGCGAGCGAGCGTTAATCATGCATATTTATACTCAAGGCAATTTGCCTAAAAACGATAGTCTGTCGCGCTTTGCCTTCGTGGTGGATGTGACGCGCGAAATCTATATTCGCAAAGGCAAAATGATCGCCTTTTATGGTCAGTTGAAGTTTGATGCACTGGGCAAGGGCGTGCTCGACATGCTGGCCAAGCATACCTTCAATTCTCCTGCCTATATCAACCATTTTGTCATGGCGCACGGGCAGGGCCAGTTAATTTTGGGCGACAATGGCAACGACATTGCCTGCTACGATATTGATGACGCCAACCTGACCGTAAAGGCCAGCCATTTGCTCGGTTTTAGCCAGGATGTAATTTGCCAGGAATCGAGCATGCCCGGCTACCTGACCTTGCTGGGCACGGGTAAGGTGATTGCCTCCAGCAACGGCCCGGTGCATTTTATGGAGCCGCCCTGCCGGGTCGATGAACAAGCCATTTTGGGTTGGGCCGATTGCCCCAGCCCCTCGTTTCGTTATGACTACGAACACGTGCGCGGCGTGGTGTCAATGATCGGGGCGGTGAGTGGCATCACGCTCTCGGGCGAAGAAAAGCAAATTGATTTTAGTGGCAAGGGCACGGTGTTGGTGCAATCGTCGGAACTGGGCGCTGAAGGCGCGCTCGGCATGCAGCAAATCATGGCGCACTTGCCCGGTTTAAGTACCACCGAATTGGCGCTGCTGCAAAGCAAAATTATGCAGCAGATGAAGCGTTAGCCCGGCCCGGCCCGGCCTGGCTTGGCTTGGCCTGGCTTGGCCGGGCCGGGCATGTTCAGGCTGGCTAGGTTTGCATGATTTCCGCTGGCGAGCGTTCGGCCCTGAGCAGGGCCGCCATCTGTTTCATCGGTGCATCCAGATGCGAAAACAGGGCGAAATAACCTGCGCATAAATAATTCAGGCCGGCTTCGCCATCGCGGCTTTTAATGATGCGGTCTTTCGGGCAACCGCCATTGCAGGCATAGCGCACCGGACATTCGCGGCACTGGCGCGGCAGGCTGTCGCGCTTGGCGTTGCCAAATGCCTGTTGCTGCGGCAAAAACGCCAGCTCACCCAGTGTGCGGTGATTGATATTGCCCAGCGTGCGCTGGTTAATATTGCCCAGTAAATGACGCGGCTCGACAAAGTGATCGCAGGCATAGACATCGCCATTGTGTTCCAGTGCTAGCGCATTGCCGCAGGTTTCGGCAAACACGCACAGGCTGGCCGCATCGCCCATCCAAATGCCCAGCGCAATATCAAACATTTGCACGAACACGCGGCCTACATCACGGCGCACCCATTCTTCAAACACGGCAATGTGAAAGTCGCCAAACTGTTTGGCCGTTACCGAGCGTTTGGTTACGCTGCTGCCAAATTGAATACCGCCGACATTGGGGCGGCCGGCGTCCCGACGCTCCACAATCGGGATGAATTGGATAAATTCACCCTTGGCCACATCGCGCAGGAAGCGGTAAGCTTCGAGGGGATGGTCTGCATTGGCCGCATGCAGGGTACAGAGCAAATTGGTGGGCACGCCATGCTTTTGTAATAGCGCCAAGCCCGCCATGACGCTGTCAAACGTGGGTGCGCCGCGCTTGTCCACCCGGTAGGCATCATGCAATTCACGCGGGCCATCCAGGCTTAAGCCCACCAAAAAGTTGTGCTGTTTGAAAAAGCGGCACCAGTCACCATCCAGCAAGGTGCCGTTGGTTTGAAAGGTGTTGAAAATTTGCGTGCGGGGGCGTTGGTATTGCTGTTGCAGCGCCACGGCACGCTCAAAAAAAGCCAGCTTCATCATGGTTGGCTCGCCGCCCTGCCAGGAAAAGACCACCTCATCCCCGCCTTGTGCGATGTATTCGCGCGTAAAAGTTTCCAAAGTGGCGTCATCCATGCGGAACTTGCTACCGGGGTAGAGTTCTTCCTTTTTCAGGAAGTAACAGTAGGCGCAATCGAGGTTGCAGATTGCACCACGCGGTTTGCTCATCACGTGGATGGGCCGGGTGGATTGGTCAAGCGGTTCGACCAAGGTGGTAGGGCTGGCGGTTTGCATGATGATTCCTTTTTTAGCGTTGCTTGATTCGATCAATGGTTGTGCAAGCTGTCAAACGCCGCTTTCAGGCTGGCCAGGCTGGCTGCGGCGGTACTGTCGAGCGTGCTGTTGATCAGATTGTTGCTCTCTTCCGGGTCGTTTTGCAAGTCGTAAAAACCGATGTGGCTGCCCAGGTTTTCGATCAGTTTATAGCGTGCATCGCGAAATGCCGAGCTGCCGTTATGGGTGCTGTTGCCGCTGAAGGTTTCGGTGTACACGCTGCTGTGCAGTGGGCTGCTGGCGCTGTTGTTGATATACGGCAGCAGGCTGACCGAATCCAGGCCCGCACTCTGGCTTTGCCCGCTCAGTTCGGCCACGGTGGCAAATACGTCGGTGACGCTGACCACGTCACTGATGGCGCTCCCGCCATTGGCGACCAGCGGACCGGAAATGATCATCGGCACCCGCACCCCGCGCTGCCGCTGGTGTAATTGAGCACATCATCGGCCTGATATGTGGTGGCGGAGGTGGTGATCAGTCTTTGCTTTTTCACGCCGTCAAGGTAGCGCGTCCAACTGGTATAGCTTGGCAGTGCGCCTGACAAGCCACCCGAATGATGGTCAAAGCCACCCGCCACGCGCGGCGAATTGATGCCGCCGTTGGCGCTGAGCTCGCCCAGATGCCATTTGCCCACCAGCGCGGTGCTGATGCCGCCGCTCTTGCATATTTCGGCCAGCGTGGTTTCGCTGGTGGCGAGGGTATTGTCGCTGCTGTCTTCGATCACATCGCCCACCAGCGTGCGCAGCGGGTTGCGCCCGGTGTACATGGCCGCACGCGAGGGCGAGCATACCGGAAAGCCCCAGGCGTTTTTGAAGCGCACGCCGCCATTGGCCAGCGCATCCAGATTGGGCGTGCTGGCGGGGGCGGCGTGGGCGATATTGTCGCTGGCATAGCTGCCCAGTTGTTCGGGGCCGATGTCGTCAATAATCACCAGCAACACATTGGGTGTGGTTGCAACAGCTGTTGCAAC
>JBKJLF010000560.1:0-10839 GCA_046597185.1 Burkholderiaceae bacterium | reverse complement strand
GCTTTTTTGCCGCAACACACTGGCTGCGGCAGTCTGGCTCCGCTGCCAGCGCCTGTTCTGCCGTCAATTCTTTCTTGCGCACCTTGCGCGCCAGCGTGGCATGCTGACGCTGCAAATACATGGCGCGGTTGGCAAACCGAAACGCTGCCCAAACCAGTGGGTTTTTATCAATCAAATCTATATTACTGTGGTTTATGGCTGGCGCTAATTGGTTCAATTCGGCGGATAAAGCAATGCCTGAAGTGGTGGAAACTCGGGGTTGACGGCTTGTGCGGCTACATAAGCTTGTCGCAGCTCCCCGAATGCCGGCATTTGATCCAACACCATTTGCCCATAGTATTCCGCATCGTCGTCACTCACGGCCTCGTCGGCTGCCATCGCTTCGTTTCGAGCAATATCGCGCTGCATCGCTTTCACTGCAAGCATCAATGTCGTAATCGTCAATTCCATATAGTACCTCATGCGGGAATAAGTTGTGCACAAAGCACATTGAGCCAAACTTGAAAAAGTTCAAGTGGCATATCGTCTTTAGGTGCAATCGTAAAATGGTTGGGTATATCCTGTGCGTCATCTTCTTGCGTGATTGCAAGCGGTTCCGGTATTTTCACATTAGCAGAAAGTTTGTACCAGTTGAACCGCCGTAGTGCCGGGTTAATACGATCAAACATGGAAACGCCACGATGCTTCCCCCGAGTTGTCCTGCAGCCAAGCACAAACTTCATCCCGTCTCGCTCAACAATCAACACATCCGGCGGGCGAACGGAGCCATCTGCCTTGGTAAATCCGGGATTGGGATAAATAACCGGTAAGCCCAGCTTGGCCTCACTGTGTTGTTGTCCACGGAAAAGGTCGCGTGGTACAACGTCATCAAAGTATCGATAAAGCAAATTTTTCCGCTCATAGATTTTTCGAAGTTCATTGTTCATAAGTACCCATTTTAAATAAAGAATGATAAATATAACTCAATTGTGACTATTCAGACCCTGCCAGCAAAAAATACGCTTATTCGAACCCTTTGGGCGGGGGTAAATGAACTTGTAGGTAGCGTGTCCAAGGACAGTCACAATTCAAGCAAGCCGCCATCATCTGATAACAGGTCTTGCCTGCCGTAAGCGGTGGCGACGGCTTCATCCATTGGTTTCTCCACCGTCTTCATGTAGTAATTTTTCATAAGGCGTAATTTTATAACACAATTCCAATGCCTTTTCGTGACTGGCGCGTAAAGAATCAGCGGCCTTCATGAACCCCATGATTTCATCTTCCAGATCACTGGTATCGTCGCCATTGCCAGCCGTTTCATCCATTTGCGTTTTTAACGCCCAAATTTTTTCATCTACAGCCTGTATTGCCGCTTCCAGGGCGTAGGTGCTGATTTCTATCATGGGGCATCTGTCCTATCGTTCTTAAAACAGTTCAAGATTTGTCTGCGGTGCTGTAGTTTTTTTCTCCCCCTTTGCCGCTGGCTTCATTACCGCCTGTGCCTTGGTCTTTTGAGCTTCCAACGCTTGCGCTTGCACATAGCGTTCATGGTTCAAAGCCAACAATCTATTGAACACTTCCCGCCTTGCTGCTTCAGAAATGGTGTAGCGCAGTGCGTTGTTGGGTGAAGTAATAAGGGATGATTACCAAGCCCAAACCTTACCACAGAATACCGCATACATTTTTGGTTAGCGTGTTGGTGCAGCAACAGGCAACCACGAAATCGAGAAATTCTTATAGCCTACCCATTTTAACTGAGGTAACTGAGGTAACTAGGCTTATCATACCCACACCCATCCCCACCGCATCAACGCTTCCCCTCCACCTTACTGGCGACCCAATCCTATGCTGCAAATACTCAAACGCCCCGAATTTCTGTTCACCACCTTAGCTGCGGCAGGCATTTTGATGCTGACCATGGGTGCGCGCCAATCGCTTGGGCTGTTTATCGGCCCGCTCAATAGTTCCACCGGGCTGGGGATTGAGGCCATCAGTTTCGCTTTGGCGGTGGGGCAATTTGTGTGGGTGCAATTCAACCCATCGCCGGTGCGCTGGCCGACAAACATGGCGCACGGCCAGTCCTGCTAACCGGAATTGTGGTGCTGGCATTGGGTACGGCACTCACGCCGTTCATGCATTCCGGCTTGGGGCTGGTGCTCAGTTTGGGCTTGTTGTCGGCCATGGGTGCGGGCGCGGGTAGTTTTTCGGTGTTGATTGGCGCTGCAGCCCAGCGTTTGCCTGGCGAGGCGCGCGGCGCGGCGTCGGGCGTGATCAATGCGGGCGGCTCGTTTGGGCAATTTGTGTTTGCGCCGCTCTCGCAAATTTTGATCCAGGGCCTGGGCTGGATGGCGGCCATGTGGACGCTGGCGGGCCTCACCTTCGCCGCACTGCCGCTGATTGGACTACTTACCCGCCCTGCCACACCAGGTGCCACGGCCATACCAACGGCACAAGCCCCATCAGCTACCACACAACCCGCCGCCACGGCCAGCCCGGATGGTTTGCGCCAAGCGGTCAGCACAGCGATGAAAAACCCCAGCTATTTGTTACTCCATTTGGGGTTTTTTACCTGCGGCTTTCATATCGCGTTTTTGGTCACTCATTTACCGAGTGAAGTCAATTTGTGCGGCCTGCCGCCATCGGTAGCAAGTTGGATGTGGTATGCCGATATTGCACTCGCCGTCCTGGCCGCGCTCATCAATTTACCTATCCGCGAAGCAAAGATTGTTGTAGTTACAGCATAATATTCCACAACAACAAGGTTTTGACTGATAAATTGCGCAAGTCAACAAGCAAGGTTTGCGCATTTCCACCACAATTTGACATATACTCGCAGGCACGCTGGCCTTGTTCGGCGTCTGATTGGCTTAGTGATTGGCTTAGGAGAGTAACCATGTTATCCATATCGCGTTTTATCGACACTATCAATGAAAAAATCGGCAATGCCGTCAGTTGGTGCTTATTATTGGCCGTCATTATTTGCAGCGGCAATGCCTTGATCCGCTATTTATTCAATACCAGCTCCAATGCATGGCTGGAAATTCAATGGTATCTCTACGCCGCCGTGTTTTTACTGGCCGCCCCACTCACCCTGAAACGCGACGAACATGTGCGCATTGACGTGGTCGTCAGCCGCTTTTCCAAACGCACCCAAGTATGGGTTGACGTGTTTGGCTTTATCTTTTTCTTATTACCCGCTTGCCTGCTGATTTTATACCTGGCCTGGCCGTATGCCCTGGCCTCGATCCAAAGCGGCGAAAATTCGAATAATGCGGGCGGCTTGATTCTTTGGCCCGCCAAATTGCTGGTACCAGTCGGATTTTTATTAATGAGCTTGCAAGGCATTTCAGAATTAATCAAGCGCATCGCTTTTTTGATGGGCAAAATCGACAGCAGCGTCTTCGACAAACATGTCGCCACACCGGAAGATGAAATTGCCGCCATCAAAGCGGCCAATCAACTCGATTAAGCGCGGAGCCAGCCCCTATGTTACTCGAATTACTCGAATTTATCGCCAGCAATCTGGCACCGATCATGTTCATTTCGCTGGTAATTTTTTTACTCTCCGGCTTTCCTGTGGCCTTTTCCCTGGCCGCCAACGGCATCGTGTTTGCCTTGATCGGGATTAAACTGGGCTTGATGCCACCGGAGTTGATGCAAGCCTTACCCAACCGCATTCTGGGGATTATGGCCAACGATACCCTGCTGGCCATCCCGTTTTTTACCTTTATGGGCCTGATTCTTGAGCGCTCCGGCATGGCCGAGGATTTACTCGATACCATCGGCCAATTATTTGGCCCGATACGCGGCGGTGTCGCGTACGCGGTGATTTTCGTGGGCGCGCTATTGGCCGCCACCACCGGTGTGGTGGCCGCATCGGTGATTTCGATGGGCTTAATTTCACTCCCGGTCATGCTGCGCTACGGCTACGATAAAAAAATCGCCTCCGGCGTCATCGCTGCTTCCGGCACGCTGGCCCAAATTATTCCCCCTTCTTTGGTATTGATTGTGATGGCCGACCAATTGGGTCGCTCGGTGGGTGATATGTATGCTGCGGCCTTTTTGCCCGGCTTGCTATTAACGGTTTTTTACGCCGGCTTCATTTTGATGGTTTCCATCTTCAAACCGCAGGCCTTGCCTGCACTCCCGCTGGAAGCGCGCAATCTGCGCGAAACCAATGGCGATAGCGGCGCACTGTCCTTATTGATTCTGCTGCTGGCCACGCTTGCTGGTGGTTTTGGTGCTTACCACGCCTTGCTGCCAGCCTACCCCAAGGTCGATCCGGGTAAATTGGCGATCATCGCCGTTTCCATCGCCGTCATTGGCGCGTTTGCGCTGGCGTATGCCAACCACCATTTGAAAATTGGTTTGCTCTCGCGCATGGCAGAAAAAGTGGTGTTTGTGTTGGTGCCGCCACTGGCCCTGATCTTTTTGGTGCTGGGCACGATTTTCGTTGGCATCGCCACCCCGACCGAAGGCGGCGGCATGGGAGCCATGGGTGCCATGATTTTGGCCATGATCAATCGTCGCCTGTCATTTGATTTGACGCGTCAGGCAGTGCAATCGACCACGCGCCTGGCTTGCTTTGTGATGTTTATCCTGATCGGCTCGACCGTATTTGCGCTGGTGTTTCGCGGCATTAATGGTGATCTGTGGGTCGAACATTTACTCACCTCATTGCCGGGTGGCAAAATCGGCTTTCTGATTGTGGTCAACATCCTGTTCTTTGTCTTGGCGTTTTTCCTCGACTTTTTTGAATTGGCCTTTATTTTGGTGCCCCTGGTGGGGCCGGTCGCCAACAAACTAGGGATTGACCTGATCTGGTTTGGGGTCTTGCTGGGCGTGAACATGCAAACCTCGTTCATGCATCCACCCTTTGGCTTTGCCCTGTTTTACCTGCGCTCGGTGGCCCCCAAAGAAGTCAAAACATCCGATATTTATTGGGGTGCGATTCCGTTTGTGTTGATTCAAGTGGTCATGGTCGGTTTGATTATTGGCTTTCCAAAGCTGGTCTCCGTTGATAAAAAAGACGATAACCAGGAGCAATTGGAACTGAGGCTTGAGGCACCGTCGGCCAAAGCCAGTGCTAAAACTGGTACCAGCGCCAGCACTGGCGCATCAGCCCAAACTGAAACCAAAGACGATGGCCCTGCTTTAAAATTCTCGTCTGACAGCGATGGCAGCGCCAGCAGTAGCGCTTCTGCTGCCGCTTCGGCCCCACAGACAAAACCGGACGAAAAGGCAGAACCGGTATTAAAATTTTCTGATGACAATAAATAAGCGCAGCGCACCATGAATGAATTTAATTGGCCAGTGCGGGTATATTACGAAGATACCGACACTGGCGGCATCGTCTATTATGCCAATTACCTGAAATTTTTCGAACGGGCGCGCACCGAATGGTTGCGTCATGCCGACGTGGGGCAACAGGTGCTGGTTGAGCAAGAAGGCATCATGTTTGTGGTGAAATCGACCCAAATCGATTATGCCGCCCCCGCCAAACTGGACGATATGTTACGCATTTGCGTAAACGTCGAAAAGCTTGGCCGGGCATCCATTGCATTTGTACAACAAGCTTGGCATGGCGAACGATGTTTGGTTACGGGCCGCATTTTAGTGGCTTGCGTGAGCAAAACCAGCTTGCGACCCTGCCCGATTCCGGCGACTATCATAGAAAAAATTACATCTTGCTACAATAAATAGACACGAAATCCGCACCAGATCAGCAAAAAATGCGCAAAAAATGAGCGAAAATAGTGCCTGAATCCGCTTTCGACCCATGCCAGATCAACAAAGTCACGTCGTTTATGATCAGAGACCGCTATAATCGGGCAAACTTAGCCAACCCACTATCGCCAACCAAACTTTCATGACTGCTACTCAAGACCTTTCATTCCTCACCCTCATTACCAACGCTTCGGTGCTGGTGCAATTGGTTATGGCCTTGCTGTTGGTCATCTCGCTAATGAGTTGGACTTATATTTTCCGCAAGATGTTTGCCATTCGCAACGCGCGTTCCCAAACCGAAGAGTTTGAGCGCAACTTTTGGGGCGGCGGCAGTTTGCATGCTTTATATCAAAACGCCAGTGAAAATCGCGAACAGGGTGGTGCCCTGCAACGCATATTTGAAGCGGGCATGGGTGAATACATCAAGGGCAAGGCTTCGGCTGCGAATCATAAAGAAAATTTTGACCCGAGCGCAATACTCGATAGCGCCCGCCGTGCCATGCGCGCGGCATTTCAGCGTGAACTTGATGCGCTTGAATCGCATTTGGCCTTTTTGGCCTCGGTTGGCTCGGTATCACCGTATATTGGCTTATTTGGCACGGTCTGGGGCATTATGAATGCCTTTCGCGGCTTGGCCAATGTCCAGCAAGCCACGCTGGCGGCGGTGGCCCCCGGCATTGCCGAAGCCCTGATTGCGACCGCAATTGGCTTGTTTGCCGCCATTCCGGCGGTGGTCGCTTACAACCGTTATTCGCACGATGTGGATCGTCTGGCGATACGTTTTGAAAGTTTTATTGAAGAGTTTTCCAATATCTTGCAACGTCAGTCACGCTAGGAATCATTCATTATGGCCAGTTCGTACTCAAGTGGTATGCGCGGTGGGCGCACCCGTAAATTCAAGGCAGAAATCAATGTCGTACCGTATATCGACGTGATGTTGGTGTTATTGGTGATTTTTATGGTGGTCGCACCGCTGACCAACCCCAGCGTAATTAACTTGCCGACGGCGGCGCGTTCTACCCTGGCACCGACCGAATATATTCAAATCACACTCAAAGCCGATGCCAGCGCCCAGATCGAAGTCAAAAATGGCAAAGGCCCAACCAGTGATGTTGAAAAAACCGACAACCGCACTAAACTTTTGAATGCCTTACGGGTCTTACACAAAGCCCACGCCGAATTTCCGGTGATGCTGGCCGCTGATAAAGATTGCAAATATGATGATGTGGTGCAAATTATTTCCGAAGCCAAGAAATTGGGCATTAACCGCGTTGGCCTGGCGACCAAATAGGCAGCCCGACAAATCAGCATCCCGATAAACCAAAGTAAGCCAAGCCAGCATAACCCTTATCAGCACGAAAGCCCAACCCCGATCATGAGCACCCTCGCCTACTCCATACCTGCAGAACCGGGCCGCTTTGGCGCGTTTTTGCTGGCAGGCGTCGTGCATTTGATCTTGATCAGTTTTTTGTGGGTAGGCATACGCTGGCAAAACGAAACGCCGATCACAGTCGAAGCCGAAGTATGGGATACCACCGTGCGCCAGGCCGCCCCCAAGCCGATTGAGGTGCCGCCGCCGCCAGCCCAACCCATGCCCAAACCTGAACCAAAAGTGGAACCTGTGCCCGAACCCGTGAAGCCGCCCGAGATTGTGCTGGAACGTAAGCCCGAGCGCAAACCCAAGATGAAGCCCGAGCCTAAGCCAACACCTAAGCCAACCCCCAAGCCCGAACTGGCTCCGAAGCCGACGCCCAAGCCAATCGCTTCCGCGCCCAAGCCCGAAGTGGATAAAAAAACCGCAAAAGCCGAAAAGCTCAAGGCAGAAAAAATCGAACAAGCTGCGCTGGATAAACTCCGTGCCGAACAAATGAACCGCATCAACGGTGCCACTGGCGCAGCCTCGGCCACGGGGGATGCCGCACGCTCGACCGGGCAACGCGGCGACCCCGGCTATAGCGCCCTGATCAAAGCCAAAATCGACAGCAACAAGAGTTATATTGGCGACACCAATGTGGCGGGCAACCCACGGGTCACGTTTAAAGTGACGCAATTGCCAACAGGGGAAATTATCGGCATTAAAATGACTAAAAGCAGTGGCATCCCCGCCTATGACGCTGCCATGGAAAACGCCATCTCCAAATCGTCCCCGCTTCCCAGAAACAAAGACGGTTCAGTGATACGTGAGCTTGATTTAGAGTTTAACTTAAAAGAATGACCACCATGAAACCAATGCAATATACCTTCATCCGCATCATCAGCAGTCTGGGTTTATGCTTGGGCCTGAGCTTTTTTCAAACAGCCCAGGCGCAGCTTAAAATTGAATTATATGGCCCCGGCACCACCCAAATTCCGATTGCGGTGTTGGGCTTTGCCGATGAAAACATCGCACCGCACAATGTATCGGCCATCATCAAAGCCGATTTAACCCGTAGCGGCTTATTCAAAATCATCGACACCCCGCTCAGTCAATCCGACACCACCCCCATCAATTATGCCGACTGGAAAGCCAGGGGTGCCGATTCGGTGGTGATAGGCAGCGTCACCAAACTGGTGGATGGCCGCTTTGATGTCCGTTATCGCCTGTTTGACGCCATCAAAACCAATCAGGTTTCAACCCTGACCCAGGCGGTGCCGAGCAATTTTGTGCGCATTGCCGCACACCGCATTGCCGACGATATTTACGAAAAGCTGACTGGCACACCCGGCATTTTTGCCACCCGCATGGCTTATATCACAAAAGCAGGCAAGGAATATCGGGTCGAAGTGGCCGATGCCGATGGCGATGGCATTCAAGTGGCACTGCGTTCGAGCGAACCGGTTATTTCACCGCGTTGGTCACCGGATGGCACCAAGGTCGCCTATGTTTCCTTTGAAAACCGCAAGCCGGTGGTGTATGTACAAAATTTAATTACCCGTGAGCGCATCCAGGTCGCCAATTACAAGGGTAGCAATTCCGCGCCAGCCTGGTCGCCGGATGGCAACCAGATTGCGGTGGCACTCTCGCGCGATGGCGTCACGCAAATTTATGTGGTCAATGCCAAGGGTGGCGATTTACGTCGGTTAACCCAATCCAACAATATCGAAACCGAACCGCAATTTTCTGCCGATGGTCAAAGCATTTACTTTACCAGTGACCGCAGCGGCGGTCCGCAAATTTACCGCATGGGTGCCAATGGTGGCGATGCGCAACGCATCACCTTTACTGGCAGCTACAATATCAGCCCCCGGGTCTCGCCGGATGGTAAAAATTTAGCCTATATTTCGCGCCGCGAAGGTAAATTTCAACTTTATGTGTTAGATTTAGTCAGTGGGCAAGAACTTAAGTTAACCGATACCACACATGATGAATCACCCAGTTTTTCTGCCAATGGCAAATACATCATGTACGCAACGGCATCGGGCAGACAGGGTTCACTTGCCGTGGTATCGGTCGATGGCCGCATTAAAACGCGGATCTCGACTCAAGCTGGCGATATACGGGAGCCTACCTGGGGCCCCTTCATGAAATAATATTCTTAAACACCAAGGAGAATTGAATGCTAAATTTAAAACACCTCACCCTACTGGCCGCCAGCAGCTTTCTACTTGTGGCTTGTAATACCGTCAAATTGGATGAAACCAAATCCGTGGTTGAAGAGCGCAAAACTGACACCACCACCACCCAACAGGCCAGTGCCGAAGACAAGCGCAAAGTTGATCCGCTTGACACCAAAGTTGATCCGCTCAAAGACCCAAGCGGCGTGCTGGCCAAACGTAGCGTGTATTTTGATTACGATATGTATGTCGTTAAAGACGAATACAAAGGCGTGGTGCAAAACCATGCAAAATTCTTAAGTACCAACAAGCAATACAAAATTATCATTCAAGGCAATACCGATGACCGTGGTGGTAGCGAATACAATTTGGCTCTGGGTCAAAAACGGGCCGAAGCTGTGCGCAAGGCCATGACAGCATTAGGCGTACCTGAAGGCCAAATGGAAGCCGTCAGCCTGGGTAAAGAAAAGCCCAAAGCTTTGGGCAGCGATGAAGCCGCCTGGGCTGAAAACCGCCGTGCCGACATCGTTTATCCTTAATTCACATCCGGGCGATAGCGCTGGCCAAGCCATGGCAGCGGGTTCGCCCATCCATAGAGATTTGCACCATGAAAACCCTGTTTCGTAGCGCCGTGCTGGCACTACCGCTAGCCTTGGCCCTGGCGGCACACCTGGCACAGCCGGCACGCGCCGGCATTTTGGAAGACGATGAAGCGCGCAAAGCGATTTTGGATTTACGTCAAAAGGTAGAACAAATCCAACAAGAATTACGCCAGCAAATCGCCGAAAAAACCGACAAAAGCAGCACCCTTGATTTGGTTGGACAAAACGAGCAACTGCGCCAGGAAATTGCCAAACTGCGCGGCCAGGTCGAAGTACTGACCAATGAAGTAGCGAATTCGCAGCGGCGGCAAAAAGATTTTTACGTCGATCTGGATAACCGTTTGCGCAATCTGGAACCCAAAAAAGTGGTGGTCGATGGCAAGGAAGCGCAAGTCGATTTGTCTGAGCAAAAGGCGTATGATGCGGCGCTGGCTTTATACAAGAGTGGCGACTACCGCAACGCGAGCACCTCCTTTGCCGACTTTTTGCGCCGTTACCCCGAGTCAGCCTATACGGCAGCGGTGCAATATGGCTTGGGCAATGCGTTTTATGCCCAGCGCGACTGCAAGAGTGCGATTGCCACGCACAATGCGATGGTGAAAAACTTTCCTGACAATGTCAAGGCACCGGATGCCATGCTCAGTGTTGGGGTATGCCATACCGAGCTAAAAGAAAAAGCGGCTGCCAAGAAAGTATTGGAAGCCTTAGTGGCGCAATACCCGGAATCGGCAGCGGCGCAAACTGCGAAAGAACGGCTGGGTGGGAAATAAATGCAGCGCGAAAACCAGCGTGAAAGCAAGCGTAAAAACAAACGTGAAAGCAACAGCCGAATTTTTCAAACCAGTTTGGATTCAGACATTTTTGAAGAATGCGGCGTGGATCACTTGACGAAGTTCTGAAAACCCCATATAATCTCTTCTTTCGGGTCGTTAGCTCAGCTGGTAGAGCAGCGGACTTTTAATCCGTTGGTCGCAGGTTCGAATCCCGCACGGCCTAC
>JBKJLF010000453.1:0-4201 GCA_046597185.1 Burkholderiaceae bacterium | reverse complement strand
ACGCAGGCCACCAGCAGTGCGGCCTTATAGCGCACAATACCTGCACGCAAACCCATGCTTGCGCCCAAGCTGGCCGCCATACTGACACCCAGCAAACCAATCGGCCCGGCCTGCGCCATGCTCAAATGCGCACCAAACACCAATAAAGGCACCGCCAACACCCCGCCGCCAGCCCCGGTCAAGGCCATAATAATGCCGACAATAAATCCCGATACCATCGCCATCATGTTAACGCGAGCTAAATACGACGATTAAGTCAAGTTCACGCTTTCCCGGCGCATCTGCTGGCATAATACGTTTCTGAGTCAAAAGCATACGATTGATTTGATTGATTTGATTGCGTACACTGCCCGTCATAAAAAGTCCCATGATTATTTTATAGACCCACTATTTAAATACACTTACAGGAGAATGTGGCATGTCGCCCACGATTCAAGCATTTTTCGATTCGGTCACCAATACCTTCAGCTATGTGGTGTATCAAGCGCCCGGGTCTGGCTGCGCGGTGATCGATTCGGTTCTCGATTATGATCCAAAATCAGGCCGCACCAGCCATAAAAACGCTGATTTAATCGTTAATTTTATTCGACAACAACAACTACAGCTTGAGTGGATACTGGAAACCCACGCCCACGCCGACCATTTTTCTGCCGCACCGTATTTAAAAGCCCAGCTCGGCGGCAAAATCGCCATCGGCAAGATGATTAAAACCGTGCAAAAAGTGTTCCACAAAATCTTTAATCTGGATGAACAAGTACCCACCGACGGTAGCCAGTTCGATCATTTGTTTGAAGCCGATGAAGTGTTTCAAATCGGCAATCTAAGCGCCACCGCCTTGTACGTGCCCGGCCACACGCCCGCCGATATGGCGTATCAAATTGGCGATGCCGTATTCATTGGCGATACTTTATTTATGCCCGATGTGGGTAGCGCGCGTTGCGATTTCCCTGGTGGTAATGCGCAAACATTGTATCAGTCGGTGCAAAAATTACTGGCGCTACCCGCCACGACCCGTTTGTTTATGTGTCACGATTATCCGCCAGCGCAACGCCAGCAGATCTATCAAAGCACGGTGGCAGCACAACGTAGCACCAATATCCATTTACATGAAGGCATTAGCTGCGCCGAGTTTGTAGCAATGCGCACTACGCGTGATGCCACGCTGGACATGCCCACGCTGATTTTGCCGGCGATTCAAGTCAATATCCATGCCGGTCAATTGCCTAAACCGGAAAGCAATGGCGTTTGCTACCTGAAAATTCCGCTTGATTCGCTTTGATCCAGCCACTTTAATCTGGCCTCATTCCGGCCTTAATCTGACCTTAAGCGGCGACGCTCATAACGCCCATGACGCAAATAATGCTCAAACGGGTTGTCGCCCGCTTGGGCTACGTCCGGGTTGGCGGCAAGGTATAAGTCCGGGTCAAATTCGTGCTCCCATTCGCGGGTTTCCGGATTGGTGGCCGCAATAAAGGTGGGCGGAATCGGATGCCCGGCATAATGATGCGTCATGGGTTCGCCGGTTTCGATATTTACCAATTCACGGAAATCGATTTGGCCGTAAAACGGATCGGATAACATTGGCGTGTAATAAGCGCAATTTTCAAAGAAATAATGCGTCACTTGCGACCAGCGGGTTGCATCCCGATTAATTTGCGGACTACCGCCATGCATTAAATTGGCCGCCCAAATCAGGGCCTGGCCTTTTTTGGCCAGAAACTGTTGCGGCTTGGCCCCATTGGCATCCACCAAAGCTTGCCACATATCCTGATACAGCGCCTGAGTCGGCTTTTGCTGCAAACCACTGACGCATTGGCCAATATGTTCATTGGTATAAATCGGCCAACGGTGGCTACCGGGGTAGTATAGCAGCGGCCCGTTTTCAGGCGTGATATCTTCCAGCGCAACCCATACGCCACACATAAAACGCTCGGGCATGGAACTGAAATGAATCGAATCGGTATGAAAATGTTGTTGCGTGCCGACCGGGAAATTCAGCGTTTGAAACGGCATGGCGCGCTTGCCATATAAACGTGTCAGCAAAGCCAGAATCAGCGGGTTGCAGGCAATTTGCTTGACCTGCGGGTTGAATTGCCACGCATCTTGCAAACGCAAACTGAGATTTCTACCTTCGCGATATTCTTGCCATAAATCGGCCTCATAACGTGGCTGTAAATCCGCTTTAATGGATTCTGCCATTGCCTCAAACTCCGGTTCAGGGAATTCAAACACAGCAAAACCCTGGGTGCGCAATTGCATCGCAATCGCATACGTGGTCGGGGCCGCATCGGCAAACAAGGCATCAAAAAAGGGGGATTCGATACTGGGCACCCCTGGCAAGGGGTTGACAAAAGCGGCGCTATTCATCGGCTATTTTTTCTATTAGATAAAAAAGGCAATCCCAATAAAAAAGGCAATCCGAAGATTGCCTTTTTAACCTTGACTAGCGCCACACTACCATTTTAATCATCTGATTCAATTGGCAAGTTAGTAGCGCTAACAAAGCGAATTACTTGGCCATCGAAGCTTCGCCAGATGCCATTGCAGCAGCGGATGCTTTCTTTACTTTTTTGTGCTTTTTAGCTGGTTTTGCAGAAGCGTCGCCAGAAGCCATGGCTGCAGGAGCCGAAGCCGAAGCAGCAGGTGCCGAAGCGTGGCTAGCAGCGAAAGCGGAAACAGCGAACAAGCTAGCAACCAAAGCAGCGATAATTTTACGCATTTTAATTCTCCTAAACAGTGGGTTGGTGAAACAAATTTGAATTTAAGCCCTCCCATAACGAGGCCCACAAACACCTGGTTGACAGCGTTTCGAAGAAATTTCAAAAAAAAATTTAAAAAAGATTTTGCTCATTTCTTCACTGCCCCGGCAAAAATCGCCAGAGTGGCTATAATGTCATTTCTTTAGTTTTAATACGCATAGGATCACTGCAATGTCCCTTACGCCAGCTCGCTTTATCTTACTCACAATATTTTTATTTGGACAGGTTTCAGCACACGCCACGCCCACCACGCCCAGCTCGGATGCACAAGTGCTCGAACGCTTACCTTTTAAACCCACTGATCCGATTGCGCGCGAAATGGCCAGCTTACGCACGCAATTGCGCAGTGATCCGAAAAATTTGAAAGTGGCAATTCAATTGGCCCAGCGTTATTATGATTTGGTGGGCGAAGAAGGCGACCCGCGCTATTTGGGTTATGCGCAAGCGGCACTGGCACCGTGGTGGGAGTTGCCTGCGCCACCGGATGAGGTTCAACTGTTGCGTGCCAGCTTGCGCCAGTTTCGCCATGATTTTGCCGGAGCCATCGCCGATCTGGATGCACTCATTGTACGCAATCCAAAACACCCCCAGGCCCGCGCCTTACGCGCGATTTTGCATATTGTGCAAGCGCGCTACAGCCAGGGCCGTGCCGATTGCAGCGCCCTGGGCGAACTCAGTATCGAACTCATAACCATCGGCTGTGAAGCCATGGTGGATGGCATCAATGGCAAGAGCAGTAGCGCTTACCAGGAACTGCTGGAAGCGTTTCAGGACGACCCCAAAGCCAGCGGCAGCAATCAGGTTTGGGTTTTGATGCGGCTGGCCGAAATGGCGCAACGGCTTGGTAAAGCCAGCGCCGCACAAGCCCATTTTAAACAAGCTTTGGATTTAAATATTCCCAATACCCTGCTCTTGGCGGCCTATGCCGATTTTTTACTGGATCAACAACGCCTGACCGAAATCATCCCTTTGCTGAAAGATAAAACCCGCTCCGATACCTTATTGCTGCGTCTGGTGTTGGCAGAACATAGCCTGAAACATGCGCAAGCGCAGCAAAATATTACGGTTCTGGCAAATCGCTACAGCGCAGCACAAATGCGCGGCGATACCGTCCATCAGCAAGAAGAAGCGCGCTTTGCCCTGGCGATTGAAAACAATCCGAAAAAATCGCTGAAACTGGCGCAAGAAAATTGGAAGGTACAACGCGAGCCGCGCGATGCACGGGTCTTGCTGGAAGCGGCCGTCGCGGCCAAAGATGCGGCGGCAGCACAGCCTGTTTTGGAATGGCTGGCGCAAACGCACCATGAAGATCCGATTATCCTGAATTTGGCGCGCCAGTTGGCACCACAAAAGACCGTGGGGAGTAAATAAGATGCTTATTAAGATGCTTATTAAGATGATGACTCGCGCCATTTTTCTGCCTCATCTGTGTCAGTATTTAT
>JBKJLF010000402.1:0-3809 GCA_046597185.1 Burkholderiaceae bacterium | reverse complement strand
CGCGGTAAGCCCGGTATTCATGATACTGATGACAACAGCCTTGCCCATATAGGCTTTTTTACCGCGCAAACGCACGGTCAATTCATGTAAAACTTCACTGATTTGCACAATCGAGTAGGGATTGTACACCTCCATCACTAAAGATTTTCTTTGTAAATTCAGGGCGGTAGCTCGCACCAACTCGCCTTGCGAATTACGAAATCCAACCATCGGATCAATTTGCGTTTGTGAATACATGATAAAGCGCCAGGAAGTTTTCAAAATAGCAAAGCAACACACCCCAAACTATCCAAAGAAGGTGAGAACAAGCATGTACAGTTCATGCAATCCAGTAAAACAGCAAACACCATTCTCAGCAATCAGGCCTGATTTGATCTGAGTGTACTATGTAATATTACAACGGGCAAATAGACTGACCAAGCAGATTCAATACTTGCACCGACCATACTGGAAAAACAAAATTCATGCATTCGTAACCTCCAATTATGTATGGAGGAACGAAAGAAAAACATGCTTTGCATAGGATTTTTTTACGCATCGTGCCACAACAGCCAAAAGCGGTCAGGAAGGTGGTATCGGCACAACGCGCGACTTGAATTTTATCCCCAAAAGAGCGCTTACCAGATAAAACATGTCAATCAGGACAACAGTAAAATCCGGCACCCCGATCACCCAATCAACTAGTGAGCACGTTCTGGCAGATCCTGTATCGGCAGGCTTAAACCTAAGGCTCGACAAGTTTGCTCATCAATTTCAATCCAACACGCAAAAACAGGCTTGCCATCCACCAGTATCGGCGGCCCGGCACGATGCGCGTGCACGCCCATCCGGTATAATAGCCGCTCAATCCCCAAGGGTGAAACCGTAATCAGGCGCTGGCCTCCGTGCTGCCGAACCACCTGGGTGGCGGCCGCCAGTAATTCACGGGTAGCCAGGGCTTGATGATCGCTGTTATTCGCCCCGCCATTCAAATTTACGACAGCAAAACGGGAAAGCTCCCATACCTCATGGCTTGATGGCGGTGGCAAGCCATTCATCAACTGCGGAAATACTTCGCTCAATAGATAGGGGCGAACTGTGGGCAACAAGCGTGCGCAGCCGCAAATCTCGCCATTATCGTCACGCGCCACAACATACAGCGTGTCAGGGCGATCAAATTGATCTCTTTCCAGGCCATTTTGCACAGGCAATTGCCAACCCAGACGTTCAATAAATATTTTGTGACGATAAGACGCCACGGCGACCTCAAATTCAGGCGTAAATTCCTGAGAGTCACTTGAAATGGTTTGCATACGTCCCTCACCAAACGAAATTGTTTGATGCGATTACAAACCGAGCCGGACATTGGGGTAACTGTTAACCTTAACAGGACATCTCAGCAACTCTGTCTTTGCATGCGACGCCAAGCACACAAGATTGCCAATTGATCAATTCCAGCCAAGAATTGAGCATACCAGCAGTAATGATATTACCTAAATCATAACCATACTTATCGATCAGCATAACATTACTTCGAACCGCATCCGGGGCCAACAATAGTGAATCGGATTGACTATGCACGTACCAGCCCCAACCAACCGAAACGGCAGGAGTGGTATCGCTTCGACACTCAGAAAACCCTGCCACTTTACAAAAAATGGCCTGTGCCTGCAGTTCTTCCTGAAAATCAGAATCAAAAAAGGAAGTCAAGTGAAAAAATGGCAAAAGAGATAATTGCTCAATGGAAAGCCGCACATAACCATCTGGTGAAATAACCAGAATTGGTGTTTGAGGCGAACGAGATTGTAAAATGATTTCCAAGGTCGTTTAAATGAAAAGTGTTGGAAATAAGAAATAGCGCAGACATACGTACCAAGTGATTCGTTATTATATTAGTCAAGTTTGGGCTGGTTGGCGACCTGTCAGAATTGACACTGAAAAGGGAATTAAGGAATGGAGAAATGGCTGGAAGAACAATTTGAGTGTTTGATGAAAATTGATTCTGAACATGAACTATTCAAACAGATAGCAATTTTGGCCCGGGAGATGGGATTTGAGTATTGCGCTTACGGGATTCGCATGCCTTTACCCATCTCACGGCCAAGCTTTGCCCTATTTAACAATTACTCCCCTGAGTGGCAAAAATACTACCAGGAACGTGAATTTTTAGGCATTGACCCAACCGTACAACACGGCCTGAAATCAACCCGGCCTTTATTGTGGACACCCCAGGTGTTCGAGTCAACCCCAGAGCTATGGGAAGAGGCCAGAGCCCACGGTTTGTGCTATGGCTGGGCGCAATCAGCACGTGATGTGAATGGCTCCATAGGCATGCTCACGCTCGCCCGTAGCGTAGGGCAATTACATGTTGAAGATTTGGTAGCCAGTCAAATCAAGATGGTTTGGCTGAGTCAAATGACGCATGCGGGAATGGCGCGCTTACTGACGCCCAAAATGCTTCCGGAATCAGTGATTGTGATGACTGCACGCGAGCGGGAGGTGTTGCGCTGGACTGCCGAAGGAAAGACAGCCTATGAAGTTGGGCAAATTTTATCGGTATCAGAGCGTACTGTAAATTTCCACATCAATAATGTTGTGGTAAAACTGGGCTCTACCAATAAAATCCAAGCGGCAGTCAAAGCTGCCAGCTTGGGATTGTTGTATTAATGCAACGAAAAAATAATCAAAGACTTTTATTGATCTTCTGACAAACAATAGAATTAACTGTTGACCCTTGCCGTTACACGACACCCATCAACCAAAAACGACAAGCCAATGACCAACACCAATTCGCCTTCGGCAGAACGGGATGTACCAGTAATGCCCGCTACCGAAATGGCGGTCATTGGTTTAATCACCAGATCAGCCGTTCCATCGACGGCTTGCACCGCCAAAATATAGGGTTGCGGCGAAGCGATGACGATTCCGACCCGTTCAACCCCCTGCTCGTAACCCAGCGCCGTAGCCAAAGAGCGCACTGGTAAAGGCCGTCCTTGATCTTTCAATACTGGCGCGCCACCCACCTGCATAAAATTCTCAGGCAATTCAACCACGCGTTGAACCACGGCCATCGGCAAAGCCAATGCGGCCCCCGAGGTACTCACTAACATCGTCGGTACGATAGACAGTTCAATTGGCAAACGAATCGAGAACGTCGTGCCAACCCCCAAAACCGAGTCAATCCGAATCGTGCCGCGATTTTTCTCCACGGCAGTACGCACCACATCCATACCAACGCCGCGCCCAGAGACCGATGATGCAACTTCCTTGGTCGAAAAACCAGGCAAAAACACCAGTTGAAATGCATCATCGGCACTCAAAATAGCCGAATCACTGATCAACCCTTTGGAAATTGCCTTGCGCCGCAATTCTTCCGGATCCATCCCCTTGCCATCATCGGATAACACGATCATGACACTATTGGCTTCCTGCCAGGCTTTGAGCGAAATAAACGATTTCAAAGGTTTTCCAGCGGCCAAGCGCCCTTCCGGGCCTTCGATACCATGATCCAACGCATTACGTAACATATGCACCAGCGGGTCATACAAACTATCGACTACTACCCGATCCACTTCGGTTTCAGCCCCTTCGATATTTAAATCGACTTCTTTACCCAGGTCTTTTGCCAATTCACGCACCAGGCGCGGAAACTTTTGAAACAAACGGCCAACAGGTTGCATCCGCGTTGCCAAGGTGGCGCGTTGTAATTCTGCTGAATATCGCGAACCACGCTCCAGCGTTTCAGCCAAGGTGGCCATCAGGGTGGCAGCTTGCCCATCAAACTTGAATTGCATCAATCGTTCCAGCAATACGCTGGCCTGATTCGCCGC
>JBKJLF010000374.1:0-3162 GCA_046597185.1 Burkholderiaceae bacterium | reverse complement strand
TTGGACAAATATGGGCCGGGTGGGTTGCAGAAGTATGTGGCACACTGGGGGCGTCTCAAGTCTTGGAAAACAAGAGACTCCCCCAAAAGGTGCGTTTGTGCAAGCACTTCGAGGGGGATCACCCCATTTCCATCACGCTATGTGATCAAATTCGTCAAAAATGCCATCGGGGTTGTTGATCGTACTCACGCGTTACGAGCGCTTGCAAAGAAATATGCGAACCTGAAATACGGTAGCTTCAATAAGTCGGAACTCAATACCATGAAGTGCATTGATTTGTTTCATAGCAAGGAATTGGATAAAATAGCAAGTAAGCTATCAAAATAAAAATAGTTGACCGCAAGATTTCAGGCATGGTTTGAACCTTACTCCCGCATGGAATGCTTGGCTGGGTACTCATACCGCCCGTTGTTGCAAATATGAGTGGTTATTTATCGTTGCCTTAAGGCATATCAAGCATATGGAATGGTTCGAACGATTGGATGCGCTCATTGATATTTTTCAAAATCACCAGCCCAAGCACAGGATGCGTTTCCTGGTTTTCTCGCTGGTGGCCATGACCTCATCGGCCAACGTTGGCTGGTATGAGGTTAAAAATTATGCGGGCACAATTGGAAAATCGAAAATCCATATCTCCCTGCAGACTTACGATCATGTCAACCACCGCGAGCAAGCTGCCTGGCGGGTAGATGGTAGTTATTATTATTATTATGATTATCGGCTCGTCATCCCGCTTCAAGGGCAAAGGCAGCAAAACGGCGATATGGTGTTATGCGAGGCGAGTCGGCCACGCTCGCCAGCCGATTCGCCAACCGTCGCCAAGGCCTCGCCATCCCGCCCCGTGCCCTGTCCAATGTCGCTCACGTTTCAAGGGGATGCTGCAACCGGCGCGTGGTCGGATGGTAAAAAGAATCTGCCAATTGTCTTGCGCCAGGTCGGTCGTTTTGATGACACCAATGTGCTTGCGCTTGAAGGTGTGGTGGAAATTCCAATGTGGTATCACACAAAAAAACATATGCTGCTCGGGGTCTACCAGGCTTGGCCAGACTGTCCTGTATCAATGAGCCAGTTACGGCTCGTGAATATCCGCACCGGCCAAATTGACCGCATGCTGGAATTCGATTGCCAGGCCGGAATGATCATGACTTCAATCTACGCAAATGTTTCTGCCGGTCCGACTGCGCGGCAAATCACGGTGGGGTTCCAGGGCGGGAAAATGGGCTATGATGAAGTGTTTGATCTTGAACCGAAGCCACGAAAATAGACTATGGATAAACAGGCACCTGCATAGGGGCTGCGCTCTCCAATTCCATTTACCGCAAGCGTGATGGATGGCGGGTGACAAAATGTGGTCTAATCGAAGATTGACTGTTTTGGCGCTGACCCCATGAAATTTCTGCTGCAAGCCCACTCCCTGGTAGATAGTGCCGAATTGCACTTGCTCAAACGCATGCTGGAACAGGCGCGCATCGAATCCATGATCCGCAACGAAAACCTGGTCGGCGCAGTCGGCGAAATCCCTTTTCTGAACTGTTACCCGGAACTGTGGCTGCTTGATGAAAACGACCACGCCCGCGCCGAAACCGTGGTCGCCAACTGGCGTTTGGCCAATCGCCAAAACCAGCCGATGTGGGCTTGCCCGCAATGTGCGGAAATCATCGACGGGCAGTTTGGGGCTTGCTGGCAGTGCGGTAAAGAGCGTGCGGTGATTGGCGGTTAACGGCAATTTCCAGCGCTGCCTGCCTTTGCGTGCTATACAATACAACAGGTTTTATTTTGTGGAGAATTTATGTCGTATCCAAAGACGTTGTTACAGGTTGCCACCATGATTGTTAAGTTGAAAGCAGGTGTGCAATGAACACGATACAGTCCGGTGATTTACCCAAACAAGCCTTGCTGGCCAAGTACCTGGCAGATGGTGTATTCACCGATTGCTACTTTATCGATTTTTCACAAGCGGTTTCGCACGCCGAGTTTGTTGCTGCGTTTTATACCACGCCGCTATTCAAGGTCGAGCGCGCTATCCTGGCACTGCTTGCGCGCAAGCCGTCGTCGGACTTGGATGCGCAACGCCTGGCCAGCGGTGAAGGCAATCGCTTTGCCGCATGGCAGGTCGAAGACCGAACGCCCAATCAGTTGTTGTTGTGCGACTTTATGGGGCGTACCAGATCGTGGTTGATGACGGTTGCGCTGGAAGGCGCGACGCCGGCCGCGACCCGTTTGTTCTTCGGTTCCGCTGTCATACCACGGCGCGATTTGGCGTCTGGTCGGGTGTCATTGGGTTGGGGATTTCATGCGCTGCTGGGCTTTCATCGCGCGTATTCCAGAGCGCTGTTGCGGGCAGCCTGTGCCCGGCTTTCGAAGTAAGGCGAACCAAGCTGGATGGTGGAAAAATCATCGGCGCTGGCAGGTAAATTTTGCTTTGGCTGTTATACAATTCTCATAGTCGCTGCCGTCAGTTAATGGTTGGTACAAGCTGATTGGGCTGATGCGGCATGCTTGGTGCATTGGAGGTCAACATTATTCGAAAGGCATCGCTATGAGCACCTCGGTCGTCGGTTCATGTTTATGTGGCGCGGTTCGTTTCCAAGCCCAATTACCCAGCAAGTGGGTGGCCCATTGCCACTGCACTTACTGCCGCCGCGCGCACGGCGCGCCATTCGTTACTTGGGCGGGCTTTCCAGCGGCAAACTTTTCGCTTGACCCGGATTCACAGCAGCCGACCTGGTATGAGTCCAGCCCAGGTGCAAAACGGGCTTTTTGTTCCACATGCGGCAGTCCCATGTTGTTTGAGTCAACGCGCTGGCCTGATGAGATGCATGTGGCACGCTCGCTGATAACCGGGGCATTGGACAAAGAGCCGAGTGCCCATGTCTTTTTCGAGGAACATGTGCCTTGGCTGCAAATTAATGATGAATTGCCAAAGAAGGTAAGTCAGGCTCACAAGGCAGCCAGCGTCATCGCCCCTGCGGCTGGCAACGACGTTGCCGGGTAACAGGGGCACCAATTTCCATGACGCTTCGCGACCTGCACCGGACTTCAGTCGTTGTCATCCTGGCCTTTGCCACCATGCACATCGCCAATCATCTCGCTTCGCTCAACAGCGTTGCCACCCACATCGCCTTCATGGACTTTGCGCGCACCGTGTATCGCCATTGGGCG
>JBKJLF010000261.1:0-11526 GCA_046597185.1 Burkholderiaceae bacterium | reverse complement strand
TTGTTCTACCATGGTTTGCATATGTCTACCCTTATTTACCTGAGCTACCTTATCTACCTGATCTACTTTTTTACCCGGGCTAAAACCGGGGCAAGTCTTGAAACGGCAAACGCCCACCATGCACATGCATTTTTCCGCCTTCGGCACAGCGCTGCAAAGTCGGAATCGCTTTATTCGGATTGAGTAAGCGCGCCGGATCAAACGCCCCCTTGAGCGCCAGAAAAGTACTCAACTCGGCTTCGGAAAACTGCACGCACATGGCCATGATTTTTTCTACGCCCACCCCATGTTCCCCGGTAATGGTGCCGCCCACGGCCACGCATAATTCCAAAATCTCACTACCAAACGCTTCGGCCCTGTCCATTTCACCGGCCACATTGGCATCAAATAAAATCAGCGGATGTAAATTACCATCCCCCGCGTGAAACACATTGGCGCAGCGCAACTGGTATTTTTTCTCCATATCAGCAATACCCTGCAACACCCTGGCCAAATGCTGGCGCGGGATGGTACCATCCATGCAATAGTAATCAGGAGAAATTCGCCCGGCCGCCGGAAAGGCATTTTTGCGCCCCGACCAAAAGCGCAAACGCTCGGCTTCCGATTGTGACACCGCCAGCGCGCTCGCGCCCGCCTGCTGCAACACCGCTTGCATACGCGCAATTTCTTCTTCGACTTCTTGATGCGTGCCATCGGATTCGCACAGCAAAATCGCGGCGGCGTCGGTATCGTAACCTGCCCGCACGAAGGGTTCTACCATACGTACCGAAGTTTGATCCATCATTTCCAGCCCGGCCGGAATAATCCCTGCGCCAATCACTTGGGCCACCGCTTGCGCGCCTTGTGCGACGCTGGTAAAGGACGCCATAATCACCCGCGCCGTCTGCGGCTTGGGCACCAATTTCAGCAATACCTCGGTTACAATGCCCAGCATGCCTTCGGAGCCAATAAACAGCGGCAATAAGTCCAACCCCGGCGCGTCCGGTGCCGCACTACCCAGCTCCAATACTTCGCCAGAACTGGTAATGCAGCGCACCCGCAACACATTATGCAGGGTCAAGCCATATTTCAAACAATGCACGCCCCCGGCGTTTTCTGCCACATTGCCGCCGATGGTGCAGGCAATTTGCGACGAGGGGTCGGGCGCATAATACAAACCATGGGTACTGGCCGCTTCCGATACTGCCAAATTGCGCACCCCCGGTTGCACCAAACAGGTACGGGCCAAGGGGTCGATCTGTAAAATCCGGTTCAGACGCGCCGTCGAGAGTACCACCCCATCCGCCAGCGGTTGCGCCCCACCGGATAAACCCGTGCCCGCCCCGCGCGGCACGATGGGGCAAGCCAGATCCTTGCACACCTTGAGCGCCGCCATCACTTGTGCTTCGTCGTGCGGCAATACCACCACCATCGGCAATTGCCGATACGCGGCCAAGCCATCGCACTCATAGGGAGTGGTATCTTCCGGGTGATACAATACGCTGCCTGCAGGCAATACCGCCAGCAATGCGCTGACAACTTGGTGCTTACGTTGTGCCGAAGGCGGTAAAATGGGTGCGGAATTCATGGTATAGGCAGGGTATCCGGTAAAAAATCAACAAACAAATCAGCGAAGCGACACAAACCAGCTCAGAGTGTAACCAATTACACTGGTTTTGGGGGATTCTGGCGTATCATTTACACCTAAGATCGGCAAAATTAGCAAAATTAGCAAAATCAGCATCATCGTCAAAATCAGATCGTTTCTTGGCGTCAGCTTAATCCATCCACCGGGAGTGTTTCAACGTGAAATCTTCGCACCTTTTCCAACTGGCAAGCATTTGCTTATGCTTATGCATGAGCTTCCATCTCGGCACCCTTGCCGCACCGATCGATATCGGCTTACCCTCCAGCGGCTCGCTTACCGATGCCGCCAAGCAAATTGCAATTGATGCCGCCAAGAAAAAAGCGGAAGAGAAAGCCAATGCGATGATTGATAAAGTCATTGGTACGCCCACGCCGACACCAACACCCGGCTATGCCGAACCCGCCTATACACCCGCACCGCCGCCGGGCAACAGCGCTGAGCCAGCCGTGCCGCGCGCAGAAAGCTTTGTCCGGATCGGTGCCAACAGCCTGCATTTGGTCACCATGGGCAATGGCCCCTACACGGTCGTTTTTGAAGCAGGCCTCACTGGCCATATTGGCAGCTGGGACAGAGTCGCCCCAGCCATTGCCAAATCGGCCAAAGTGGTGTTGTATTCGCGCGCGGGCAATGGCAAATCCAACGGCCGTCCGGAGCCGCTCAGCCTCAATCAAAGTACCGAAGAATTTACCCAAATGATGGAAGCGGCAAAACTGCCGCCGCCGTATATTTTTGTCGGGCATTCGTATGGCGCATTTATGGTACGCAATTATGTGATGCAACACCAGAATCATGTGCTGGGCATGGTGTTGATTGATCCATCCGATGAAAAGCAATGGATCGAACTGAAAAAGGTCGATGCCGCCAAAGTTTCGCAAGATGAAGCCTTGCTGCGCGCCAATATTCCGGCACAATTTCAGGGCGAACTCAAAACCGCGCTGCAAATCCTCAATTCCGGCAGCTTGCCGCAAGCCACGCCCTTGCCCGATGTCCCCACTGTGCTACTCACTTCCACCAAGCGCTACGACCACCCGGATATGTTTATGCTCACCAACCGGGCGCAAGAGATTTGGCGTG
Source organism: Burkholderiaceae bacterium (assembly GCA_046597185.1). GTDB lineage: Bacteria > Pseudomonadota > Gammaproteobacteria > Burkholderiales > Burkholderiaceae_D > CAMBDR01. The sequence goes on along the minus strand of JBKJLF010000261.1, from coordinate 8,825 downwards.
AATTGCATAGCCAATTTTTCCGCCAGTTTTCCAATGGTGCGCACATCCTCACCTCCACCAGTGGCCACCATATTCAACTGGAGCAACCCAATTTGGTGATCGGTGCGATTGAGCAAGTGATGGCCAATGCCACCGAGCGCGCCAAACAGCAGGGGCAACAGCAAGTGAAGGGCAATTTGGTGGGGGCTTGCGAAAAAGCGGCCCAATTATTGGCGGCGCGGCGTAATAAAGAGGCGGAACAATTGGTGGCCGAAGCAATAAAATCGAGCCGGTTAAGCGAAGCCGAAGTCAATAAAGTGGGTTTTGAATTTTTGGATCAGCGCGGCCAGCCGCAAGTGGCCGAATTGGTGACGATGCTCAACGCCAACAACAACCCCAATTCTGACCGCGCGCGTGACAATTATGGCGTGGTCTTACTGGAGTCCTACAAAGCGGGCGACGCGATCAGCCAATTCAAAAAAGCCATTGCATTGGCGCAAGCAAATAACAAGCCTGCCAGCGTGATTGAGGGGTATCAAAGACATTTGGAAAAAGCTGAGCAGGCTAAAAAACGCTAGGGGGATCATTACGGGGTGACGCCGGACAAATCACGGGCAGTGGTGGTGGGTGATCCGGCGTTCAAAAAAGCGGGTAATTCACCCCACATCTCCTTTATTGAAATTGACGAAATGATCGAAGAAACCATTCTTATTCGGGTCCATCACATCCGGTTTGGCACTGTCAATTTGGCCGCACCATCATCAACGATTCGGACTCAGCTTATGCAAATCATAGAAATAAATACGATTGATATTTAAGGCACGCAGTCAATGAAAGCCTTACTTGATAATCCATGACTGCATCTCAGCTTCCACTTCATCAAGAGACACGCTTTCACCACGATCCAATTCTGCCATGCCTTGCCGTACTGCCGCGACAAATTCAATTTCCTGGGCAACTTGTTGCAATGAAATATCTTCAGGCAACCGTGCAAGCAAATCGCGAATGATATCTTTGCTGCTGACCGGGGTTATCAGGTCTTCCATAGCGCTCCTCCTGTTTCAACTTTACAAATTGGCCAAACCACCCAAACGCAGCACGGACAGCCATCTTGCCAGCACAACATCGTTGTTCATTGTAGCACTGTCTACCACGTCATTGAAAACCAGGATTTCAAGAAAAAACGCGCCCGTCAGCTTGGCCAACGGGCGCGCATTTACAGAGTATCTGCAATTTACTTGGCAGCTTGGCGGCGTTTTGCAGCAAAGGCCAATAAACCCAAACCAGCAAGCATCATGGCGTAAGTTTCTGGTTCCGGCACCGCGCTCACTTGCGCTTGAATTGTGAAAAAGTGGTCGCCCAGTGTGTCGGCACTACCGCTAAAACCCAAAGCCTGGAAAGAAACATTACCAAATTGGGTTACCGCACCAGTATGAAAAGTAAGCGTATCCGCAGCGGCACCGATGGATGTATCGAAGTTGAAGGCCACGTTTTTGGTAATGCCGTTAATGGTGACGTTTTGATTAATCACATAAGAAATGGTTTGATCAGGGATTGAGGAAGCCTGAATGAAGAAGTTACCATTTTGAAAATCAATCAAACTTGGCGCACGGCCAATCGGGGTGTCCAAATTGACTGGACCGAGTACCAAAATATCGGACGAAGGCAAAATCTCGAATACCGTTAAATCTTTAACCGAAATCGTATCGGCTACTGCAACATTTGCGCCAACCAAAGCGGCAACCATACCCAATGACATTACAACATTTTTAAACGAAAACATATTCTCTCCAGAGTTTTTTTGAATACAAAAAATAAGCGCCACCTAAGTGAAACTTGGCAGCGCATTGTATCCTAACTTAAGAGAAATGACAACAATTACATTACTGGCAAAACATGCCCCATATCGCTTAAGCCGATCAATTTAACGGTTTCAACGATGGCGGGTGATGGTTCGCCAACCGCAAAACCAGCTGTTGGGTGGGGTTCGCCAACCGCAAAGCCTGCATTGGGATGGGGCTCTCCAATGGTGATACCGGCGGTTGGGTGAGGTTCGCCAACGGCAATGGTTGCGTTTGGATTGGGTTCGCCTACGGCAATGTTCGGGTTAGGTTCGCCCACGGCAACACCGGCATTGGTCGCGATCATGGTTAATAATTTTTCCAACTTGCCACCCGATGCCATCACTTCGGTATAGCCAGCATTATCCACCACAAAAGCCAGCAACTCTTTCGCGCCGCTCAGTGCCTTGACACCGTTGAAGCCGGCAATCTCTGCGGGGGTATCGAGGGCGGCAGTGAACACGGCAGCCGTCATCACCTTGCTATTGAGTGCCACCATATCGCTACCGCGCGCACCCGCAGCCAAGGATTCGACAATGTGATCGATGGACAGTAATTTCTTATCCAACAAATTCGACCAATAAGCCTTGCCATCGCTTTCCGCATGTCGCCCAAACAAGTTCATATACACCTGATCAATAATGGCACCATTGCCTTTGCCTGCATACGCATCACGGTATTCATTCGACTGCGAAAACGCAGCACTGACCTCACTCAAATCGCCCTTGGCTTTTTCTACCACGCCTTCCCAATATGCCAGCCCACCCGAATCGGCTGGTCTGGAAAAATAAGACACGTATAATTGTTGGATTGCTTGCGCGTACTGCCCCATATTTGTTCTCCTGTAGATTTATTGACTTGTGCAGCGATTAATCATATTTAGAATCGACTGATTTCGCCATTTTACGATAAAAATGTGATTAATAACATATGCGCGAATAAAAAATAACGGCACGATGGTCATGGCATCGGCGACAAGTATCGTTTGCGAAACAATCATAACTGCAATAATGGCAAATCATTCGACTTATAAATTTTGAATGGCTTATGTGTATTGACCCATAATGGTACTCCTGAAAATTTTTATCTTGACTGGTAAATTGCTTACCAAGCACCAACAGGCAGAATTACAGCCATCTGCATGGTTGCAAACCCGGCACAACGAATCCGTTTTAAAACAACCCTGTTTTATTCACCAACCCCAATCCGGGCCAATCTTACAACCATCGCAAAAAAACTTCCCGCAAATGCCCTGAAATACATGGTTTGCCGTATCATCAGATCCCCCTCATCAGGGGCAAGCAAATGAATCCGCCTGTGCTGCCGCATCTACCAATTGAATATTCACGGAGGTTTATATGAGCCCGGAACGGTTGAACGAGGATAATTTACCCGCCATTTCCCAGTCATGGGACAAGATCTGGTTTGATGAAATCGTGGGTGTGGGTTCGGTCAGTGAAACGCCAATGTCCTCGGCATGGATAGGCATGAACTTTCTGGTGGTGCGGCCCGATCTGGCGATTATTGAACAACGCCAGGTGCCGCTAATCCGGGCGGTGGAAAAACACGGCATTACGGTAATTCCACTACGCTTACGCCACCCGCGCGCCATGGGCGGAGGTTTCCATTGTGCTACGTCGGATGTGCGCCGTACTGGCAACCTGGAACGGTATACCTGATACTGAATAAACAAGGGCAAACGCGGCACGGTTTAGCGTTTTCCCTTTTTTGTTGGCGTGGCGGCTGCTTTGTTACGCTCAATCACCATAACACAACAATTCTGTTTTACTTTTCATATCACACCAAGACTTTTTGCGCGACACGGGTGAAAAGAAATCACAGGGCTTGCGTGTTATACTTGATCCGCCTGGTTGTAACATGGCTACTAGAAAATCACTTATTAAGCTATACCAATTAAAGAGCTACCGCATGAACGCACGAATGCCACAAATTGAACTTGATATCGAGCCCGATGGGCTGGATCCTGAAGAAGCGCGCGATAATGAAGCTGCCACCGTCAATACGCCATTTAATCCGACCAGCGTTGATATTATCGACAAAAAGATTGCAATCAGCACGTTACTTACCCGCTTAGAGCATAACGAACTGGAACTTAGCCCTGATTTCCAACGCCGCGCCAATTTGTGGGATGTCAAACGCAAAAGCCGCCTGATTGAATCCGTACTGTTGCGCATTCCATTACCCTCATTTTATTTTAGCGAAGATGAAGACGGCAATTTCGAGGTGGTTGATGGATTGCAACGCCTATGCGCCATCTTTCATTTTATCGATCACGAAAAACTAAACAAAGCAACCAACGCCAATCTGCCCCCCTTGATACTCTCTGATTTGCAATATCTGACCGAGAAAAATGACAGTAGCTTTATCCAACTGGAAAGAACATTCCAGCGCCGAATCAACGAGTTGGAAATCAATGTTAATGTTATCCGCGCAACGACACCGAAAGAGGTAATGTTCAACGTCTTCGCCCGCCTGAATCAAGGTGGCCTACCACTGAGTGCGCAGGAAATTCGCAATGCAATTTATCCAGGGGATTGGCGCGCCCACATTCGCACATTAGCCGAGAGCGAAAGTTTTTTGACGGCGACGAATGGCCGTGTCCCAATCGACCGGCAGCAAGACATGGAGATGGTTTTGCGTTTTGTTGCCTTATGGGCGCTGGGCAAGCCTTTCAAACGGCCATCTGGCCAAGTGTTGGATAGCTTCCTGAATGATACCGTTGCAACCAGACTCCAACAATGGAACAAAAAGAAGTGGCAAAATACACAGGCCGCATTTAACAAGGGTATCCATGCGGCAATAGCGATATTTGGTGGTCACGCCTTTCGCAAGAGCTTTATTGACAGCAAGGCCAGAAGCCCCATCAACAAGGGCTTGTTTGAAGCCCAAGTAGTGTCATTGGCGAACTTATCTGCAGAAGAGATTAAATGCCTCACAAGACGAAAAGTACAGACTTGCAGAAAGTTTGGCGAATTAATTTCGACAGCAAATAAGTTCAGCAATGGTCTTCGCTCAGGTACAGGCCATGCAGAGTCATCAAACGCCCGTATAGAAGGTTTGCAAAAAATATTCCGTGAGGTCGTGAATGCTTGAATTACTAACACTCCACAATTTTAAATCTGCACGTGATTTGACTGTACCACTCAAACCGCTGACGGTATTAAGTGGACTCAATGGTTCAGGCAAAAGCACGGCATTACAAGCAATTGGGTTGATTTTACAAAACCTCGTGCCCCCTGATTCATTGGTTACCATTTCAAACTTGCATTTAAATGGCAACGTAGTGCGATTAGGCACGATTGGCACCATGTTGAGTGATCGTGCCGATGACCAGCCGATAAAAATTAGCATGCAAATAGAGGGCCAACGTGCGGAATGGGTGGGTACCAGTGGTGGCAATATTGATGCCGATATCCTGACGTTGCGCGATCCCGACTACGAAAATCAGATGATGGAATATTACCTTGCTGAAGGTGGCTTTCAATTTCTACAAGCGGATCGCCTCACGCCACAAACCCTGTACGACCGCGCCGACTCAATCACCCGCAATCGCCAATTTCTGGGTGTACACGGCCAATTTACCCCAGACTTTTTAGCTGAAAATGGTGATAGTTTGGTCGTACCAGAAAAACGCCGTTGTGGCGCAGCCATTCCCGGCGTAGCTACCGCATTAATGGCACGCATCGACGCCACCCCCAAACTCTACAGTCAAATTGGCCGTTGGTTGCAACACCTTAGCCCCGGTATCCGCCTGGATGCCGAACAATTGTCCGATACCGATTCAGTAAAACTGGCCTTTTCTTATGCATCCACCGAAACAGCACAAGATTCTGGCCGCCGCCGCCCCGGGCATGTTGGCTTTGGCTTAACCTATTGCCTGCCCATTCTCACCGCCTGCCTTGCCGCCAAACCCGGTGCATTATTGTTGCTAGAAAACCCGGAAGCCCATTTACACCCACGAGGCCAAGCCGCAATGGGTTTATTGCTGGCAAAATGTGCTGCGGATGGTGTGCAAATCATCGTGGAAACGCATAGCGACCACATTCTCAATGGAATTCGCCTGGCCGTAAAACACAAAGAAAGCGGCATTCAACCCAGCGACGTGCAATTATGTCATTTCACGCGACACCCCATCACAGGTGACAGTTATATTGAAGCACCCGTGATTTTGCCCAATGGCGAATTAAGCGAATGGCCCGAAGGCTTTTTCGACGAGTGGGAAAAGAGTTTGGAAACACTTCTGGGATAGCACTATGCCAACTCTAACGCTTTATTTTAATGAGCGCTGTCTGGTCACACTCCCCCACAACGAGGCCGAACTATTCGCCAACCTGGATGGGTTTATCACCGCCATTGAAGCCGTAATCAAGCTACGCCCCGATTGCCAAATCGGCTTTATCGAAGGCGACTGGCAAGCAGATTGCCACGGCCAACCCTTGGCACAGCGAATCAAACAACGGCTTATACATGCAAAAACCCGCTATCAACTCCTGTTAAAAAAGATTCGATCACTGCCACGCGATGACATGCCGCTGGAACATGAGACCTATTTCCAGGGTGATACGGCGCTTGGTTTCACTCTGGCCGATTTGGCGGCAAAAGAATGGGGCCATGGCTGGGCCATCAGCGTTGCCAATGGTTATTGGCGTGAGCCAACAATCCCGGCACAGCGCATTATCCTGCTTGAAAATGGCGACATCACTGAACCCCAAGCCTGCCAGATAGATCATTTATCCAATCATTTGCATGCCCAATCTTGGCACGATGATTTGCTGGATTGGGGTGCAATTGTGGCACAGTCCAGCACCTTGGACATGCTGGGCAGCCATCCTATTGTCATGTACTCGGCACCACTGGAACATAATCCACCCCACGTGCATTTATTGGAAAGCAGCACTTCCCGCCGCACCCTGGCCAAATTTCGCATTGAAGATTTTGTGCGTGAAAAAGGTGAGCCCAATTGGGATGCGGCCATGAAAATTTGGCTGGAAACCTATCGCGCGCAATTGCTATGCTCCTGGGAGCGCTGCCAACGTGGTGGGCACCCATATCGATTGGAAAAAGAGTGAAATAAATTATCCTAGAATTGATCTCCAGCGCTGTTTTCTACCTCAGTTTGCCGTATCATCTGCGCAGTTTCTCTCAACAGGATAAATAAAAATGGGTAACCGACTCTCTAAAATTGCCACCCGCACCGGCGACAATGGCACAACCGGCTTGGGCGATGGCAGCCGCACCGAAAAAGACAGCCTGCGCATTCACGCGCTGGGCGATGTGGATGAACTCAATTCCCACATTGGTTTGCTGCTATGCGAACCACTGCCCGTGGTCTTGCACGAAGAATTGATTTCGATTCAACACGATTTGTTTGATATGGGCGGCGAACTGTGCATCCCCGGCTATCAAATGATTACCGAAGCGCAGGTAACGCGACTGGATGGCTGGCTGGAAAAATACAATGCCGATTTGCCACCGTTAAAAGACTTCATCCTGCCCGCCGGCGCACGCTCAGCCGCGCTCGCGCACGTCTGCCGCACCATCTGCCGCCGCGCAGAACGCGCGATTGTGAGCCTGGGCCGGCATGAAACGATCAATGAGGCCCCGCGCCAATATATGAATCGGCTGTCGGATTTAATGTTTGTGCTGGCACGGGTATTGAACCGCTTTGAGGGCGGCTCGGATGTGTTATGGCAAAAAGATCGAAATCGGGACAGTAGCGAGCTGGATCAGCATTAATCAGATTTCAACCCGCGATTTCAAGCTGTGAATGTGGTCCGCGATTTTGGCTTGATCCCAAACCGGGCCACCCCACCTTTACAGCGGGCTTTACAAATTATTCACCACCAAACGTGGCTCGCCCACGCCAAAGCGTTGCTTGATCGACGCCGCAATCCCGGCACCATCCAAACCCAGACCCGCCAGCAAGGCTTGCGGGTCGCCGTGATCGATAAATTTATCCGGAAAGCCCAGCATTAAAATCGGCTTGACAATCCCCGCCGCCGCCAAGGCTTCAGCCACCGCCGAACCAGCCCCACCCATGGTGGCACCCTCTTCCACGGTGACGATCACATCATGGCTGGATGCCAGTTGCGCCACCAAGGCCATATCAAGCGGCTTAATGAAGCGCATATTGGCTACCGTGGCATTGAGTTCTTGCGCCGCTTGCACGCTCGGAGCCACCATGGTGCCGAAGGCCAAAATGGCGATGTTTTTGCCATGGCGCTTGATTTCGCCCTTGCCCATCGGCAAGGTAGTTAATTCTTTTTCGGTCTGCACGCCCGCACCCGCGCCACGCGGGTAACGCACCGCCGCCGGGCCATTGTGGTGGTAGGCCGTGGTCAACATCTGACGGCATTCGTTTTCATCCGATGCCGCCATCAACACCATATTCGGAATACAACGCAAGAAAGGAATATCATAATTACCCGCATGGGTGGCACCATCGGCCCCCACCAAACCGGCGCGGTCCAGCGCAAAGGTCACATCCAAGTTTTGCAGCGCCACATCATGAATCAACTGATCATAGGCGCGCTGTAAAAAGGTCGAATAAATCGCCACCACCGGCTTCATGCGCTCGGTCGCCAAGCCCGCCGCAAACGTCACCGCGTGTTGCTCGGCAATGCCGACATCGTAATAGCGCTCGGGGAATAACTGTTCAAAGCGTACCATGCCCGAACCTTCACGCATGGCGGGCGTGATGCCAATCAAACGTGGGTCTTGCTCGGCCATATCGCACAGCCATTCGCCAAACACCTGGGTATAGGTTTTTTTACTGGCGGGTGCCGCCTTGATGCCTTCCGCCGGGTTGAACTTGCCGGGGCCGTGGTACAAAATCGGGTCGGCTTCGGCCATTTTGTAGCCTTGGCCTTTTTTGGTCACCACATGCAAAAACTGCGGGCCTTTGAGCTGCTTCAGGTTTTGCAAGGTGGGAATCAAGGATTCCAGATCATGCCCGTCTATCGGGCCAATATAGTTAAAGCCAAA
>JBKJLF010000012.1:0-5386 GCA_046597185.1 Burkholderiaceae bacterium | reverse complement strand
GCCAACCTGACGCAATTAATGGGTGGTGAAATTCAGGTTCAATCCGAACTGGGGCAGGGGGCGTGTTTCAGTTTTACCTTAAACTTGCTGGTGCCAGCCAAAACTGCGGACGATGCTGCCGATGTCGGTGCGCCGGAGGGCAAGATCGGGGCACCGTATTTTGCCGGCGCTGCTGAGTCGGTAGTGGTCGCTGCGCGCGCCGAATTGAATGAATCCGAACGCAGTTTGGCTTGGTCGGCGGTGGCGGAATTGATGGATTTATTGGCGCAATCGAACGGCGAAGCACCGGATTACTTTTTGAAGCATCAAACCCGCCTCGCGCAAGTGCTGGATGTGATACAACTGCATGAATTGAAGCAGGCATTAAATACCTACGAGTTGGATCAGGCCTGGGCTTTGTTGCAGCAGTTAAGCAGTGCGGCCTTAAGTCGCTAGCCACCTAATACAGGTGATGGATGCCCGGCGCTTGTTGGCGTAGTGCCAGCCGCGCCGCTGCATAATTGGGGTAGATGCGCGCTACCGTGGCCCAAAAGCGCGGACTATGATTCATTTCCTGCAAATGCGCCAATTCATGCGCGATCACATAATCGATCAGGCTGGCATTAAAATGAATCAAACGCCAGTTCAAGCGAATATTGCCGCGCGAGGTGCAAGAACCCCAGCGCGAGCGGGCCGAGGAGAGCGCAAAAGTTTGGTACTGTACTCCCAATTGCGCCGCAAACAAGGGCAATTGGCGGGCAAAGTGTTGGCGTGCCTGATTTTGCAACCAGCGTTGCACTTGCGGCTGCACCCCACGCTCGTCGGCGCGCAGATGCAATTGGCAGCGCTCTGGATCAAACCAGGGCAGGCGCGCCGCGTCGCTGCGCACACACAGCGTCAGAGTTTGGCCCAAAAAAGGCAGTTGGGCACCATCTTCCCATGTCATTTTGGGGGCGCTGGGGCGATGTTGGGTTTCCAGCAATTTGCTGATAATCCAGCTTTGCTTTTGCGTCAGCGCATGGTCAATATGGTGCTGGGTGGCATGGCTGGGTACGGTGACATGCAATCCATCGTGATCGATCAAAAAACCAATCGAACGGCGTTTGGAACGGCGCAAATGGTAGCTGATGGTTTGCCCTTGCAATTGAATCTGGTGCAAATGCGCACCCGCCGTGCGTGAATTGGGGGCATCCGGCTGCTGCAAGGGCTGGTTTATTGGTGGACTCATTGGCGGCCTAAGTTGTTTAAACCAGGATAACATCATTTTCCGGGTGGGTAAGCATGCGGCGAAATCACACGCATTTCGGTTTCGATCCAATCTTCCACCAGTTTCAATAAAGAATCCGGGGTATGGCCTTCCGAGGGGATGGGTTGGCCGATGGAAACCGTGATCAAGCCGGGTTTTTTCAGGAACGAGTTTTTCGGCCAGCATTCGCCGGAATTATGCGCAATCGGCACCACCGGCACGCCCGCTTCAATCGCCAAACGCGTACCACCGCTTTTATAGCGCCCGCGCTGCCCCACGGCAATGCGGGTGCCTTCGGGGAACATGATAATCCACTGCCCGTCGGCCAAACGCAGCTTGCCAACCGCCGCCACATTTTTGAAGGCATCTTTACCCTTGCTGCGGTCGATGGGAATCATGCGCATCAAACCCAAAGCCCAGCCAAAAAACGGCACCCAAAGCAATTCTTTTTTGAAGACATACACCAAAGGGTTACCCATTTTACATAGCAGAAAAATGGTTTCCCAGGCCGATTGATGTTTCGACAGCAAAATGACGGGGGCTTTGGGCAGGTTTTCAAAGCCCTTGATTTGATAGCGCATGCCGCAAATGACTTTGGCAGCCCAAATATTGAACACATTCCAGCGCGAGGTAATATAGTAGCGCTTGTTATACGGCAAGGGCGCAGCCAGGAAACAAACAAATGACCATAAAATGGCAGTGACGGCCATTAATATCGCGAATACGAATGAGCGTAAAAAAAGGTTGACTTTATGCAAAATAAAAACTCCTGATCAATAGGAAGCCATGCGGCTATTTGGCCGCCGCCAGGGTAGCGTCCGGGTAAGTGGTATGGGCTAAAATATGGTCAACCACGGCCGCCAGATTCGGGTAGACCATAGTATTGGGTGGCAAGCCGCCGAGCTCCTGGGTTTTTTTGCCCTTACCCGTGAGCACCAGATACGGCTGGCAGCCGACCGCATAGCCCGCCTGCAAATCACGTAGCGAATCGCCCACATTCGGTACGCCTTGCAAGCTCATCTCGTAACGATTGGCAATTTCATTGAGCATGCCTGGTTTCGGTTTGCGGCAATCGCAATGGTCTTCATTCAAGTGCGGGCAAAAGAAAATCGCGTCGATATGGGCACCCACCAAATGCGTCAGGTCGTGCAGCTTTTGGTGGATGCCGTTCAAGGTATTCATATCAAACAAACCGCGCGCGATACCGGATTGGTTGGAGGCAATCACCACGCGGTAATTGGCCTGATTCAAACGGGCAATCGCTTCCAGCGAACCGGGAATTGGTATCCATTCGTCCGGCGTTTTGATAAAACGATCGGAATCCTGGTTGATCACGCCATCGCGGTCGAGAATGATCAGTTTCATAAGTCAGCTCCAAAAAGAATGCCAATCAGGTGGTGCCTGTCAGGGGGCTATTAGGATGCCAATTTGGAAATATCCGCCACCCGATTCATCATTTCATGTAAATTTGCCAATAAAGCAATGCGATTGGCGCGCAAGGCCGGGTCTTCTGCCATCACCATCACATCGGTGAAGAAGGCATCCACCTGGCTGCGCAGCTTGGCCAATAACACCAGGGTGCCAGTAAAATCGGCGGTGGCAAAAGCCGCATCCACTTCGGGGCGAACCTGGCTTATTGCTGAGTATAAACCTTGTTCTGCGCCATCGCTCAATAATTTTGGGTCAATGCTGGCGGGCACCACATCGGTTTTCTTTAAAATATTGCTGATGCGTTTATTGGCGGCGGCCAGGGCTTCGGCTTCGGGCAGGTCGGCAAAGGTTTGCACCGCTTGCAGGCGTTCGATAATGGTGGCCAAATTGGCTGGTTGTTGCGCCACCACGGCTTCCACTTCGTTATTGCTAAAGCCGCGCTCACGCAGTAAGCCGCGCAAACGGTCGTACATAAAGCTTAGCACCTCGGCACCAGGGTCTTTGAAGTGGGTATTGCCGGCAAAGACTGCCACTGCCTGTTGCAATAAATCGGGCAGCGAGAGTGGCAAGCGTTTTTCCAGCAGCATGCGCAATACGCCCAGCGCATGGCGGCGCAAGGCGAACGGGTCTTTATCACCCGAAGGCGGCAAACCGATACCCCAGATGCCGACCATGGTCTCCAGCTTGTCAGCGAGAGCCACGGCGGTGCCGGTGGCGGTGGTGGGCAGGGCGTCGCCAGCGAAGCGGGGTTGATAATGTTCGCTCATGGCCAGCGCCACTTCTTCCGGCTCGCCGTCGTGGCGCGCATAATACGTGCCCATAATGCCTTGCAATTCGGGGAATTCGCCCACCATATCGGTGAGTAAATCGGCTTTGGCCAAACTGGCGGCGCGGCTGGCCAAGGCCACATTGCTACCTTGCAGCTCGGCAATTTTGGCGGCCAAGGCTTGCACCCGTGTGCTGCGTTCGGCCTGGCTGCCCAGTTTATTGTGGTAGACCACTTGGGCCAAACCTGCCACGCGTTCGGCCAGTGGTTTCTTTTGATCTTGCTCGAAAAAGAATTTGGCATCCGACAGGCGCGGGCGCACCACGCGCTCGTTACCGCTGATAATGTTTTCCGGGGTGGCGGTGGCCAAATTCGAGACAATCAAAAAACGTGAGCGCAACTTGCCTGCCGCGTCGGTCAGGGCAAAGTATTTTTGATTGGTTTGCATGGTTAAAATCAGGCATTCTTGCGGCACGCTCAGGAATTTTTCTTCGAAGTGGCAGGCATACACCACCGGCCATTCCACCAGCGCGGTCACTTCATCGAGCAAGCTCTCCGGCATCAACACCTGGTCGGCTCCGGCTTGTTGCAGCAAGTTGGCGCGAATTTTTTCTTTGCGCGCGCTGCTATCGGCAATCACTTTGCCTTGTTCTTGCAACACTTGGGCATAGTGGTCGGCGTGCGCCAGTTCCAGCTTGCCAGCGGACATAAAGCGGTGCCCCATGCTGTGGCGGCCTGCCTGCAAACCGAGTGCGCTGATGGGCATAATCTCTGCGCCGTGCAACGCCAGCAACAGGTGGGCGGGGCGCACAAATTGCACCGTGCTGCCGTCCGGGCGCTGGTAGCTCATCAGTTTTGGAATTGGCAGCTTGGCCAAGGCTTCATCGAGTGCCGCTTGCAAGCCGTCGGCCAATTGAATACCGGGGGCGGTGTAGCTGGTGAAAAAGCTTTCTGCCTTGCCATCGGGCGCGCGCTCCAGGCTGCTCAAGGGCAAATCGGCAAAGCCCATGGCGGCCAGTTTTTTCTTCAGCGGTGCGGTGGGTTCGCCGTTGGCGTCCAGCGCGACTGAAACCGGTAAAACTTTTTCGCGCACGATTTTGTCGGGGGAAATGCTGCGTACCTGACTGATGGAGACGGCCAGACGGCGCGGGCTGGAAAACGCTTGCACCTGTGCTGCCTCATCAAGCAGATCGCGGTTTTTTAAGCCCTGTGCAATGCCACTGGCAAAAGCCGCGCCCAGTTTGGCGAGGGCTTTGGGGGGCAGTTCTTCGGTAAAGAGTTCAACTAAAAGTATTTGGTTCATTTTGCCATTTGGCCCACCGTTGGCGGTGAGCTCATTCAAAGGTCGTTATAAGGTGGCCTGGATAAATATTCAGCCCGATTCAGCCCCGATTAAGCCGCATTGCCGCAAATTGGAAAGCCCAGTCGCTCGCGCGACTCGTAATAGGCTTGCGCAATCATGCGTGAGAGCGTGCGCACCCGCCCGATGTAGGCGGCGCGCTCGGTCACGGAGATGGCACCGCGCGCATCGAGCAAGTTAAAACTGTGCGAGGCTTTCATGATCATTTCATAGGCGGGAAGGGTCAGTTGCACCTCGATTAAGCGTTTGGCTTCGGCTTCGTAGTGGTTAAAATGCTGGAATAGGGCACTGGTATTGGAATGCTCAAAATTATAGCTGGACTGTTCCACTTCATTTTGGTGGTAGACATCGCGATAGGTCAGGCGTTTGGTGACGCCGTTTTCCTGCCACTCGCTCCAGACCAAATCGTAAATACTTTCCACGCCTTGCAAATACATGGCGAGGCGTTCAATACCGTAGGTAATTTCGCCCAGCACCGGTTTGCAATCGAGGCCACCCACTTGCTGGAAGTAGGTAAATTGTGTCACTTCCATGCCGTTGAGCCAGACTTCCCAGCCCCACCTTGGGTGCCTGGGGTCTGGGCTGGGAAGTGTGGCTCAACGGC
>JBKJLF010000570.1:0-10418 GCA_046597185.1 Burkholderiaceae bacterium | reverse complement strand
GCCAAGCAAGATAAAGCAGCATATGCCGCAGGCGACAAGGCCACAACTTGCGGCTTCCAATGCGGCCGACACACTAGCGCATGGCAAGGCTCATCCAATTGCGCCGGAAATTCTACTTCGGTCTCTGGTTGATGCGCCTGCCATAGCTTGAGCACGGCAAATTCGGATTGCAACAACACCACTGCCGGGTGCAGGGTAAAACAAGCTTGCTCCAATTGCTCGGGCGACCAGACCGCCAATTGGGCCGAATCCAAACCATTCGCGCCATCTGCAGCATAATATGCGCGATGCAAGGCCCACTCCAGGGCCGCCACATCGGGAAAATACGGATATTGCGCTACATGCGGGAATTCACGCAAAAACTGGCTAAAGCGATGGCCAAATTGATTCAAATCGCCGCAATCGGAGGGATACGCATGCCCATACGCGCGCGCCAGCGCGGCAAAGAATTCTTCACCAACCAGGGCTTCCAGTACCGGAAAAACAGCGGCCATGGATTTTTCCCAGGTTGCCACCATATTGCCGCGATAGCGCGCAAAACGGCGCAGGGCTTGCTCAGGTGGCCCGGCAAAACAAGCCAACTCGCAGGCAGCTTCACCCGCCCACTCGCTCAAATCAGGCACAAATAAACCAGCCGCAAAAGCACTTTGTATTTCAGCCACGCTACGCGCATCGGGCTGCACGCGCGAACTAATCGGAATGGTTGCGCACACACCAGAGCTAGCCTGCTGCATGATCACACGCGCCTTCTCGGCCTCACTCAAAAGAACGGGCAGGGTTGGGATATCGGTATCCCATTCAATCAGGGTCGGCACCGCCCCCAAGCGCTGCAAGGCAACCCGATACAAATCCCAAACCGCATCTGCTACGGTAGCACCATGGTTGTCCACCACCACGTCGTCGACATGTAAATGCCCTGCCAGATGAATTTCTCCCACAACTTCCGGTGCGGCATCGGCAATCGCATGAATCGCAGCCAAAGCCGATTCGTGATGATTACATTGATTGACATATAAATTATTTACATCGAGCAATATTTGACACCCTGTGCGCTTGGCCAAGGCTAATAAAAACTCGATTTCAGACATCGCATCAACCCGATAACGCAAATAGGTGGAGACGTTTTCAAGCAAGATGGGACGCTGCAGGCGCTCTTGCACCAGATCGACGCGCTGGCAAAGTAAATCCAGAGCGGCCAAACTTAAAGGAAGGGGGAGTAAATCGTTGAGATTGCGGTCATGCACCGAACCCCAACATAAATGTTCTGATACCAGACACGGTTCAACTTCACGCACCAGGGTTTGGATGCGCTGCAAATGTCCGAGACTAAAACCCTGCGCCGAACCTAAACCTAAACCAACACCATGCAAACTGATGGGATAATCACGGCGCAAATCAAATAAAACTTGTCGATCCCAACCACCGGCCTGGAAATAATTCTCGGTATGAACTTCAAGCCAATCCAGTGGGGGACGTTGCTGCAAAAACTCACGGTAATGTGCGGCACGCAAACCGACGCCAACGCCTTTGCCAATTTGCATAACCGCCTCAATCACTCAATTACTCTGCCACTCGATTACTTGTCAGCTTTTTTTGGTGCCGTGGTTTTGCCGCCTTCTTTTTCGCAAGTGCCTTTGGCAACATATTTCCATTCAGCAGCGCCTTTGTCAGCTTTAGCCTGACCTGCGCAAGAATGCGTACCGTTTGCATCTGCGCAATCATTTTTACCTGCTGCGGCGATGCCATAACACTTTTCTTTATCAGCAGCAGCCACCATGGTGCTGGCAGTTGTACACAAACTGGCCAAGGCAGCAGCGATTAATACTTGACGTTTATTCATTTTAAGCTCCAAATTTAATAAAATTTAACAAGATAAAATCCGCAATACATTGCTTTAAATACGACTACTACACTACTTCAAATAATCTGAGGTGTTGCTTGGTCGATTCAGATTACTTGAAAATTACACCGCTGCAGAAATTATTTTGCTGCAGCAGCTTTCATCTTTTTGTGGTGCTTGTGATGACGCTTGGCATGCTTGGCTTTTTTATGCTTGGCGTGATGGGCGGTAGCGGCAGGTGCGGAGGCTGGAGCCGACGTTTGCGCGTACGCTGAACCCATGGCAAAAGTAGCGGCGATAATGGCAGCGATCAATTTTTTCATTTTCATTCCTTTCGGTTAAGCGTAAACATGTTTTACGTGAGTCTCTAACGCCCCACCTGAAACTTAGTTGACGCCCAAACGACGCTTTTTCGCAGATCGCTGCGGCCAAACGCGAATAAAATCGAAAATATTAGCCAAAAGAAATAAAAAGAAATGAAAAGAAATATTACGCAGTGGTATTAATGTTGCTGCCAAGGTTAGCCGGCAAATTGGGCGCAGGTAAGGCTTGCAGTAAAATAGCCGCTGTGTTGCTTTCAATATCCAGCGCTTTTCTCAGCACACTGATGCCCACTTGCTGACGCAACCCCGTATCCGCCAAATTGGTGGCCAAACTGGCTATGGATGATGAAACAGACATAATCGTCTCCTGGTGGTTTGCACGACTTATTTACTAAGGTATTCAAGCAGCTTGGTTGAGCTTACCCCGCCCATTCCAATTAATCAAGCGTCTTTTTCAAAAATTCCGCATTTTCAGTCGGATCGGCGACGCGTATGCTTTCCATCTGTTGTAAAAACCATGCCAATACTTGATCGAGGTCATTTAAGTCCAAGCATGTTACCGTGCCAGGCAAGTCGGCAGGCAGGGCCGCGTCGCTCGCCACGGCCACAATATGGGAATCATTCGGATACAAAGGCGCTTGCCCCAGGCTGGGGCGATGCACTTCAAGCTTGGGGATGGAGTCCCATTTAAAGCCTTCCACCAGGATAATATCGGCGGGGGCCAAACGGGCCACTTGTTGCGCCAGACCAGGCTCGGGCGCGCCGCGCAATTCATGCGCGATGGCAAAACGAAAAGGGGACGCGACCATCACTTCCGCCGCCCCGGCAGCACGCAAGCGGGCGCTATCTTTGTGGGCGGGTTCGAGAATCAGGTCGTGGTGGCTGTGCTTGATCACATTCACCCGCAACCCGCGTGCTGCTAATTGTTGAACGATATATTCCAGCAAGGTGGTCTTACCGCTACCTGACCACCCTACGATACCAAAAATGGGCGTTGCTGCCATGCTTCATCCTGTTCCAAGCTATCACAGAAGATGAAGCATAGCACAGCGCAGCTTATTTTTGATACAGCACCGTTAATGCCGTGCCTTCAGCAAGCACACTACCCGCCACCGAACGTTCGGCCAAATTCGGGTTCGATTGCTCTTGCGCCACATACCAGGTGCCAGCGGGCAAGCTAATCGAAGCATTGCCACCCGAATTTTGAATCACCATGATTTGCTTCCAGCTATCCGCCACGGCCGAACCGTTAATGGTGGTGACCACCAGGCTCTTGTTTTGCTGATCCGATTTCACGTTGTCGCGCACCGCTTGCCAACTGGTCAAGCGCAAGGCAGGATGGGCTTTGCGGATGCCAATCAATTTTTTCACCATCGCAAACAGATTCGCATTATTTGCCTTCAAACCCCACTTGAAGCTATTGATGGTGTCGGGTGAGCGATAGCTGTTTTTATCGCCCGCCTTGCTGCGTTTGATCTCGGCACCGCCATGCAGGAACGACACGCCTTGCGCCATCAGGATAGAACCCAGGGCATAATGTTGAATCCGTTCTTTATAGCTGGTGTTGCTGGTTTGACCATTCACGTTAGCCCAGGCATCGACTTTATCGTTGAGGCAATAATTGTCATGTGCATCGACGTAGTTAATGCTTTGCTCGGGGTCGAGTGCAAACATCGGATCCCAGGTATTGGACAAGACCCCACCTGCATTGTAATAGCGTGGCGAACCATACATGCCAACCGAGATCGGGCTCAAACCTGCGCCATTGGCATTCCATTGCCCTGTGCCCCAGTATTCACCCGCATTGAAAATAAAGCCGATGTTATTACCGGAGTCGCCATCACCTTTTAAGGCATCGCGATATTTGCTGTTGAACACGCCAACATGGGCATCGACAATGGTGCCAACCGAACCCAGACGTACCCGATCAGCTTCAGCCGGGTCGGTTGCATAGCCATTCCAGGGTTCGCCGTAAAACATGAGGTTACGGGTCGGGAATTGCTGATTCAGGTAGTTGGACCAAGCGGCCACCACGCTGCGATCATAAATACCCAACAAATCGAAACGAAAGCCGTCCAGATTGTATTCCCGCGTCCAAAATTCGAGCGAATCACGGATCATGCGCGCTACCATCGGATTCTTCACGTCGATGGAATTGCCCGTGCCCGACAAATCGGTGGCGGTGTAATATTTGCTGCTGATATCACCAAACACGGCCTTGTTATAGGTATGGTTGTAGACCACGTCCATAATCACACGGATGCCGTTTTTGTGGAATTCATCAACCATGGTTTTCAACTCGCGCACACGCGCCACCGCATCGGCCTGATTCATCGAATAACGCTCTTCGGGCACATTGAAGTTGACCGGATCATAACCCCAGTTATAGCACAAAGGGCTGGGGTAAGGATTAGGATCAGGGATGGTATTGGTGGGGTCCTGTACCATCAAGGGGGAACAGGTGCCGAAATCATAAATCGGCAATAATTGCACATGGGTGACGCCCAATTCTTTCAAGTGGTCGATACCGGTTTTCACCACGCCGGCACCGTTCAAGGTGGTGCCAGTTTGAGTCATGCCGGCAAACTTGCCGCGCTTGGCCGCATCCACGCCAGAGCTGGCATCGATGGTAAAGTCACGCACATGCACTTCATAAATCACCGCATCTTCCCGTTGCACCTGGGCCGGACGTGCCGCCCAGCCTGTGCTCAAATTGGTTTGGCTCATGTCCAGCACAATATTCTCGAGTGTAGCACTGGTGGTGCTGGCATCGACCATGGCACCATAGGGGTCGCGCACGGTTTTTCCATCCAGCACAAAACTATAATGCTTCAGATGATGGTTACCGGGCACGGTGACGGCGTAGACATTGGTATAGCCATTCGCGTCCGGCGCTTTGACCATCGGGTAGAGCACGCCTGCCAGCTTCAATTTAACGCCCTGGTGATCGGGCGACCAAATCGCGAAGGTCGAACCGGTTGCGCTATAAGTTACGCCGGGTTTAGCGCTGGCAGGGGCTGCAATGGTATTGGCGGCAAGCGCCGTGCTTTGGGCTGAGGTATTGCCTGCAGCATCTTTGGCAGCCACGGTATAACTGTAGGCGGTGGAAGGACTCAAATTGATGTCGGTATAGCTGGCGCTACTGCTAGTACCCACCAATGCACTGTTACGATACACATTATAGCCAGTGACGCCGACGTTATCGCTTGAAGCCGTCCAGCTCAAGCCAATCGAATCGCTACCCACGGTGGTGGTTTTTAATGCTGTGGGAACGCTTGGTGCCGCCGTATCGACCACGCACGGGTTGCCCGCATTGGCGATGATGGCACCATTTTTAACCTGATGGGTTCCTGCTGGCACCGTGTAGTTGGCACCGGAAACATTGCCCGCATTGTCCCAGGCACCTGCGCCATTATTGAACACGGCAGAAAAATTGGTAGTGGTAAAGCTGAGGGTTTTAACTTTCCAATTGGTACAAGCTGCATCCATTACCACGCCGGGCGAGGTGGTCCATGTGCCGCTGGCATTATGATGGATATCGACAGTGGTCCAATTTTTATATGGTGTGTAATAATAAACCGTTGCACTGGCGGCCAGTACTTGATTACTTGCCACCACGCCGATGGCTAGCAAAGACGCGATCATTGTTTGCTTCATCTTATCTCCCTTATTTGTTTTATATGCATACTGATGTTTCAGTGTGCGTAACAATAGCAGGACAGATTAAGGAAAATTTGATTAATTGTGCTATTTTAAAAAAATCACATTTCCGATTTGAAATTGGACGAAAAAAAACCCGCACGCAGCGGGTTTTTCCTTATTCTATGACACTAACGCGCACTGGCACGCACTGGCTATATTATGCACGCAGCTTTTGTGTCGTCTTACGACGGCGCTGCATTGCCAACAAACCAACGCCAGCCAACAACATGGCATAGGTTTCTGGTTCTGGTACAGGGGTTGCCGTGTAATTGTAAGTAACACGCGCATTCGCGCCCGCCTGTGTTACAAAATAACTGATCACATTACCTGGGCCAGTTGCATCCGACAAAGCGATCGCACTCACACCAAGGTTAATACTGCCGCCGTTCAAAGCTGAAAACAAAGCAAAGTCGTTGACATCGGTGCTCACGAATGAGTTGGAAACATTATTAACACGGGTGTTCAGTGTGTAACCGGAAGGGCCCGCAAAATCGATGTCGCCATCAAATGCGGCCAAAGTGACGGCCTGCGAAAAACCGGCGCTGCCAGAAACGATGTGTGAGCTACCAGGACGAGTCAAGGACAAGGTCGCACTCAAACTGAGGTTGGCCAAACTGGTCGCCCCATCCAGACTCTCAACACCACCGTCAGTCACAACCGTACCAGTCAAGTCAAAACGGATGCTGTTCAAGGTACCCAAACGTGTATCGAACTTACCCAATGCCAATACATCCACAAAGTCAGTGGTATCCAAAGCGCGGCTGGCAGAAAAGCTAACTGTATCTGCCTGGGCAACGGCACCCATCCCAAACAAACAAGTCAAGGCTACTGCATAGATTGATTTTTTCATAATACTCCTAGATTTAAATAAATACGGCAAATTCATTTCGCTCACAACTCATTTGGAACAGTAGCCCGGCGCGATAAAGAATCACTATTGCCTGAAGTATATAGAATGAAATTTCCTAAGTCAATACCTTTGTTACCTGTTCCAAAAAAAATCCCCACCTGGCACCTCCCTTTTCATAGGGAAAACCAGGTGGGGACTGCGTAAAAAAAAATTGTAACAAGCCGCAAAGAAGGCTTTAAAACAGATTTAGCCGAGCACTTTATTGGCTAATTTACGTTGACGACGCAAAGCCAGCAAACCAATACCCGCCAGCAACATGGCATAGGTTTCTGGCTCTGGCACGGCGGTTGGGCGATAGTTATACGTCACCTTGACATTGCCAGCGGCCAATGTTTGGAAAGAGCTCATCAAATTACCCGCACCCGTCGCACGCGAAGCACCCACTGCGTTCAAATTCAAATTTATGTTGCCACCATGCAATGCCGAGAACAGAGCAAAGTCAGATGTGCTGGTGCTGGTAAATAAATCGCTGGCTGCTACCGTGCGCGTGCCTGTGGAGCCACCGGAAGTACCGCCAAAATCACGCAGGCCGTCAAAACGGGCAAAAGCGAAGGATTGCGAGTAATTCGGGTTTTCGGCGACCAAAGTGCTGCCATCAGGACGCTTCAATGTCAGGATCGCACCCAGAGTCAAGGTAACATTCGAGGCCGTGGCATTCAAGCTTTCAGCACGTCCTACACCTTGTATGTTACCATCGAGTTGAAAAGTGATCGAATTCAAGGTACCCAAGGAGGTATCAAACTTACCGATGGTCAAGGGGCTGGTGAAATTGGTGGTGCTCAATGCCTTGCTCGCCGAAAACGAGATCACATTAGCCTGAGATGCAGCAGCAACGCCAAACAACCCCACAAAAGCTACTACAAAAAAAGATTTTTTCATTCTAAACTCCAGGAAAATAAGAAAACAAGACAAATCAAAACGAATTAATACCGATGTACTACGTTTGGCTTGCACTGCAAATATAGAAACGCTCTATCGTTAGAATTCTATAGCGAAAAATTACCTATGTCAATCAATTTTTCCAAATTTACAGTGACATTTTAACACCATGGAATTAATCATAAAATACAATTATGTCACTTTATTTTCCATAAGAATCACATAATTAGAAATAATAGTTTAATTTTAAAAATTAAACACACTTAATAATTACTTTATCACAATCCTTTTGGAATTGCATTAAGTAAGGATTTAGTATATTCCTGGCGCGGATTTCGATAGAGTTCATCTGAATTCGCAATTTCAACCACCTGCCCCTTATTCATCACCATCACCTGATCGGCCATATATTTGACGACCGACAAGTCATGCGAAATGAAGATGTAGCTCATTTTGTACTCATCTTGCAAGTCTTGCAGCAAATTGAGCACTTGCGCCTGGACGGAAACGTCCAGTGCCGAGACCGATTCATCGCAGACCAAAATCTCCGGTTTCATGGTCAAACAGCGCGCGATTGCAATCCGTTGCCGCTGGCCACCAGAAAATTCATGCGGATAACGGTAGAATGCCTGCGCTGGCAAGCCTACTTTTTGCAATAATTGGTAGCTTTGTTCGACTCGTTCCTTGTCATTGGCCCCGATTTGGTGGATACGCATCGGTTCCATCAAGATTTGCCCGACGGTAAAGCGTGGGTTCAACGACGCATACGGGTTTTGGAAAATGATCTGGATGCGGCGTTTATAGGCTTTATACTCCTGGTCGGACATCGAAATCAAGTCGCGTCCTTCAAACAGGGCTTGCCCACTGGTGGCTTTATGCAGGCGCAGAATGGTTAAGCCGACCGTGGTCTTACCGGAGCCGGATTCGCCCACCACGCCAATGGTTTTGCCACGAGGCAAATTAAATGATACGTCACGCACGGCGTGAAATTCTTTTTTACCAAACCAGCCTTCGCGCGTGAAAAAACTTTTCGATAAATTTTTCACTACCAGTACATTTTCATCGCCCGCCTCCACCCCGCGCTGGCGCTGCTCGCCCGCACTGGCCAGAGCTACCTTGCCAGCGATGTAGTCGTCAATCACAGGTAAGCGCATCGGGCGCGCATCCAGCGGTGGGCGGCAATGCAGCAAGGCCTGGGTGTAGGCGTCTTTGGCGTCGGTAAAAATTTGTTGCACCGGCCCCATTTCACGCACTTCGCCATGTCGCATCACGATTACATGGTCGGCAATTTCCCCCACCAAACCCAGGTCATGGGTAATAAACAGCACCGACATCTGATGTTTCTTTTGCAAATTGGCGATCAATTCCATAATTTGCTTTTGAATCGTCACATCCAGCGCGGTGGTGGGTTCATCCGCAATCAAGAGCTTGGGTTCGCAGGCAATGGCCATGGCGATCATCACCCGCTGCTGCTGGCCACCCGACATTTGACTGGGGAATGCATCAATTTTAGTTTTCGGGTCGGGAATGCCGACTTCTTCCAATAATTCAATCGAACGCGCGCGCGCTTGCTTACCGCTCATGCCCTTGTGCTGGCGCAATACTTCCGCCAATTGATAGCCGACCGTAAACACCGGGTTGAGCGAAGACATCGGCTCCTGGAAAATCATCGAGATATCTTTACCGCACAAGTCACGCCGCTGCGCTCTGGACAGGCTGAATAAATCCTGGCCATTAAATTCGATGCGGCTGGCAGGGTCGATGATAGTGGTCAATTCCGGCAATAAACCCATCACCGCGAGGGAGCTGACGGATTTGCCGCTACCCGATTCGCCCACCAAGGCCACCGTGGCATTGCGCGGCACTTCAAATGAAATACCTTTCACCGCTTCGAAAGTATTGACTTTATCGATACGAAAGCGCACTCGTAAATTGCTCACCTTGAGCAAGGGGCCTTGGGCGGCATTGTCGTTTGAACTGATTGCGTGTGTCATCATGCGTCCTTATTTTAACTTGGGGTCCAGCGCATCGCGCAGGGCATCGGTAAATAGCGAAAACGCCGTCACTAACACTGCCATGGCAATACTGGCCGCTGTCAATTGCCACCATTTGCCCAAAATCAATTCGTTTTGCGCTTCATTGAGCATACTGCCCCAGGAAACCACCCCAACTGGCACACCAAAACCCAAATAACTCAGAATGACTTCCGACTTAATAAAGCCCACCACCAAAATCGACATTTGCACCAGCGCGACATGGCTGACATTGGGGAAAATATGGCCCACCATTTTTTGCCAATGGCTGGCACCAATTGCATCGGCCGCCATCACGTATTCGCGTGATTTATGTTTGATGTATTCGGCACGAATCAGGCGGTAGGTGCCAGTCCAACCAGTCAAGCCCAAAATCAGCACGATACTGAGCACGCCTTTCTTTTGCAACACCGCCGCCACGGTTAAAATCATCAAAATGGAGGGGATCGAGGTAAAGATGCTATAAAACCAGTTAAACATATCATCCACCCAGCGCCCGAAATAGCCGGATAGCGCTCCAAACACGGTGCCCAAAAAGGTCGCCAAAAACGCTGCCACCAAGCCCACCACAATCGAGGTTTCTGCACCTTTAATGGTTTTTTTGATGATATCGTGACCCCATTTATCGGCCCCGAACGGTAGCGTCTCCTGGCGTTTGACTTTGGCTTTGCCGGTTTTTTTGGCCAATTCAGCGCGAATTTCGGCCATTTCTTTTTCCAGGGGATCGACTA
>JBKJLF010000665.1:0-5509 GCA_046597185.1 Burkholderiaceae bacterium | reverse complement strand
AAGCAGGGGCTTGACTTCGCGCAAGCGATTTGCGGTGGTGATGACCAGCACCCGCTTGCCTTCGCGCAGCCTGATTAAAATCTGTTGAATGAAATCGTGGTCATTGGGTAAGGCCGGATAGCGGCGCATGGTGGTATTGTTTGCATTTTTAAGCGTGGCGATGGGCCAACTGCTTTCGTCAACCACGGCCACAGTGGGTTTAAAGCTCTTGATGACGGCTTGAATGCCGGTAATTTGTGGGTTGCTGGGGCCGGGGCAGGACTGAGTGCCAATGAACAGCAGCTTGTTGCTTTGATCAGCAAAATACAGCCAGGACGATGACAGAGTGGTGCTGAGCTTGTCCTGCACCGTGGATGATTCGTCATCCAGTGGTATCGCGGTAAATGCCACTTGAGATAGTGTCATGCCCAGCACAAGCGTACTGGCAAGAATGTGCTTTTGCAAGGTGCCACTCGCCCCAATTGGCGCACTCGTCAAGGCAAAACAATGTGTCGCTAAAATCATCCCAACCTCTATCAAAAATCCAATTCAATAATAGAAAAACCGCTTGATGCCTATCAAGTTGGCTAACTTCTTTTGTGGGAAGAATAATAACGGGATTTATTGGCGTTGGGAATCGTGGAAAAATAACCATTTTTTTGTGGCTACGCCGCCAAGGCAAAATACCGTTTAGCCATGCTGGCCCACTATGAGGCATCGCCATGTATAGTGTATTAAGGTACTATTGGCCCAGTGCATGCGCGGTGGCCCAGGCAAATGAAAGGTGTGCAATTGCTTGGGCGCAAAACAAAAAATGGCGAAATGATGGCTTTTTAATGCGGGGGCTGGGTGTTGTTGTGGCAAGTGCTACACCGCCAAAGCACGGCTTGTGGGCCAATTTTCGGTTGGTGTGGCTTTACTGAAGTTTGGCAAGTATTGCAGCGAAAGCGTCTTCCTCTTCTGGTTCGGGTGGGCTGGCAAGGCTAGCTGCGGCCAAGGGCAGGTGAAAATGAAATACGCTTCCTTTTCCTTGTTTGGAATAGAGCTGCATGGTAATGCCCAAGGTTTTGCACATGCGCATGACGCTACGCAAGCCAATGCCGTGGCCGAGGTTTGCGTTGGCCTTTGACTTGGTTTTGGCGCTTTCAAGGTGAATGATGCCCAACAGGCTCAGGAAATTGGCGGCGTGGTCGGCGCTGTCGGCGTTGGGCATGCCGTAGCCGGTATCCCAAACCCAAATATGGCAATTATTGCCGCAGCGTTGCGCGTGCAGGCCCACGGCGGTGCGTACATGGCCATGCACGATGGCGTTATTGATCAGGTTGCTGAGAATGCGCTTGAGCAGCCAGGTATTGCTGGTGACATAAAACGGCATGTTTTCGATGGGCAGGTTGATGTTGCGGTCGGCGGCGAAGTCGTCAAATCGTTCCAGCATGGTGGTGCCGATGTCTTCCAGCCAGATGGTTTGGTCGGTGGGGGTGATAAGCTGGGTGGTCACTTTGGCCATTTCGATGATTTCGATCTGGAGTTGCACCAGTTCATGCAGGCCTACTTCAATGTGCTTGGCGGTGGCGTGGATGTGATCGAGGTCGGTCGATTTTGCAATGACTTGCACTTGCATCACCAGCGCGGTGATGGGGCTGCGCATGTCGTGGGTGGCGTCGCGCAGTTCAATGTTGCGCTCTTTGAGTTCGGCGTCCATTTTGGTTTGGGCTTCAAGCAGGGCGTTTTCGGTTATTTTTGCGCGGCGTTCATCTTCACGGGCTTGAATATCGTCCGCCGCCTTCTTGGCAAATATCAGGACAGCAATGAGGGTCATCGCGTGGACAAGCTCCGCCGGAAATGCGCCCCAAAAACGCCAACCCCAATACGCAATGGCAAATGGCACAAGGCAACTGGCATAAATGGCCAGCTTCTGGCCAGCCGCCAAGTGTTCTTGATTGCGGTTTTTTGAAAAGTAACCGAGCACACCAAACACGGGCCAAGAAAAGAGCAACTCGCCATCCTGATTTTTGCCCCACCACAATACGCGCACAAACTTAAGCAACCAAACGCCGTTGGCCATAATCCAATAGGTAGCTTTGGGTACATCATTCAAAAACAGCAGCAAACCATAACATTGCACCAGAAAATCAAAAATGCAAATATCTTGCAAATCACGGATCAAGGGCATCTTGCCCATGCGTAGCAGGGCAAGCGGCAAGACAATGGTTAATGCCATCGTGATTAAATAATATTGGACGTCTTCAGGAGTAAGCTTCAAGAATGTGCCGACAAGGCGCTCGGCATTGACAAAAACGAGGCCTGCGCTGACCCGCATCAAATACTCTACGGCAATCAAGTGGCGTTTTGAATCGGCTTGCATGAATACTCCTTATTTTTCAATAATGTCATTTCCCTGGCGGGGGGGGGCCATCATTGCTTTGCCCAAGATCCAGCGCTGTTGTGCCGGGCGCAGCGGCGCACAATTTTCCTGGTGGGCGGGGGCCATCATCGCTTTGCCCAAGATCCAGCACTGTTGTGCCGGGCGCAGCGGCGCATAATTTGCTTGGCGGGGTGGGGCCAGCACTACTTTGCCCAGCTTCCAACGCTGTTGTACCGGGCGCAGCGGCACATAATTTCCCTTGGGGCGGGGGGGGGCCATCACTGCTTTGCCCAAGGTCCAGCATTACCACCGCGCCGTTCACTTCGTGCTGCACAGGCAACACACCTAAATCTTGTTGCAAAGTCATGTCAAACATGGTCATTTCCTTTTTATGAGGTTGGGGGGCTACCAAGCGCAATGGCCATTGTATTCGCCTGCCAGCCACTCGGTACGCTGCAAATTATATAACAAGCTGAGGGTGCATCAATGCACTATTCCACACCCACATTGGCCATTCAGCCAATTAGCCATTTCCCCAAGCTAACGCCAATCTGTTTGCCATGCTAAACGCCTGTAACCACGCCTACATTCACCCTTGTTGCAAAACCAACACACCAAAGTATTGCATCACTCGCCCTACACGCACGCCTGTTTGCTGGTTGATATTACATAAATTCGTTCACCTCTTTCCCAAGTAATTTCTCCAAAGGCTGCATAGTCGGCTGCACCCCACGGCGCTCACGGTAGATCGCGACGAATTCGCCGAATGAGTTTTGTAGTTGTAATACGTATTCGCCAGTGTCCTCCAGCACGTCATCTTCGACTTCTCCGGCTTCCAACTGCGCGGTGAGCCGTTCAATTTCGCCATGAAGGACAACAATGGCATCGGACAATGCACGATTTGAAGGACCGTTCATACATTTTTCTCCCAGATAACGATGTGTTTGGCCAGTTCTTTAAGATGCTGAATGAATAATGCCAAAGGCATATCGTCTTTTGGCGCAATCGAATAGTGATTCGGCTTGAACTGATTGTCATCATCTTGTGTGACGGCAAGCGCGCTTGGAACTGGTGCGCCCTTTGGTATTTTAAAGTTTGCCCAGCCACCCACCAGCGCAAACTTCGGTGGCTCACTCCAACAAGAAATACCCCAATGGGCACCACCATGACGAATAGTCCTGCAACCCTTGATCCATTCCATCCCATTCCTTGTAAAAACTTCGACATCCGGTGCTCGAACGCGACGACCGCTGGTAGTGATCAATTCAATTTCGACGGTAACCGGTTGCAGGATAAATTCACCGGATTTTTGTGCACTCTTCTTTTGCCCCCGCCAAAGGTCGCAAGGGACCGCTTCATCGAAATAGTAACGCGCCAGCCCTGCAGATAGGTAAGCCTGCTTCATTGTTCCCATTTATCTTCTCGCCTTAAAAAATGAATATTTTTTTTCAAATTTACCAAGCAATAACATCAATTAACCAATTTAATTGCAGGAAAATTTTTACGTAACGTATTGGCGTCATTACCAACGACAGTATTCTTGCCTTTTTGTTAAATATTCAGACTAAACGCCTATAAGCACGCCAGCATTCACCATTGTTGTAAAACCAACACACCAAAGTATTGCATCACTCGCCCTACACGCACGCCTGTTTGCTGCCTGATCATAGCGTGCGCCTCAGTGCCAGCCCGCAAAAGCGTGACCAGTGGCGGCAATTTTAACGTAAATTTACCTGATACGTCATTCTGCAATTTCATATAAAATACAGCCCAGCCAAGTAGTGTAGGCGTGATGAACACAGATGGTGCATTAATGCACTAGCCATTGTGTGTATAAATTTTGGAAAAAGTGAGCGAAACATCCTCATTGCCGTTAATTGGAGCGCAACCCCATGCCTGAAAAGATTTTAATTATTGATAATGATCCCTACGCCATTTCTGGTGTAACAACACTACTGAGTGCCCAGTATGACGTGTACAGCGCCGTGTCGAAGGTGGATATGCATAAGCTATTTAAACAGCACAAATTTGTACTCACCATACTGGATTTGGGCATTCACGACACGGCAGACGGGTTGGATTTGATTCCTGAGATTCAAGCGCAGGGTTGCAAGATACTGGTGCTCTCCATTAATACCCATTCCAGCATTGTGCGCGCCTGCATAGCAGCCCAAACCAATGGATTGCTTTCCAAATACGACAACGAAAGCCAATTACTACGCTATGTGGAAGGCGTACTCGCAGGCAACCACATGATCGAGCCTGGTTTGCTGACCGAATTGGTCAACCCAAACACAGAAACCCCTCGGTTCGGCGACCGCGAATTAGAATTGATTAATTGGGTGTTTTATATCCCCGCTGCCCAAAATGACGAATTTGCCGCCAAGATGAGTTTGGCTGACGGAACAGTTAAAAACATGTTTCAACGTATATTCCGCAAACTGGAAGTGCATAGCCGAATTGAAATGATGGAAAAATTAAGACAGCAAAAATACCGCCCCCGCGATCCGACATTGGGGCAATAATCAAGGCGCACTGTCATTGCCCATTATTCTGGTACAAGCATCATCGGTAGGTCATTTTTGCGCAAATCGCCCGTTACTTTGGGCGCGAGCAAGGTCATCAGGCACACCAATATCAATAAAATTGCCCGATGAGCCAAACGCGCTTGGCAACAATGCCTTACATTGCGGTTACAAAAAATCCATTTCAAATGAGTATTGCTGCGGCAAGGCATAGGGCAGCAAATCGCATTCGGTCAAAATGTAGCCGCCTGCGTTTATGAGCGTGCGCCCCGCCATTTTCTTTTCAATAAACCCGATGAGCATGCCATCTTGGACAGTCACCCCGCCATATCGCGCACCGTCATCCACCATGGTTACCGCCACAGCCATATGCGCGGGCCGTTTGCGCCAGCAGGCGATAAATTGCCCGTAATCCAGTTCAAAAAATGTATCCCCATTCAATACCAACCAAGGCGTGCTGCCTTGCCCAGTCAATGGATGAAACAAGCGCTGTTTGAAAGCGTGCAGCATGCTTTGGACACGTCTTGGATACTCGACACCGACACGACCATCAAGACCCTTTTCGGCAAGCAAAGCGGTGCCGAAGTAAGTTACAACCCGCATAAGCCGGGACGGCCAAGCCACGCAGTGCATACCTACT
>JBKJLF010000480.1:0-3112 GCA_046597185.1 Burkholderiaceae bacterium | reverse complement strand
GAATCGTTATTGAAGGCTTATCGCTGGCAGTATATTGTTTCAGGGGTGCAAGACCCGCATTTCAGTAAGTTGCTGGGCGAGATGATTACGCCTGCACAGTTGTTGCGTATTCAAACGGCTTTGGGGCCTTTATTGCAATAAAGTAGCTGCTTGTGCGACGGTGGGCACGGGGTGCCCACCGTACGATTTTTACGCCGCCTGTTTCAACCCTGGTCTGGCTTGGCGATGATACAAAAATTCCAGCACGCCCGTGCGGCAAGCCAGGTATTGCGCATCTTGCGCCAGCGCCACCCGATCCCGTGGGCGCGCCAGTGGCACTGGCAAAATTTCCCCTATCGTCGCTTCCGGGCCATTGGTCATCATGACGATGCGATCCGACAAGAGCACCGCTTCATCCACGTCGTGCGTCACCATCACCACCGTAGATTGAGTCTGGGCCACGATTTTTAACAATTCATCCTGCAAGTGGGCGCGGGTGAGTGCGTCCAGCGCGCCGAAGGGTTCATCCATCAATAACACTTTCGGCTCCATCGAGAGGGCGCGCGCAATCCCCACCCTTTGCTTCATCCCGCCCGAAATTTCATGCGGCCGTTTGCTGCTGGCCGCAGTTAAACCCACCAGTTCCAGCGCGGCGTGGGTACGCTGTTTCAGTTCTGCCTTGGATTGGCTTGCGGCAAATACCCGTTCCACCGCCAGATACACGTTTTCATAACAGGTCAGCCACGGCAAGAGCGAATGGTTTTGAAATACCACGGCCCGCTCCGGGGCTGGCCCGGCGATTTCGCGGTTAGCGCACAGTAAGATACCGCTGGTAGCCTGGGTCAAACCTGCAATCAAATTTAGCAAGGTCGATTTGCCGCAACCGGAATGCCCGATCAGGGTAATAAATTCGCCCTTGGCCACGGTTAAATTAATGTCTTGCAAGGCGTGGAAGGGGCCGCGCTTGGTGTTAAAAATCATTTCGGTATGGGTGATTTCAATAAACTTTGCGTTTGGGTAATTCGGTTGATTCGATTGATTCGATTGATTAGGGTGGCTCATGGCATACTCCTGCAAAATGGCTAAATAAGGAAACGGATTGATTTTTAAACCGAGGAGCGCGACCTCAGTGCTTCACTTCTTCATAGGTAAAGGCACGGGCCAGCGCTACCAGCGCTTGCTCCAACACCAAACCGACCACGCCGGTCACAATAATGGCAATCAAAATATCCGCGACGTTCAAACTATTCCACTCATCCCACACCCAAAACCCAATCCCCACGCCACCGGTCAACATTTCCGCCGCCACAATCACCAACCACGCTGTACCAATCGACAAGCGCACCCCGGTCAACATATACGGCAATACCGCAGGGAACAGAATTTTGGTGACGATTTTCCATTCCGATAAATTCAGCACCCTCGCCACATTCATATAGTCTTGCGGTACGCTCTTGACACCCATGGCGGTGTTAATAATCATGGGCCAGATCGAGCAAATAAAAATCGCCCAAATCGAAGCCGGATTGGCCGCCTTGAAGACCAGCAAACCAATCGGCAACCAGGCCAGCGGTGAAACTGGTTTTAAGATGCTGATGATGGGGTTGGCCATGCGGAACATAAAGTCAAAGCGTCCAATAATAAACCCCACGGGGATGCCGACCAGCGCCGCCAAACCAAAGCCCAACGCCACCCGCTGTAACGACGCCAACACATTCCAGCCTATGCCCTGATCATTAGGCCCCTTGCGGTAAAACGGATCAGAAAACAGTTTAATCGCCTCTTGCGCCGTGGCCCAAGGGCCAGGAAAACCCGTGGTTTGCATCGCAATGATTTGCCATATAACCAGGATGGCGACAATGCCCAACATGGGCGGTAGCACCGCCAGCACCAGCGGACGCATGCGTGAAGGTTGTTTGCTGACCAAAGCCGCCGCACGCGGTGGCAATGGCCGTTTTCGCTCGACCACGGGTGGAGGGGCCGCCGTTGCAGGTGCCGGGGCCACCTCTGGGGCCGCCACGGCAGGTGCGGGGGCAATACTGATGGCTTCGTTGGCGGAGGCAACGGCTTCAAGTTTAAATTGCTTTAATACGGCACTCATGATGGTTCTCCCAGTGGTGAGTTTGGCTTCAATACGATTATGATAAATAGTGCTTCAACTAAGCGTGAATCTTGAAGGAGGCGGCATAGGCTTTCGGGTTCTTACCATCCCAGACACTGCCATCCATCAATTTGGTACTGCGCATGGTCTCTTTGGGCACCGATACCTTGACCATGGCGGCGGCGTCTTTGTAAATGCCGATTTGGTTGATTTCGGTGGCAACGGCCAAATAATCGACATCGGCCTTCAACAGCCCCCAGCGCTTATGCTGGGTCAGGAACCACATGCCGTCGGACAAATACGGGAAATTGACCGCGCCATCGTTGAAAAACTTCATTGCATTCGGGTCATCCCAAGTCTTGCCCAGGCCATTTTGGTAGCGTCCCAAAATGCGTTGGTTGATCACATCCACCGTGGTATTGACATACGACTTATCGGCAATGGTTTCCGCCATTTTGTTTTTGTTGATCAGCGAGGCATCAATCCACTTGCCGGCTTCCAGCACGGCGGCGGTTAAGGCGCGGGCGGTATTGGGGTATTTTTTGGCCCACTCGGCCGAGCAACCCAATACTTTTTCCGGGTGATCGCGCCAAATGTCTTGCGTGGTGATGGCGGTAATGCCGATGCCATCAGCAATGGCGCGGTGGCCCCAAGGTTCACCCACGCAATAGCCATCCATATTGCCAACCCGCATATTGGCCACCATTTGCGGTGGCGGCACGGTAATGGTTTTAGCATCTTTAAACGGGTCGATGCCGTGCGCGGCCAACCAATAATACAACCACATGGCATGGGTGCCGGTGGGGAAGGTTTGCGCAAAGGTATATTCGCGCTTTTCGCGTTGCATCAGTTTGGCCAGCGAAGCGCCATCGACCGCGCCTTTATCGGCCAGTTTTTTCGACAGCGTAATGGCTTGCCCGTTGTTGTTAATCGTCATCAGCACCGCCATATCCTTCTTCGGCCCGGCGGCGCCCAAATGCACGCCAGACACCAGTCCGTACAGCACATGCGCCACATTCAGTTCACCCCTCA
>JBKJLF010000432.1:0-4092 GCA_046597185.1 Burkholderiaceae bacterium | reverse complement strand
GTATGCTCGAAAAATATCCGACGCGAAGGCAGCGCGTCGCGCACGGCACGGTAAGATGGATCGATCCAGTCCAGCGTAGTGTGGACGCGCGTATTGGACCTTGTACGACGGTTTGCGCGCAATCGACCTGTTGTTGCCCTTAGTGGATACCAGCCAATTGCCGCAAAGCATGCCGGACATGAACGAGTTCAGGCAATATCTGGCAGCAGAAGCCGAATTTATGCAAGCCAATAAAAACCATTACGCCAGCGCGGCCAACAATATCAAGCGGGTAGCGCCGCAAGCGGGTTGGGCCAATTGATGGCTTGAAAACGGCTCGGCCCTGCAAGGTGGGGCCTGTTTTTGACCCAAAACAATGCGGCATGCAGTGTTCTTTTAAATTGGAAGTCGGCAACTTCGCTGCCAATTGAAATATAATGACCCTGTCACCGCCAAATTGGCGGCCCACGCTATACGATACGATATGACTGCCGTCGCCATGGTTGGCTTGCCCCCTGCTTTTGCGGGGATTTGCAGATAAGTATCCCTGGTAAGGAACCACATCATGCTCCCGGATCAACCCGCTACGCCACCCGCCCCCGCCAATCCTGATCAGGCTGATCCCTCCCCCCATGCTGCAGCCACGGCTTCTCAGGCCAGTTTGCCCGCGCCCCCGGTTGAGCGGCGTTGGCTGGCGAGGCTGCGCGAAGTGGCATTGTTTCTCGTGAGCTCGTTCTTGATTTGCATCGGCTTGATTGTTGCCGTTGTCTCCTGGTTTGCCGGTGGCCCCGGTTTGTTCACCTCAGCCAAGTTCCTTTCGATCTTCAGCCTTGCTTGCTGCGCCGCCGTTTTGTACTTCTTCCGCAGCCGCAAGAAAAGCGCTACACCCACGGCGGTAGTCATGTTGTTTGGCCTTGGCCTGGCCGGTTTATTCGTTGTTATCGCGGTCGTTGTGGTTGTTATGGTTGTGATTGGCGTGATTATGTCGATGCTTACCAACCCCGGGCATAGTTACACGCGTTGAGCTAGCCCTTGATAAGGAAACCCATGTCAACCGCACGCATCATTGTGCTAACACCGCTGGCGATGATTGCTTTTGCCGGCAATTCACTGCTGTGCCGAATCGCCCTGAAAGCGAGCGCCATCGACGCCGCCAGCTTTACCGCCATTCGTCTGCTCTCGGGCGCGCTCATGCTGTGGCTGGTGGTGCGCATCCGGCGCGCACGTGGGGGCACGCTTGCTGTCGGTAGCGGCCAGGCAATTTCCTGCGCGCCGTGCCGGTTGCGCTGGCATTAAGCGCGCTGATGTGGCAGCGCAGCGTGGTCGATTCTGCTGGCGTTGGCTACGCCCTTGCTTCGGGGGCGCTGGCGTCTGGAATTGGCTACGCCATCTGGTACACGGCCTTGCCTTTATTAAAAGCCACCAATGCGGCAACGGTGCAACTGAGTGTGCCCGTGATTGCGGCTTTGGGTGGTGTTGTGTTCTTGGGCGAAGCGATTACGCCGCGCCTACTATTGGCTTCCGGCGCGATTCTTGGTGGTATCTCGTTGGTTATTTTGGGAAAGCAATCGGCGCAATAAATGGTTTTACATCCATGGGTGCAAACATGGATGCAAAACGCTTGGCTATAAATCAACGAAAAAAACCTTCATGCAATAAAAAACCCGCATCCTCATAGTGAGAACTGCGGGTTTTTGTACGATGCCAATACAACGATAGCTTATTCGTGGTGGTGATAGGTGGATTTGAACCACCGACCCCAGCATTATGAGTGCTGTGCTCTAACCGACTGAGCTATATCACCAAAGAGCCTGAGATTATAGCGACCCAATTCCAGTCTGTCAAGCAAATCCGGCTAAATGATTTTAGTCAGCTTGGCTTAAAGCCCGCTGCACATGCTGTGCCACTTGCGCGCTAGCGTCCTTTGCCAAACAATCAATAACAATGCGATCTGGCATCGCGCGCAACCACGTAAGCTGGCGTTTGGCCAGTTGGCGCGTGGCGATGATGCCGGATTCTCGCAAGCCAGCGCGGTCAATCGCCCCATCCAGATATTCCCACGCCTGCCGATAGCCCACGCAACGCATGGCGGGCATGCTCGCCGTGAGCGCTACGCCGTCCCAGGTGCGCGCACGCAAGGCTTGCACTTCCTTGATCAAGGCATCGTGTTGTAACATGGCGTCAAAACGGGTGGCAATGCGCTGGTGTAAGCCCAACCGCTCCGACGGCTCCAGCGCCAAACAGCTTAATTGAAACGGCAGCCGGGTTGTTTCACGCTGCGCCAGCAAGGCCGAAAAAGGTTTGCCCGTAAGTTCGATCACTTCCAGCGCGCGGGTAATGCGCTGGCTGTCGTTGGGCTTTAAACGCGCCCAGGTGGCCGGGTCGGCTTGTTGTAATTGCGCATACAGCGCAGGCAAACCTTGCTCGGTCAATTGCTGTTCCAGCCTGGCGCGTAGCTCGGGCGGGGTGGCGGGCAAGTCGTCCAAGCCATCAATCAAACCTTTGAAGTAGAGCATGGTGCCACCCACCAACACAGGCAGCTTGCCACGCGCCAGAATTTGTTCGATCAGGTTCAAACAATCGATGCGAAATTGCGCTACCGAATACGCCAGCGTCGGGGCCATGATGTCGATCAGGTGATGCGGCACCGCCGCCAATTCTTGCGCACTCGGTTTGGCCGTGCCAATATCCATATCGCGATATACTAGGGCTGAATCGACCGAAATAATTTCGCAATCCATCTGCTGTGCCAAAGCCAGCGCGGCGGCGGTTTTGCCGGAGGCGGTCGGCCCCATGATGGCGATCACTGCAGGTAGCTGGCGCAGGTGGTGCTGGTGGTGGCTGGTGGGGTCAGGTTTTGGCTGGTTCAATTATTGCCCCCGCAAAAACAGTTTATCCAAATCGCCCAGCGCCATTTGCACCCAGGTCGGGCGGCCATGGTTGCATTGGTCGGAGCGTTCGGTTTGTTCCATCTGACGTAGCAACGCATTCATTTCGGGTACGCTTAAGATGCGGTTGGCGCGCACCGCCGTGTGGCAAGCCAGGGTGCCGAGCAATTCATTGCGCCGTTCGATCAGGATGCGCGAGGCACCGAACTCGCGAATGTCACGCAACACATCGCGCACCAGGGTTTGCGGGTCGGCGCTGCGCAAAAGCGTGGGAATGGCGCGCACCGCCAGCGTGGTGGGCGAGAGTACCGCCACTTCAAAGCCCAGTGCTTGCAAGAGCGTGGCATTTTCTGCTGCGCAATCGACTTCGGCACCGTCGGCATGAAAAGTGATTGGGATCAACAGGTTTTGCACCTGCAAGGCGTGGCCATTGGCTTGCTGATCGAGCGCGGTTTTGATTTGTTCATACAAAATCCGCTCATGTGCGGCATGCATATCCACCACGATCAGGCCGGATCGGTTTTGTGCCAAAATATAGATGCCGTGTAATTGTGCCAGGGCAAAGCCGAGCGGGAATTGGTCGGTACTGGCCGGACTGAGCGTGTCGCTGGCGTTGCCGCTGCCGCTGCCGGAGTTGGCGGTGGCAGCGCTTGTGGTGCCCGATGGCACGCTGTAGGGGCTGCGGGTTTGTTCGACAAATAAATTGCTGAGCGTGCTTTGCTGTGGTCGCCAGAAATGGGTGTTTGCGGTGTTCGGGGCAGGGGCGGCATTGGCGCTATTGGCGGCCCACGTGGCTGCTGCGGCTGCCGTATAGGCACTGGCCGTATCGTGTTCATGATCGGGGCTGCTGAGGCTATTGCCAACATGGCCGCTATTGAAGCCAGCGCTGCTGGCTGCTCCACCTGCCACACCTGCCCCACCCGCCAGGTGGGCAGAATTGGCAGCACCTGCAGCCGAAGTTTGCGCCAGAGTGCGCTGCACCGCATGAAACACCATTTGATGCACCGAGCGGCTATCACGAAAACGCACTTCAATCTTGGCCGGATGCACATTCACATCCACCAGCGCAGGGTCCAGATCCAGCGCCAATACATAAGCCGGGTAGCGGTCGCCATGCAATACATCTTCATACGCTGCGCGCACCGCGTGGGTCAGCACTTTGTCGCGCACATAGCGACCATTGATATAGAAAAACTGCGCATCAGCGCGCCCCTTGGCCGCCGTT
>JBKJLF010000508.1:0-8227 GCA_046597185.1 Burkholderiaceae bacterium | reverse complement strand
AATTTAAGATAGTTAAGCTGCTTTAACGCACACGTCTACCGTAAAGGTAACGGGCACGCCCGGAGGCAGCCCAAAAAAGTGGCAAACCGTTGATGCTGCGCAAGACGAAAACGAAGTTGCGGTAGACGTGTCCGGCTGACCGTTATGTTGGACGAGATGGTAGCACAAGACGACCAGCCGCTGCACACCGAATCGCAAAAATAGCCCCGCACGCGGGGATGTGCGCAACGCATGCGCGAAGGGGCACAGGTGCGTGCGCGGGCGATGGTGGTTGAATTTGGTGACGAAGCTTGCATAGGGGCAATGTACATCCAACCAACTAACGTCCTGCGTCAGCCGCGCTCGCCGAAGTGCCAGATTGCTTCAGCGCGACTGCCTATGTACCAGAAGGTGACGGCTAGAACGGCAAAAAAGGCCGCCTTGTGTATCGAGTCCCAAAAGTACTCAAAGAAGCGCGTGTAGAGATTGGTAAATAGAAACGTCAAGCCAAAACCACGAAGAACGCCATCGTCGTGCTTGAGGCCATACCAAATAGCAGCAATTGAAGCGCCGCCAAACAGGCGGGACCAGTGAAGCAGCTCATACTGCCGCACCTTCTGCCATTGGGTCATATCGCCGTAGCTTCCGAAGATGGACATGATCCAAAGCGCGATAAACAGATTGAGCAAGCAGATCACCTTGGTTTGAGGTGACATAGAAAGCAGGCGCGCATTGAATGTTGCACCGTCAAGACGCACCGGGTCATGTTGTCCGACAATCCCAAGGAGCGTCAGTGCACCTCCAGAAATGACGAACAGTAACGGGTAGTTCATACCTAGGAAGTACATGTCATGGCCGGAGACATAGCCCGTTTCCGTTCCCATCCAAGCCCCCAAGGAGAGCAATCCATAAACCCACACGAGCGCGGATGGAAACCATAGACCAAGCAAGGCGTATAAGAAAGCGGCAAGCAAAAACAGCACGGAATAGTAACCCGTGCCCGTATCGATTGCGACACTATGCGCGTCACAATGCCGTGTTGCTTTTTCGGCAGTGCGATAGGCGGCTGTTCAAGTTTTTCTTCCATCGCGTCCTCTTAAATTCGGTTCGGCTGCAATTTAACGTAAAAGTAACGGGCGCGCCCGGAGGCAGCTCAAAAAAGTAGCAAAAAGTTGATGCCATGGAAGACTAAAACGAAATTGCGGTAGGTGTGTCTGGTTGACCGTTAAGTTGGGTGGCAGGCGCATCAGTCACCGTGCCGGGCCAGAAAGTCTTTCTTTATGCTATCCGGCAAAACTGAGTAGTCATCGGCAATGCTATACCAACGTGTTGATACGCGCGCCTCTTCTCTTGAAAAGAGACCTACCCAAATCCGCTGGTTCAGCACATCTATTACCACGGTAGCATTATCGGCAGGGCAGTTGTGCGGCAAGCACTTGTTGACAACGATAAATCCCTCCATTTCCCTGACAGGCACCTCTACCTTGAAGCGCCCTAGCGCAGCAAGCTCTTCCTTGGGAAGCGTTTTTTTCAGTATTGCACGAATCAGCGGTTGATCTAATAGCGGCATTTTATTTCCACCTGCGGTTGCAGATGGATACTTGCCGATCCATAAACTCGCATCCCGCCATTCAAAGTTACCGATAGCCGCCGCATTTCCAGCCGCAACGGTAAATAATGTCAGAATCAATATCCATTTTATACGGATCATCCCCTGCTCACTTATGAATTTTGTGAAGCGCGACCATCGGATGGTTGGCGTCCTTTTTTAGACATTCCTCGCAAACTTTAATCGACTTTGAGCAACCCTTGCCAGTACCAAAACTCACATCCACGCCGCCCAATTTGTTCTTTGCGATGTCCAAGTACATCGTCCCACACTGAATGTTCTTGGCGGGGTCGTTCATTTCGGTGTGTTCAAAGTGAATTCCATTTGGGCTGCATTTGTTCACCATTTCCACCGCCCCCTTGCTGATCTGCATAAGTCCGGTAACTGTGATGCTGTTGGTGGCTAGTGGATCAAAATTGGTTTCCTTCCAGATGAGGCAAATAACAAATTCATCCGAAAACGCCTTTGAACGGTTATTTTCTTTAACGAGCTTTTCTATTTCATCGAACGTCATAACGTCCCCTGTTGCTGATTGATGTCAAAACACGCAAGTTGCCTAAAAATGCTGACTAACGCAAAGGTAACGGGCACACGCCCAAAAAAGTGGCAAACCGTTGATGCCGCGCAAGATTGAAACGAAGATACGGTAGGCGTGGCCGATTGCCCGTTGTGTTGGGTGAGATGTTAGCATAAGACAGCGAACCGTTGCACACCCAACCGAAAATAAGCCTACGCACGGGCGCATTCGCGCAACGCCTGCGCGAGGGCGCACTGGTGCCTGCGCGGGAGACGGTGGTTGAAGTTGGTGACCAAGTTTGCATGGGAGAAATGTGCAGCCAACCGACTAACGTCGAGCGAAGCGAGGAACCACAAGCACAGCTTGGGGATTCTTGAATTCGAG
The DNA here is from genome assembly GCA_046597185.1 of Burkholderiaceae bacterium. Classification (GTDB taxonomy): domain Bacteria; phylum Pseudomonadota; class Gammaproteobacteria; order Burkholderiales; family Burkholderiaceae_D; genus CAMBDR01. The sequence goes on along the minus strand of JBKJLF010000508.1, from coordinate 5,738 downwards.
AACGACGCAAAGCTCTACTTGGCAGCTCAGGCATTCCGCGTAACAGGCCTCTTGAACAGGTGATCGATGCGCAGGATCGCACTCCTCAAACCAAATGCAGTGCCTTTCATCAGCAACAGGCCACCAAGCCATTGAATCATTGAGGCGGTAAGTCTCGTTGCAGAAGCGGCCTTTCTCAGTACCTTCGTAGCTCGAAGCTAAATGGGTCTGCGCGCGCAGCGTTGCAAGTGTCTTGCACGCCGGGCACATGGCAAAAGCTTCTATCCAGTTGAATGCACTCATTGCAGGTTCAGCCGCCTAACGGATAAATAAGCGGATTGCGCGGTTTTTGTGCAAGTCCGCTGGAATGGCGGGTTAGCATTATTTGTCAATAAATTCACGGCAGCTTTCAAAGAGCGTGGGATCTCTTTTTAATTGCTCTTGAAGATACTGTTTAAACTGAGAAATCTGAAGCATCCATTCCTCAATCTCTTCAGGGTCTTTGACCGTTTGACTATGTCGTAATCGATCATTGGGCAATAGGGGACTGGGCAATAGGGGATTGGGCAATAGGGGACTGGGCAATAGGGGACAGACCACGGTTGTTTGTTCGTGCGTTGGTACGGCTAACGTAAAGTACACTTCAACGACTACCGTATCTGCAATGAGTTCGCTGCCTGAATTATAGGATAAATACTGAGGAAAGCTACGTGTGAGTGATAAAGAAAATTTATTCATTGGTATTAAATGACACACTGCCGTAATGCAAATCTACCGTAATTTGAAGCATTTCTATTTATGCTTGCAACACTGTGTAAGGTTCCGCAGCAGTTCAATTATGATTGACCATCACCTTCGTTGACGGAATATGATGCCGCCTCGAATTTGCGGATTTCGAACATCGTTTCACTCAGGTTCATCTCGCCAGTTGCCAAGAGCTTGCCAACAAGATGCTCGGTCAGCGGCTTGAACTTGTCCAGCACGGCCTTGGTTTCATCGTATAGGCGCTCACTCTGTGCTTCCATGATGCTGCGCGTTTCTTCGTCAACTTCGCGGCCACCGCCTTGGCTGTCGCGCACGAGCGCACCGAAGTTGAGACGAGTCTTGCGGTACATGCCCATCTCACCTACGGCGTGGTGCAGCAGTTCCGTTACACGGGTGATGTCGTTGTGCGCCCCATTGGTCGTGCCTTGCTCGCCAAAGAACAGTTCCTCGTTGGCCATACCGCCCAGCAACACGCGAACATCGTGTTCGATGTCACCCTTCGTCTTGAGCAGGTTGACCCCCTGTTTGTGAAAGACGAAGCCCAATGCGTTGGTGCGCGCATTGGCCTTGAGCGAAATCTTGATGGTCTTAATATCGGCCAAAAGCTGCTCCCAGTTGCCATTGGCCAGCTTGCGTTCGTGCTCGAAGTCCACCAGGAAGTGACCCCATTCGTGCACGGCAATGATGCGGCGGTCACGCTCGCGTTCTTGGGTGGTATTGGCATTGACGTTGCCCACCAATACGCGTTCGGCGGCCAGCATCAAGGTATCCGCGTCGATCATCTCGTCTGCTCGCACGGCGCTGATGCCAGCCTGGTTGACGATGGTTTCCAGGTCGGCCGGACTGCGGCCCTCGGTCACTGCCACCAGATGGCGCAGATCCAGATCGGGGCGCACCTTGTCGGCGCGGCTAGCCAGATAGTGGCCGATGATACCCAGTCGCTCTTCTTGGTTGGGCATGCGAAAGTCCACCTTCATCTGAAAACGCCGCAACATTGCCTCGTCCATCTGCATGGTTTCGCTGTTGAAGTTGCTGGCCACGATCCAGATAATCTCGGCATCGCTCCTGCTGCACACACCATCCAACACGGACAAAAGCGTGTTCGCCGTGTCATCGTCGAACTTGCGACGGCCCCCGCGTTTCATGAAAAGATCCTGCGCCTCATCCAGAAAAACGATGCAGCGCCGGCGTCGCTTGGCCATGGCCATGATGCGACTGAGCGTATTCGCGCCACCAGCCACGAAGCCCGTTTCCAGGTTGGCTGCAGAATGGAACAGAATGGGAAGCTTGAGTTCCTTGGCCAGGTAGCTGGCCAGTTTGGTCTTGCCGGTACCCGCCGGTCCGCTGAACATCACATTGAAGGGTTTGCTGATGCCATACTCGGCATAGGCCGCGCGGCGCTGATACTGATCCTTGATCTGTGCCACCTCGGCCTTGATGTCGTCCATACCCACCAGGTCGTCAATTGAGCCGGACACCTGCGTTGGCTCGATGAACTTGAGCGACTTGAATTGGCCCTTGAACTGGACGTACAGGAAGACCAGCACGCCGAAGGTAAGTGCTACCGACAGCACGCCGCTAATACGGGCCTTCCAGCCGTCCTTCTCGGACTGCGGGCGAGCACCGGCAAAACGCTGATCCAGGCGCGCAATCAATTTCAAGCTGCTGTCGTTGAGTTCAGCGCGCGGAATAAAGGTAAGCTTGCCGCCCCACAGCGCGGTGACGGCCTTATCGGCGAATATCTTGGTCTCCATGTCGCTGGGGTAATACGCATACTGCTTGCCTTGCGATTCGATCAGGATGATGCGCTCCGACACGTTCCACATCAGTGGCGTGTAGATCACCGTGATGCGCTCGACCTGGTTCGTTTCCAGGAAGCTCAACACCGAGCCGGTGCCGAACACCACAGGCAGCTTTTCGTTGAGCGTCCACACACCCTCGCCTGCCTTTCCGGCGACGGTCATGGTCTTGACCTGCTCAGCCACGGCGGCCTGTTTCTGCATGAGCGTGAATGAATAGATGCCGGTGGTCGGGATCAGGACAATGATGACCAGCACCGCCAGCCTGACGATCACGGACTGAATCACAAACCAGTCCTGCAGGCGGCTGGCGGCCTTCTTGATAGCGAGCCACAGGCCCGTTGCGGCGGGTGCCGTATCGCCGGGTTTCGACAAATCTGACATGGCAATCTTTCGTGGTTGGCGCTACGCGATGTTACGGAACTGGATTACTCGCACCTATCGTATTTTGGAAGATAACGCTGGTCTGTGCGTTAGCATACTTTGTGCTTAAACTTGATTGCCAGGTAGATCATTTCGTTGTCATTGGAAGAAGGAGGTATGGTGCGTGGATTTGCTCGCGCAAATGATTGTCGCTGTATGTGTGGTGCCGCACTGAGGGTCAGTGCTTGGTTGTATAGAGTGGGTGTCAGGGCATCACGCGCTAAAACTTTTTAACCGTCATAGGAGTACGAAATGAGCATCGGACTTATACTAGTAATCATCTTGGTTCTCGCACTCGTGGGCGCATTTCCAGCCTGGCCACACAGCAGTGGATGGGGTTACGGTCCCAGTGGGGGAGTCGGGCTGATATTGTTAATTGTGTTGGTTTTATTTTTGCTTGGAAAATTATAATCGCAATTTCATGTCGCTCCGGCTAACCCGCATGGAGGGCGTCGGACATACGCAGCGCCATCGCACGTTCTTGTGTTATGGCGTCGGCTTCCTGCCGAAGCTGCCATGGCTTTTGATGTAGAGTTGTATAGATGGTGGGGCTGGACGCTTACTATGCACCACAGTCTTTTGCTTCAAAACAACTCGAACTTCGGCAGACCAGCTTGTCCGTTGGCGGCACTGGAAGCCGATGCATGGGAAACCTCACCGTCCACATAGTCGCGCAACACTGCTTGCACTCGGGCTTGCAGTTGGCTCAGACCAGGATCATTTGCGCCAAGGCACGATGGCAAATCTTTGAGCACTTCGTTGCGTTGCGCCACTGATTCGACTGCGCGCTCGATACGCTGGCGGATCACGTCCTGAAACTGGATATAGCCCAGCAATTCAGTAATTTCTGCCGCGAGCGTGGTGTTATGTTGCGTTGTTGCAGCAAACAAATCCTGATAAAAGATTTGCACTTCCTGATTGCTGTGCTGAAGCTGCCGGATCGATTCGACGAGGTCGATGGCCTTGACGATGTGGCTTTCCATGGCATTGAGCTTGAGGCTGCCCTGCATGGTCTGGCGCGCCTTGATTACGCCATGCTCGATCATGGTAGCCGCCTCTGCTGAGCGTTCTGCCAGCACCCGCAACTCACGCGCCAGCACGCCAAAGCTGCGCCCAGCTTCCCCGGCATGGGCGGCCTCAATGGCGGCCTCAATGGCGGCATTAATCGCCAGCAGCTTCGATTGCATGCTCATTTCCTTGATGATGCCGACAAATCCATGCAGTTCTTCGATTTCGCTCACGGCGGCAGTTTGCACCACGCGCACATCGCTCCTGATCATCTCGGACAAGTCTTCGACGAAGCAACTGATCTGATTGATCGCGGCAATGCTGCCTTCCAGCCCGTGCCCTGGGGTTGGCACTGACTGCGTGGAATGATCGAGATGGCGTACCAGCGCCACCGCTTCATCGTTGAGCTTGCGCACCTGCTGAATCAACCCGATGGCTGTCTGTTCGCTTGTCGGCTTGGCTTTCCGTGGTCAAGGTCAGGATAGGTGTGAAGCGCAGGTTCTGCATCGCCCGCACTTTGCCGATCAACTCCATTCCGCCCATATTGGGCATGTTGACATCGGTGATGATCAAATCGGGCTTGTAGCCGCCAGTCAACTTGGTCATCGCTTTCACGCCATCTTCCGCTGTTTCCACTTTGAATCCAGCGATTTCCAGGTTGTTTTTGACGCTCATCAGCATGGTGGCTGAATCGTCCACAATCAAAATATTCTTAGCCATGATATTGCGCCTTGTGTTGGGTTTAAGTGCCGCTTGCTTGCGGCGGTGATTGTTCTTGCAATGCGCTTTTTAACCATACGGCCAGTAACTGATCTTCGGGCCAGGCGCAGACCGGGGTGGCTGCCGGCATCAGCACCTGTAAGTTGGCGGGATGGAGGTGGCTACAATGCTGAAAATCGGCGCAGGCGGCGGGGGTACTCTGCAACCATGCCAGCAAGGCTTCAGCGTCCTCGACCCCGACCACCTGGGTAAAAATTGCCCGCTCATCGATAAATTCGATCATCATCAGATCAACTCCTTCACGTCCAATACCATCAATACCGAGCCATCGCCCATCAGGGCTGAACCAGCGTAGCCGGAGAGGCTGCCCAGCAAGCCAGTCATGGGTTTGAGAATGATATCCACCGTCTGGTGAAACGCATCGACCAGCAGGCCGACCGATTCGCCGCCGACCCGCAGCAGCACGCACCTGCGGCAGCTCGAAACCGTGATCCAGACTGTTGCGCACGATATGCACCAGCGGATCACCCAAGGCTTCGATAATGTTTTTATCTGCTTCGGTGTCTTCGCCTTCGAGTACCAACTCAACTTGTTTGCCATGTTTGCGTGAAGCCTGTCGCGGTTAGCACATAAATTAGTTAGTATAAATTGACTTATGCCATAGTATGTATATACTTTTAGTAATTTCAACCAATTTGGTTCATTTTCATTGTGTTTTTACCTTGTTTTTTGCTAATTTTAATGCCGTATCCAAATTTTGGACGTAATGATGCCATACGCTTCAAATTCCCCGTCAAGCAAACCAGAGTCCACTCACCCGCCACCTTATCCAAACCACGCACTGAGAACTGCCTGAATCCCATGGCTGACTTGATGATGCCAAACACGGGTTCAACGGTTTGCTTGCGCACCTTGTAGATGGCACGTCCCGTTTTGCTCTTCAGGGTATGCGCCATCTTTTGCGCAGGGCTTGCATTTTCGGGCAAGGGCTTGGGTTCAGTGTGTCGCTCACGCCAATCCGGGTGGTGTTTATCGCGCCCCACT
>JBKJLF010000276.1:0-5952 GCA_046597185.1 Burkholderiaceae bacterium | reverse complement strand
CTCAATAGAAATTAACAAACAAAACGAAACACTTTTCCAGGTGGGCATCATAAAAAATGGGGAAAGCGGTAAATTACCACGTACAATATCGCATTTGGCGCGCAAAGTGCGCACTGTGTTGACATTTAACAGACACTTCAAGTTTTCATAAGACTATGGATAATTTTATTTTCGACAAAACTGACAAAGGGCGTGAAGAAATCATCACGCGCAAGTATCGGCTTGCCTCTCGCCTGCGTAGCTTACTGGTGCTGATCGACGGCAAAAAAACCACCCAGGATTTATTGCAAAAAGTGGCGGGCCTGGGGCTCGACATGCAAAGTCTGGCCGATTTGGTGGACGGCGAATTTATTGAAAGCGTGGCTATTTTACCTGAGACCGAGGAACAAGAGTTAACTGGCATCGATCAGGTTCCTGTTGCAGCGATTATTCCGACAGTGGAAATGCGGGATAATGATTCTTCCAATGCAACGACCGACGCAACGTCCGACACAACTTCGGGTGCGACTTCCGGCGTAACAAGTACGGGCACTGGTTTAATTGCCGCCGCACAATCGATTGCATTGCAAAAGTTTTTTACTCAAACCATCCGCAGTGTGATTGGCTTACGCGGCTTCACCCTGCAGTTAAAAGCCGAACAAGCGCATACCCTGGAAGAATTTCGGGCGCTACGCGAAACCTATTTGGCGGCGGTATTGAAGGCCAAAGGCAATGAAATGATGGTTTCTTTGCGTGACCGACTTGATCAATTGCTGGTTGACGCCGAGCAATCGATCCGATAGCGCATATAGATAGCTCAAATAGATAGCTCAGGCATCAAATCAAACAACAGCCGGGGCTTATTCAATCCCCTGGCTGGCCAGATAGCTTTCGTAATCCCCTTGGAAGTCAATGATGCCATTTTCCTTGACTTCCAGCACCCGTGTGGCCAGTGATGAAACGAATTCGCGATCATGTGAAACGAAAATCAAGGTGCCCGTATATTTTTCCAGCGCAATATTGAGCGATTCAATCGATTCCATATCCATGTGATTGGTCGGCTCATCCATCAGCAACACATTGTGGCGGCCCAGCATCAACTTGCCAAACATCATCCGGCCTTTTTCACCGCCCGAGAGCACTTTGACGCTCTTTTTCACTTCATCGCCGCCAAACAGCAAACGCCCCAACATCGAGCGCACCAGTTGATCGTCATCGCCTTCACGGGTCCACTGCCCCATCCAATCGGTGAGGATAATGTCTTTGGCGAAGTCTTCGGTCGGGTCTTGCGACATGTAGCCGACGTTGGCATTTTCTGCCCACTTGACGCGGCCATGATCGGCTTGCAAACTGCATAATTCTCCACCAAGACAGCGCAACAAGGTGGTTTTACCGACACCATTGGCCCCGATGATGGCAATTTTTTCCCCCGCTTCCACCATAATGTTGAAGTTTTTAAAGATGGCCCGATCGTAGCTCTTGGACAAACCTTCCGCTTCCACCGCCAGACGGTGCAGTTTTTTCTCGCCCTCAAACCGAATGTAGGGGTTGGCGCGGGATGAAGGCTTGAGGTCTTCAACCTTGATTTTTTCAATTTGCTTGGCGCGCGAGGTGGCTTGCCGTGCTTTGGATTTATTGGCCGAGAAACGGCGTACAAAATCCTGTAATTCGGCGACTTTGTCTTTGGCCTTGGCATTATTGATTAATTGCTGATTGCGCGCCTGGGTTGAAGCGAGCATATAGTCATCATAATTGCCGGGGTAGACTTTTAAGGTGCCGTAGTCCATATCTGCCATATGGGTACAGACTTGATTCAAAAAGTGACGATCATGCGAAATGATGATCATGGTGGAATTGCGTTCGTTCAACACATCTTCCAACCAGCGGATGGTGTTAATATCCAGGTTATTGGTTGGTTCGTCAAGCAAGAGAATGTCGGGATTGGAAAACAGGGCTTGTGCCAACAGGACGCGCAATTTCCAACCGGGTGCAACATTACTCATCGGGCCTTGATGCTGGCTGATTTCCACGCCGGCACCGAGTAATAATTCGCCCGCACGCGATTCGGCGGTATAGCCATCGTATTCGGCAAACTTGCTTTCCAGGTCGGCGGCGCGCATATAATCATCGTCGGTGGCTTCCAGGTTGGCATAAATTGCATCGCGCTCGGTCATGGCGGCCCACATTTCAACATGGCCCATCATCACCACATCCAGCACCCGCATTTCTTCAAAGGCGAATTGATCCTGGCGCAATTTACCCAGGCGTTCGTTGTTTTCCAACATCACCACGCCCGAGGAAGGTTCCAGATCACCCCCCAAAATCTTCATGAAGGTGGATTTGCCGCAGCCATTGGCACCAATCAAACCGTAGCGATTGCCTTCGCCAAATTTGACTGAAATGTTTTCAAACAAGGGCTTGGCCCCAAATTGTATCGTGATATTGGCGGTAGAGAGCACAGCGTCAACCTTTTTAAACGTCAATGGAAAATAACCGGGTATTTTACCATCAGCCCTTGCCAGTAGCACGCAAGCCACCGAATTGCCATGCCAGACAGGCGTGCCAGCGTGGCAAATATGTGGTAAATAAGCTGCTTTAGTTGTTTTAGCTGCTTTATCTGCGCTACAGCAAGGTTTCCATCTGCGCAATGTTGCCACCCTGGCAGTGTGCGTTAATCATGGCCGCCAAACCGGGGATTAAAACTTCGGGCAAATCATGGCCCATGCCGGGAATGATGCGTAAAACCGCGCCTGGAATGCATTTTGCTGTATCTTCGCCGCATTTCAGCGGTATCAGCGAGTCAGCGGCACCATGAATGACCAAACTGGGGCGCTGGATCTTTTGCAACAACTTGACGCGACTGCCCGAGGCGGCAATCGCGTTCATTTGGCGTGGCGTGCCTGAATGGACGCCACTGCGCGCAATACCGTTCTTGATACGTGACCGTATTTGCGCTTCCGGTGTGGGGTAAGCCGGGCTGCCGATAACGCGAAACATGCGCACAAAGTAATCGATCACTTGTTCCGGATTATTCCGATCATTCGGGCCTGCCATCAAAATCCGGCGTGCCTGGGCGGTTGGGCCGGGCAAACCATGCCGCCCACTGGTAGACATGATCGAGGTTAAACTGAGAACCCGGGTCGGGTGTTCCGCCGTCAAAATTTGCGCGATCATACCGCCCATTGATGCCCCTACCACATGGGCACGCTTGATACCCAAGGCATCGAGTACTGCCAACGCATCGCCCGCCATATCGTGCAAGGTGTAAGGTGAGCGAATCGGGATGCGTAACTTGCTTTTCAGATACAGCAGCGCCAAATTGGGCTTGCCGTGATGATCAAACTTGGTCGATAAACCAGCATCCCGGTTGTCAAACCGAATCACATAATAGCCGTGGGCCACCAATTGCTCAACCAAAGGCATGGGCCAGGAGGTTAATTGCATGCCCAAGCCCATGATCATTAATAGGGGTTTGGCCTTTGGATCACCGTCGGTTTCATAATGCAGCTTGACACCGTGATTGACAATACTTGGCATAATAATACGTCCTCAATTGACTGTTGCTGGGGCGCGGCGGCGCTTTTTCGGCGCGGCCGGTTTTGCGCTATCCGCATTCACTTCTACAATCGGCTTGGCCCTTGATTTGCGCTTTGCCGGAACCGGATCAGGCATTTTGGCAACGCTGATCGACTTATTCTCCACCTTACTGACGGCCTTGCCAGTTGCCTTCCTTCTTACCGTCTTCGCCTTATCGGCAACCTTATTTTCTGCATGACTGGCACGCGCCAAGCCAAGCAATTGCTGATGCGCCTGACTCATTAACACACCCAAATTTGCCACATCAGGCACGGCACGGCGGCAGGCGATCAAGCCAAAATCCAAGCTGCCATTATAACTTTGCACGGTAATATTTAACGCCAGGCCATGCGCCACAATCGATACCGGAAAATTGGTCACCATTTTTGCCCCCGCCAAATATAATGGCATACGCGCACCGGGAACATTGGAAATGATGACATTGGCCAGCGGCGGCACACTGTCGCCCAAGTGGGTGCGCCCATACAGGGACACCAAACCACTCATCACCCACGGCAAACCCAGGCTGGGGAAATCGGTGGGCAGAATCGATTTCATGCTCTTGAGGCTATCCTTCATCGCGCCCGAGGCATGAATAATCGCTTGTATGCGCTGGACCGGGTCGGCAATATCACTGGCCAGCGACATTTGCATCATACTCACCTGATTATTCAGCTCGGTATTGCCTGCTTCGCGCAAACTCACCGGCAATGCCGCCAACAGGCTCTTTTGCGGTATCGCGCCCTTGCTCGCCAGATACTCGCGCAACGCGCCACTGCAAATGGCCAACACGACATCGTTGAGTGTGCCACCACAGGCCGAGGCGATTTCTTTGGCTTCATCCACCGCCAGCGACAAGGTGGCAAAACTGCGTTGATTGGTGATGGAAACATTCAACGGCGTGCGCGGCCCGATGCCAAGATCCGGGCTGTGCCCGGATGGCAGCACCATGCCGCCGATGATTTTCACCGCTTCCGGCAAGCCTTTAAGCATGCGCAACGATTGGCTTGCCGTATTGCTCAGTGCCGCTTTGAGCATACTGCGCACGGACGGCAAATAAGGGGTTCGCACGCGGGCTGGCGGGGGCGCAACCTCGCGCGGCATCGGTCCAATATCGAGCAAGGCTTGCGCCATCACGGCAGCGCCTTGCCCGTCCAGCGCGGCATGATGAATTTTTGAATAAAACGCGGTCTGGCCCGATTGCAAACCATCAAAAATATAAAATTCCCACAGCGGACGGCTGCGGTCTAACAAGCTGGAGTGCAAACGTCCGACATAGGCCTCCAATTGAGCCATGGTCCCGGGCTTGGGCAAGGTGATTTGACGCACGTGGTAATCCAAATCGATATCACTGGCTTCGATCCACATCGGATTGGCCAAATCAAGAGGCATCAACGCCAATTTTTTGGTAAACACGCTAGCCAAATGCATGCGCTGGCTGACATGCCGTTTGACTTCATCATAAAAACCGGGCGCAGCCTGCCCTTTGGCTTTGCCATGGTAGCCGGGCGGCAAATCAAACAAACACAGGCCACCGACATGCATGGGCATTTCCGGCGTTTCCAGATGTAAAAAAGTCGCGTCCAGACCACTTAAATGTTTCATAACAAGCCCTCGGTTTTGCAATGGAAAGTCAGGATAGCACTTTTTACCCGCATAGTGTTACTTTTGCGCGGCGCGTCGTTCCGCAAAGAATTGCCGCAATAACTTGGCCGAACCTTCGGCCAACACGCCGCCCAACACTTCAGTTTGATGATTTAACTGCGCTTGCTCAAATAAATTCATCACCGACCCGGCTACCCCGGTTTTGGGGTCGGGCGCGCCATACACCACGCGTGCCAGGCGCGCATGCATCATGGCACCGGCGCACATGGCGCACGGCTCCAATGTTACATACAATTCACAACCAGGCAAACGGTAATTGCCAAGCAAGGTGGCGGCGGCGCGCAAAGCCATGATTTCGGCGTGGGCGGTGGGGTCATGCTCGCCAATGGGTTGGTTAAACCCGGTGGCAATGATTGCGCCATCTTTGACCACCACCGCGCCAACCGGCACTTCACCCAAGATATAGGCATTGTGGGCTTGGGATAGCGCTTGCTGCATATAAATGGCTTCGCGCATTGCTTAGGCCTCGCTAATTTCCGCCCAGCAATTGGGGGTTTCATGCAAAACTAATTTCTGGAGATGCAAACCGGTGCCAAAGCGGTCAGAATAAGCCGCTTTTAAGATATCAAACGCGGTGCGGGCCAGGTTTTCCACGGTAGGAATGCGGTTGATGATCACCGTTTTATGATCGGGCAAACTGGCCAAAAAATCGCGTACCGCGTGGTCTTTTTCATAGACCAAAAATGCATGGTCCCAAACATCGACCAAATGCTGCTTGGCCAGCGCTTTGAT
>JBKJLF010000026.1:0-12835 GCA_046597185.1 Burkholderiaceae bacterium | reverse complement strand
GTTTGGCACCGTAGCCCATCCAATAATTGATGGCACCGCCCAAGGTATTGCCCACGCTGGCAATGAAAATGGTGGCCCAATATAGCGCAGGATTGACTTTAATCACGGCAAACACGGCTGGCTCCGAGCCCAGCGGGATCAGCGTGGCGGAAATAAAACTCACCAAAAACACCGATCCCAAACCGATTTGCGGGACAGCCAGAACAGAAAGTAACCATGTGACGACAGATTCAATCATAATAATCATTCAATACACAACAATCGTCCATTATAATGCCAAGCTGTTGCTTACCTGAATCGAGCCTGAAAACATGATGACCACTGATTATTTGAAAGAAATCTTAACCGCCCGCGTGTATGACGTGGTGGATGAAACCCCCTTGGAACTTGCGCCGCTGTTATCACAACGCTTGGGGAATCGGGTATTTTTTAAGCGTGAAGACATGCAAAGCGTGTTCAGCTTTAAAATTCGTGGTGCTTACAACAAAATGGTGCATTTAACCCCGGAGCAGCGTAAGCGCGGGGTGATTTGTGCCTCCGCCGGTAACCATGCGCAAGGTGTTGCGTATTCTGCGGCCAAGCTGGGTTGTCGCGCTTTGATTGTGATGCCGACCACCACTCCGCAAGTGAAGGTTGATGCCGTCAAAGAGCGTGGCGGTGCGCAAGTGGAAGTGGTATTGCATGGCGAATCGTATAGCGATGCCTTTGATCATGCGCAAAAGCTGGAGCAAGAATTACATTTGGCCTTCGTACACCCGTTTGATGATCCGCAAGTGATTGCCGGGCAAGGCACCATCGGCATGGAAATTTTGCGCCAGCATGCCGACCCGATCCACGCGGTGTTTGTTGCCATTGGCGGCGGTGGTGTGATTGCCGGTGTGGCGACCTATATCAAGCAAATTCGGCCGGATATTAAAATCATTGGCGTGCAAACTACCGATTCCGACGCCATGGCGCGCAGTTTAAAAGCGGGCGAGCGCGTGACCTTGCACGATGTGGGTTTATTTTCTGACGGTACGGCAGTGAAATTGGTGGGGCGCGAAACTTTCCGCTTGGCGCAAAAATACGTCGATGACGTGATTTTGGTCGATACCGATGCCGTGTGCGCGGCGATTAAAGACGTGTTTCAGGATACCCGCAGCATTTTGGAGCCAGCCGGGGCCTTGGCCATTGCTGGCATGAAAGCCTATGTGGAGCGCGCCAGCCTGACCCGTGAGCCGGTCAGCAATCAAAGTTTGGTGGCCATTGCCAGTGGTGCGAATATGAATTTTGACCGTTTGCGTTTTGTGGCGGAGCGCGCTGAAGTGGGCGAATCACGCGAGGCGGTGTTTGCGGTGACGATACCGGAAGAACGCGGTAGCTTCAAGCGCTTTTGTCAATTGATTGGGCCGCGTAGTGTGACGGAATTCAATTACCGTATCGGCAACGAGAAAAATGCGCATATTTTTGTCGGGATTCAAATCAGCAATCCCTATGAATCGACCCAATTGGCGGCTAATTTTGAGAAGCATGGTTTCACGACGCTGGATTTATCGCATGATGAATTGTCGAAGTTGCATATCCGTCATTTGGTCGGTGGCAAGAGCAGTTTGGCGCAAGATGAATTATTGTATCGCTTCGAATTTCCCGAGCGGCCCGGTGCGTTGGCACGGTTTTTAACCAGTATGTCGCCGGATTGGAATATCTCGCTGTTTCATTATCGCAGCCAGGGTGGCGATGTCGGGCGGGTGTTGGTGGGTTTGCAAGTGCCGAAAAATGATACGCAAATGTTCCAATCTTTCTTAAAAACTTTGGGCTATCGTTATTGGGATGAAAGTAGTAATCCGGTGTATCGTTTGTTTTTGGGGTAGATGTTGGGACGAAAAAAAGCCGATCACAGATCGGCTTTTTTGTTGGGCGGCAGGTGCTTATTTGTGGGCCGAAGCGCCGGGCGCCGAAGCGCTGGGTGCCGAAGCGCTGGGTGCCGAAGCGCTGGTTGATGCACTTGAAGCAGCAGAAGCATCCGATGCGCTGGCCGAGGCCGATGCTGATGCGCTGGCCGAAGCTGATGCGCTGGCCGAAGCTGCCGCGCTGGCAGCAGGTGCGGCTTGCTTGACGGCTGGCTCTGCGAACTTGCCGCCGGATTTATTCACCATATGCACAATGGCGCGACCAATTTCAACATCGTCCAAATCGGGGTTGCCGCCTTTGGCTGGCATGGCACCTTTGCCAGCGATGGCCGATTTGAGCAAGCCTTCGTAGCCAAGGGCAATGCGTGCTGACCAGCCAGCATTGTCGCCCACCTTGGGTGCGCCTGCGGCACCACTGCCATGGCAGCCAGCGCAGGTAGAAGTATAAATGGCTTCGCCGCTTTGTAATTCTTTCACGGCATTGGGGTTGTTGAGTTTGTAGCCAGCATCGGCTACCGGGCTGATACGGTCTGCAATGGCTTCGGGTGTTTGCCCGGTTGAACCTGCGCCAGTGCGCAATTCGCCAGTGACATAGATGACCAATAAAATAATGCAGATAATAGGCACCGCAAAAGCGGCAAAAACGGCGACTGCCAATTGTTTTGGGGTCTTGATAGCCGATTCATGTTCGTTGTGTGCGCTGCTCATAATGTCCTTAGTGCAAAGTTTTAAGCCGGTTGAGTGGATGCGGATCGCGGAAAACGACATGCAACCTTCGCCAAACCGGAAATTATAGACGGAAAAGGCCTCGATTGGAACTCTAATTGTGTTTTTAAATGGACGAATCGCAAAAAATCGTATATCCTTCGGGTCTTCATTGATTTTTCTGTACGCGGCTGTAGCTCAGTGGATAGAGTATTGGCCTCCGAAGCCAAGGGTCGTGGGTTCGATCCCCGCCAGCCGCACCAACAAACTTCAATGAAATCAAATGATTACGGGTTTTGCTCGTGATCATTTTTTTTTGTGCAATTTTGTGGGTAAGAACAGGGCGTGTGTGGGATTTGCCGCAGTGTGCGTTGTTTGTTGGCGCTTTAGTCACTCTTGCCAGACTCCTTGATGTCTCGCAATATTCTTCGCAAGCCAAGTTCAGTTTTGGGGCCGAGAAGCATTGATTGGCCTTCCAGGAGCTTATCCGGCGCTTTGTTCGGTTTCTTGACTGTGTACTGCTTGCGCCTTAGCGTGCTTGTATGGTAGCTTATTTCGATCTGTAAGTGGTAAAAATACTATAAATTCTGTTATTTACTTAGGTGGAGGTGGTCACGGGTACAGGGTGCTTACAAGAACGTGATAGGCATGCAGCATGCCATTTATATGATCAACAATCAAACCCGCCGGGGCCGAGAGCCCCGTTTTGTGCTGAATAATAAATAGCTTAATGGGGCTGTGGCAAGGTAAAAATTATTTAGACCACAGCCTATTATCAATTATATGTGACGGTTGGCCGGGACAGGCAGCAGATCAGGGCTGTTCTGCGCAAGCATGGTTTGCTACTTGACAGGTAAATTGCAAGCGGATTGGGCAAAGCCGCCAAATTCCGGTAGACTCCCAGTTCTCAGTCAGCCACAATTTATACTCTAATCATCAAGAGGGGTAATCATGCTTTTAAAAACCGGGTCACAAGGAGATGATGTAAAAACACTACAGGGCATCCTGGGCGAAACCGCTGACGGTGTGTTCGGCCCCGCCACCGCCAAGGCGGTTATGGCATGGCAAAGCGCACACGGCTTGACGGCAGATGGCATCGTCGGCCCCGCCACCTGGAGCAAAATGACGGGCGAGGTGGCGGCAAGGGATGAAAGCGGCAATTTGGTCGATACCGATGGCAATGTGGTTGAAATGAACTCGGCCAGCGATGTCGTCCCTGCTACTGGTAAGGTCAGCGTCAGCGTGGCGGGTGTTGATCTCTCCAAGCTGCAAGGCAAAGTGCCCGATGCGGTACTGGCGAAAATCCCCGAGGTTGCTGAGAAATATCAAATTAATTCAGTGTTGCGTCTGGCGCATTTTTTAGCCCAGTGCGCGCATGAAAGCGGCAACTTCAAAGTCACGCAAGAAAACCTCAATTACTCCGCTGATGGCTTGCGCAAGATATTTGGCAAATATTTCCCCGGTGATTTGGCCGATAGCTACGCACGCCAACCCGAGAAAATCGCTTCCCGTGTGTATGCCAACCGCATGGGCAATGGCGATGAAGCCAGCAAAGAAGGCTATCTGTATCGCGGTCGCGGCTATATTCAATTGACGGGTAAGACCAATTACGCCTCATTTAATAAAATCGGCATTGACGATGTGCTCGCCACGCCCGATTTGGTCGCCAGCAAATATCCGCTGCTGTCGGCAGGCTGGTTTTGGCAAGCGCGCAGTATTAATAGTGATGCCGATCAGGGTGCGGACGATGCCGCCATTCTTGCTGTCACCAAAAAAGTCAATGGCGGCACCAATGGTTTGGCTGACCGCACTTCCTTGTTCAAAACCTATTATGCTTTGTTGAGTGGCGCGTAATGAAGCACAACGCCACGCCCGATCATGCCTGGGTATTGCTCGAATCGCCGCAAGACGTCGAAAGCTGGATGGATTTGCATGACCGCGAATTGAAAAAGCTGTTGGGCGACCAACCCGACGGAGCCAGTCGGGGCTGCGGTGCCTGTTTTACCCTTGCGCATGGTGGCGAAATTTTTATGCATACCAATAGCGACGGCGATATTTTGTTGGATGTGACACCCGACGCACAATGGATCACACCCGTGATCTGCGCCAGTACGGGCGCGTCACCCGCACGGGGGCAAATCTGGATTTTGCCGCAACATGTGTTGATTGAATTGATTTTGGGCTTAAACAGTTTGATTGCTTCGAGCAAGCTGGTGTTGCGGCACGAATTTTCGCGCAGCAAAATCTGATTTCGCAATAAATGAGTGTAATAAAGATAAAGGGGCTTCAGGAGGCAAGCCCCCTGAATGGGTAGGATTTGAAGACCAGGCGGGGTTATGGGCTGGTCTAATCATTTATTTAGAATGATTCATGCGGACCAACATGCGAATGAATTCGCGCACGACTTGGCGATGATGGTCGTCAAGGCGTTGTAAATCTGCAATTAACTTGACATCGGCGGACTCAAAACGGGCTAATGCCTGTGGCGAGTCGGCGCTTGGGGTGCCTAATTCGCTGCCGCCAAAGCGTAGCCAATCGGATGGAACGCCTAACCAACCTGCCAAAGTGCGCAGTTTTTCTTGCGTTGGAATGGCTTCACCCACAATCCATTTGCGTGCGGCATGCACTGTGATGGGGCGGCCATCAAAGCGGATATTGAACTCGCGTGCGAGACGAGTTGGGCTATCCGGTGAGTAATGAGCGTTTTTCAAAGCCTGCTGCAGGCGCTCGCTAAAATTTTCGCGTTCAGTAGAAGAGTTCATAGTCGGATTTTTTCAGATTAAGAGTTAGAGAAAAGTAGCTGCGAAGCAGCCACCGGCCATGACAAAATTCGTCGGTAAAATTAACATTTGTATTCCTCCTAAATTTTATTGAAGTTCACCAGCGCTACAATGTTCCGAAGTTTTGATGATGGCGGAATTTTTTCCGTCCGAAGCAAATTGTACTGCTAAAATAAGAGGAATTTCCAATTTGTACGGCGAATTTACACATTCTTGGTGTTTATCAAAAAAATCACCCTTCGCGCTTTACTGTATGTTGTATTCTGTCATCTAAAGATGGTTCGAGATTAAATGAAATGTGACATTGTGCGGTAGCGAATGACACCATCTGGATCGAGGTTACGACACAATTCCCCCACGGTATGCAGTAACTGTAAATGGGCAATTGCCTCACCCATGGCGAAACTACGCTGATGTGGGTCAAGTTCGCGCTGAAACATGATGGGAACAATCTCTGCCGCAGATTGTGGCTGCGTGCAGGCAAAACGCACCTCATTGAGGCGCTGTTCGTGATGTACACGCAACTGCGCGATGCGTGTGGCTAAACCGCGAAAGGGTTTACCATGCGATGGCAAGACCAATGTTGTTTCTGGCAAGTCATCAAATTTATGTAATGAATCGAGATAAAGACCCAAGGGGTTGCCATCTGGTTCGATAGCAAATACAGAAATATTGGTAGAAATTCGTGGCAAAACCATATCGCCGGAAATTAACAATTGAAGATTTTCACAATACAGGGCAATATGTTCGGGCGAATGGCCAAATCCGGTGATCACGCGCCAGGTGTGTGCGCCAATGCGCACCTGTTGCTGGTCGCACAGGCGCGTATAGGCGTGTGGCACGCTTGGCACCAGCGAAGGATAGTAGTTGCGGCGGCTGCGCATCGATTCCAGTAAAGCCGGGTCAGTTAAACCATGGCGCTCAAAATGGGGCAGGGCGGCAACGCCATCCACCCCCGGCAAGCCCGCAGACATCATGCGCGCGAAAGCATATTCCCCGGTGCTGGCCCACAGCGGTACTTGCCAATGCTCACATAACCATGCCGCATTGCCAATGTGATCAGGATGGCAATGTGTTGCTAAAACGCGCAATACCGGGTGATTTTGGCAGTACGTTGCAAAAATGGCTTGCCATGCGCTACGGGTAGCATCGTTTGCGATACCGCAATCAATAATGCACCAACCTGGTTGGCCAGTGGGTGATTCATCGGCTAATAACCACAAATTGATATGATTGAGCGCAAATGGCAGCGTCATGCGCAACCAAAATACGCCGGGCGCGACTTCCAGCAATTCGCCAGTGGCAGGCAATGTGTCACCAAATGGATAGTCAAGTGCATTTTCGAGGGGGTTCATCAGGCATTCTTTCCATTTTGGGGTGGGCTGGCCTACAATACGGACTGGGTTGGCGCTGACGCTGACGTTTATGTTGACGTTGACGTTGACGTTGACGATCACGTCGGCTCGCGGTCTATTGTAATCTGAATTGTTCTTATTTGATATGGTTCCTGTTAAGGGTTTTATATGATGGCGGCAGCACCCAGTTATACCATAAGCGAATTGGCGCGAGAATTTGAGATTACGGCCCGCGCGATCCGGTTTTACGAAGATCAAGGTTTGCTCAGTCCCTTGCGCGAAGTCGGGCGCAACCGCGTCTATGGTGCGCGTGATCGTACCCGCTTGAAACTGACATTGCGTGGCAAGCGTTTGGGTTTGTCATTGGCTGAAATAAAGCATTTGGTGGATATGTATGAGTCACCCAAGGATACTGTTGCACAAATGGAACAATTTTTGACGGTGTTGGCGCACCATCGGAAAAAATTGGAGCAACAGCAGCATGATCTTGAATTGGCATTGGCAGAAATCAATTTACATGAACAAGAATGCAAGCGTGTGCTGCAACAACAGGCTGATCCAGATGAATCTTGATACTTTGCCCGAGGTTTACGTTTACGTAAACGGAAACCTCGCATATAATCTCGTAGTAATCTCGTACCGATTTGAAATTCTTTTTAAATGAGGGTCTTATGCTCCATCTTCCGGGTTTAACTTTTGATCATGGCGAAGATATCGCCGCCTTGCGTGAATCGATTCAACATTTCGCCGCCGCCGAAATCGCGCCGCGCGCAGCCCAAATCGATCATTCCGATCAATTCCCCATGGATTTATGGCGCAAAATGGGCGATCTTGGCGTGTTGGGCATTACGGTTAGCGACGAATATGGCGGTGCCGATATGGGTTATCTGGCTCATATTATTGCCATGGAGGAAATCTCGCGCGCTTCGGCCTCGGTTGGCCTATCCTATGGTGCGCATTCCAATTTATGCGTCAATCAAATCAAGCGCAATGGCACGGCTGAGCAAAAAGCCCAATACCTGCCCAAATTAATCAGCGGTGAATATATTGGTGCGTTGGCCATGTCGGAACCCAATGCCGGTTCGGATGTGGTCAGCATGAAACTGCGTGCCGATTTTAAAGGCGACCGCTGGGTCTTGAATGGCACCAAAATGTGGATTACCAATGGCCCGGATGCGGATGTATTGGTGGTGTATGCCAAAAATGATCTGGAAGCCGGCCCACGTGGCATGACCGCATTTCTGATCGAAAAAGGCTTTAAAGGCTTTTCGGTGGCGCAAAAATTGGACAAACTGGGCATGCGCGGCTCGCATACTGGTGAATTGGTGTTTCAGGATTGCGAAGTACCCGCTGAAAACGTGCTCGGTGGTTTGGGCCGTGGCGTGAATGTGTTGATGTCTGGCCTCGATTTTGAGCGCACCGTGCTCTCTGGTGGGCCGCTGGGGATTATGCAAGCCTGTATGGATGTGGTGGTGCCGTATGTGCATGAGCGCAAACAGTTTGGCCAGCCGATTGGCGAGTTTCAATTGATGCAAGGCAAGTTGGCGGATATGTATTCCACCATGATGGCGTGCAAGGCCTATGTGTATGCCGTGGGTCAGGCGTGTGACCGAGCTACCACACCGGAAGCCGTGCGCTCCTTGCGCAAGGATGCGGCGGGTGCGATTTTGTATTCGGCCGAAAAAGCCACCTGGATGGCGGGTGAAGCGATTCAAGCGCTGGGTGGCAACGGGTATATTAACGAATACCCGGTGGGGCGCTTGTGGCGTGATGCCAAGCTCTATGAAATTGGCGCGGGCACCAGCGAAATTCGTCGGATGTTGATTGGGCGCGAATTATTTGCCGAAACCCGGTAAAAATCATTGGCCGGGTGCCAGGCACCCGGTCGAACAGGGTAAAATCGTTCAGCTTCGCTTCCTTGACGAGATCCTTCCATGTCCAATAATGCCTTTCCCAAATTGCTGTCTTCGCAAATTGCGTTTGACCTGGCCCGTGCCATCCTCGATGGTTTTGATAAACACTACCGTTTGTTTCGGCAAGCTAGCCGCGACGCACGCGGCCACTTTGACCGGGCCGAGTGGAAGATAGCACAAATCGCCGCCCGCGAGCGGATCGATTATTACGATACCAGGGTGCGTGAATGTGTGCAAATGATCGAAGATGAATACGATCAAAACGAACTGAGCGATGAAGTCTGGCGCGAAATGAAGCTGCACTATATCGGTTTGTTGGCAGATCATAAACAGCCGGAATTGGCGGAATCGTTTTTCAATTCGGTTTGTTGCAATGTGTTGCACCGCACCTATTTTCACAACGATTTTATTTTTGTGCGGCCCGTGGTGTCCACCGAATATATTGAAACCGATGAATTGTTGCCGACGTATCGGGTGTATTACCCGAATCAGGATGGCATGCGCCTGTCGATTCGGCGGATTATCACCAATTTCCAGTTGCAACGCCCGTTTGAAGATTTGGATCGCGATATTGCCAGTGTCGAGGCGCGCTTAAAGCAATTATTTGGTGGTTCGGTGCCGGAAGCGAATCATCAGATCCAGGTATTGACCAGTTTGTTTTTCCGCAATAAGGGTGCTTACATCGTCGGCAAAGGCATTAATGGCAGTTTGGAATACCCTTTTGTGGTGCCGATTTTGCATAATAAAAAAGGCCAGTTAATCCTCGATACCGTGTTATTTGACCCCGAACACATCACCATTTTATTTTCCTTTACCCGCGCCTACTTTTTGGTGGATATGGAAGTGCCTTCGGCTTACGTGCAATTTTTGCGTAGTATGATGCCCAGGAAGCCGCGTAGCGAAGTGTATGCCATTCTGGGTTTGCATAAGCAAGGTAAAACCCTGTTTTATCGCGATTATTTACGTCATTTACGCCATTCATCGGACAGTTTTGCGATTGCGCCGGGGATACGCGGTTTGGTGATGATGGTATTTGCCCTGCCTTCGTTCCCGTATGTATTTAAATTGATTAAAGATGTGATTCCCCCACCCAAAGAAACCAGCCGGGATCAAATTCAAGAAAAATATTTGCTGGTGAAAAACCATGACCGGGTAGGGCGCATGGCCGATACCCTGGAATATTCGAATGTGGCTTTTCCGCGTGATCGTTTTTGCGAAGAATTACTCAATGAATTAAAGCAGGTTGCGCCCAGCCAGATTGAAGAAGAGGGTAATGAAATCATCATCAAGCATTTATATATTGAGCGGCGCATGATTCCGTTAAATATCTGGTTGGCCGATGCCGAGAAAAGGCAGGATGAAGCCGCTACCGAGCATGGCGTGCGCGAATATGGCAATGCGATTAAGGAGTTGGTGGCGGCCAATATTTTCCCCGGCGATATGCTGTATAAAAACTTTGGCGTAACCCGCCATAAGCGCGTGGTGTTTTACGATTACGATGAAATTGAATACATTACCGACTGCAATTTCCGCAAAATTCCCGAGGCGCGCAATGAAGAAGATGAAATGTCATCCGAGCCATGGTATTCGATTGCCAAAAACGATGTGTTTCCGGAGCAATTCGGCACCTTTTTATTGGGCAATACCCGCATCCGTAAATATTTTATGAAACATCATGCCGATTTGCTGGAAGCGAGTTATTGGCAGCAACGTAAGCAGCGCATTGCCGAGGGGCAGGTTGAAGATGTTTTTCCTTATCCGCAGGAAATTCGGTTTGGCAATTGAGCTGCATAAGTCTATTAAATAGTGTGAAGGAAGAAATCATGAATGATCCTGTTGTTATCGTTGGTGCAGCGCGTACCCCCATGGGGGCGTTTCAAGGCGATTTTTCTAGTCTGAGCGCCAGTGATTTGGGCGCGGTGGCGATTAAAGCGGCGGTCGAACGTGCGGGCGTGGCCCCGGCTTTGGTAGAGCATGTGTATTTTGGTAATTGCCTGATGGCGGGCCAGGGTCAGGCCCCGGCGCGCCAAGCTTTGTTGAAAGCCGGTTTGCCACTTTCTACCGGCGCGGTGACCTTGTCCAAAATGTGTGGTTCGGCCATGCAGGCTGCCATTTTCGCGTATGACAGCTTGCTCGCGGGTAGTGCCGAAGTGATTGTGGTGGGCGGCATGGAATCGATGACGAATGCGCCTTATTTGATTCCCAAAGCGCGCGGTGGTTACCGTATCGGCCATGGCATGATGTTTGATCACATGATGCTTGATGGCCTGGAAGATGCCTATTCGCGCACTGAAAATGGTGGTGGTCGTTCGATGGGCACCTTTGCCGAAGAGTGCGCCAGCCAATACGGTTTTACCCGAGAAGCGCAAGATGCGTTTGCGATTGAATCAGTGCGACGCGCCCAGACGGCTGAAAAAGAAGGCTGCCTGGCCTGGGAAATGGCACCCGTCACCGTTTCTGGCCGGGGTGGTGACACCGTGATCAGTAAAGACGAAGGCCCGCTCAAAGCCAAGCCGGAAAAAATCGCAGGGTTAAAGCCAGCTTTCAAAAAAGATGGCACCGTGACCGCCGCTTCGTCATCATCGATTAATGATGGTGCTGCTGCGCTGGTGATGATGCGTGAATCGACCGCCAAAAAGCTCGGTTGTACGATTATTGCCAAAGTGTTGGGTCACGCCA
Source organism: Burkholderiaceae bacterium (assembly GCA_046597185.1). GTDB lineage: Bacteria > Pseudomonadota > Gammaproteobacteria > Burkholderiales > Burkholderiaceae_D > CAMBDR01. Next base: position 1,514 of record JBKJLF010000026.1, on the reverse strand, counting down.
CGCATGCGCAAGAGCCGAATCTGTTCACCACGGCCCCCGTGGGGTCAATGCAAAAGCTGTATAAAAAACTGGGTTGGACTACGAGCGACGTGGATTTGTTTGAAATCAACGAAGCCTTTGCCGTGGTGCCAATGGCGGCCATGAAAGATTTGGATATTGCGCACAGCAAAGTCAATGTGCATGGCGGTGCCTGCACCTTGGGGCACCCGATTGGCGCATCCGGCGCACGCATCATCGTCACCTTGCTGGGTGCGTTAAAGCAACGCGGCGGCAAGCGTGGTGTGGCTTCGTTATGTATTGGCGGCGGTGAAGCCACCGCGATTGCCATCGAAATGGTTTAACCGGAGCCTGGAAACGCGATGAATTTATCTGAAGAACAAAGCATGATCCGCGACGCCTTGCGCAGTTTTGCGCAAGAGCGTTTGGCCCCCAATGCCGCGCGCTGGGATAAGGAGCACCACTTCCCGCAGGCAGAATTGAAGGAATTGGCGGCCCTGGGCGCATTTGGCGTGGCCGTGCCGGAAGAATTGGGCGGCGCGGGTATGGATTATGTGTCGCTGGCCTTGGTGTTGGAAGAAGTTGCGGCGGGTGACGGTGGCACCTCCACCGTCATCTCGGTCAATAACTGCCCGGTATGCAGCATTGCCATGATGTATGCCAATGACGCGCAAAAGCAACAGTGGTTGCGTCCGCTGGCACAGGGCGAGATGTTAGGTGCGTTTTGCCTGACCGAACCACATACCGGCAGCGACGCCGCCGCCTTGCGCACCACCGCCACGCGGGATGGCGATGAGTACGTGATCAATGGCGTCAAGCAATTTATTACCAGCGGCAAATATGCTGACGTGGCGATTGTGATGGCGGTAACCGACAAGGCGGCGGGTAAAAAGGGTATTAGCGCGTTTTGGGTGCCGACCAGCGCCCCCGGTTATATTGTGGCGCGGCTGGAGCAAAAAATGGGCCAACATTCATCCGACACCGCGCAAATTTTATTCGAAAACTGTCGTATTCCCGCAGCCAATTTAATTGGTGAAGAAGGGCAGGGTTACAAGATTGCCTTGTCTGGCCTGGAAGGTGGGCGCATTGGCATTGCCGCGCAAGCGGTGGGCATGGCGCGCGCCGCGTTTGAGGCTGCACTCAAGTACGCCAAAGAGCGTGAAACCTTTGGCAAAATCATTTTTGAACATCAGGCGGTGCAATTTAAATTGGCCGATATGGCCACCCAAATTGAAGCGGCGCGGCAACTGATCTGGCATGCGGCCAGCTTGAAAGATGCGCTCGTGCCATGTTTGAAAGAAGCGGCCATGGCCAAGTTATTTGCCTCGGAAATGGCCGAGCGGGTGTGCTCGGATGCGATTCAAATTCATGGCGGCTATGGCTATGTGGATGACTTTCCGGTGGAGCGGATATATCGCGATGTGCGGGTCTGCCAGATTTATGAGGGCAGTAGCGATATTCAAAAAATATTGATTGGGCGCGCTTTGGCGGGCTAGTTAATCAGGGGCGGGTCAGCG
>JBKJLF010000003.1:0-17087 GCA_046597185.1 Burkholderiaceae bacterium | reverse complement strand
GTGTACCAGCATTTTATCCTGCCACAGTTTGGTCGCATGGTGTCTGAATGGTCTTGTTAATATTAATTGTTTAATTATAATTGAGGTTTCCAGTAAGAAATATGATTTATTTTTTTCGGATTCTATTGACAAATCTTTCGAGATAGTTGAATATAGCTTCACACCTGTAGTCCGGTTACACGGATTGTTGAGTGAAAACTAATTGCTCGAACGGACTCGTTACGGGCATAATTAAAACCATGATGGAGACAAAAAAATGAAATTCAATAAACTGAGTAAAGTCGCGGCGTTGGTATTGACAACTTTGGCATGCTACGGCGCAAATGCCGCCAGCAATGGTGTTGCTGTCAGCATTAATCCGGCAAAAGCCGTTTTGCAATCCCATGAAGACGTGGTAATCAACGTCAAAATTACCAATAACAGTGGCGCAGACCAATACGTGTTGGCGTGGTATACCCCATTTAGCGATAGTGCAGAAGGCTTGTTTGATGTGTATCGTGATGGCCAAAAAGTGGCTTATCTTGGCCGCCATTTCAAACGTGCAGCACCAACCGCTTCCGACTATTTCTTGCTCAAGGCTGGCAAGTCCTACAATCAAAAAGTTGAATTGTCGGCCTTGTATGACATGAGCGTGACGGGTAACTACACCATCAAATATCGCACTGGCACGCTCGACTTGTTTGCCGCCAATGGTAGCCAAGGCATTGCAGGCGGTAGCAAAAGCGTCGGCGAGTTAAATTCTGAAGTGGTGGCAATGTGGATCAATGGCCGTCAAAACGCCTTGGTCAGTGCCAGCCCAAGCCCGGCACCTTTGGCTTCGTTGGCGGGTTCCCTGTCCACAGTAAGCTGCACCAGTTCGCGTACCAGTACCATCACTACTGCCGTAAGTGGTGCCAAAACCTACTCCAGTGGTGCATTGTCGTATCTGAATGCAGGCACCCAAGGGCCACGTTATACCACCTGGTTTGGTACTTATGATGCAACCCGGTATTCGACCGTTAAGGCCCATTTCAACAGTATTTTGAGTGCATTTAATAATCAGGCGGTGTCGGTGAGCTGTGCTTGTACTTCCAGCGCCTATGCTTATGTTTATCCAACCCAGCCATACAAAATCTATGTTTGTAATGCATTTTGGACGGCTCCAGCAACGGGCACGGATTCCAAAGCAGGCACTTTAGTGCATGAAATGAGTCACTTTAATGCAACGGCCGCGACGGATGACTGGGCCTATGGTCAATCAGCAGCCAAGAGCTTGGCCATTAGTAACACGACCAAGGCCATTGATAATGCCGATTCTCACGAATATTTTGCAGAAAATACCCCGGCTCAAAACTGATCTTATTTGATTTTGAATTCTAAGGTTGGCGGCTTGCCGCTTGCCTGGAGTGAGTAATTACGGCCACCTTCGGGTGGCCATTTTTTTGGGGTTTAATCTGGTTTTGTAGCGAAACTACAGGAAATTTGTGCCGATTTGTGCCGATTTGTGCAACAGTAACTTTGCTTCATAAAAATTTCTGGTAGCATACAAGCAGATAGGCTGATTGTGGCTGCCTGCGGGTGGTCACTTTCTTTTTTGAGAGTGGTGTGGATGTGATGCGATATTTTGCGCGATGGTTGAAACGATTCGTTATGGGGGCAGGCTTGGTATTGTACTGGGCCGCCTCGGCTGCGCCCTTTGCCTTTCATACCACACCGGGTAAATTACCCAAGCAAGTCATACCGCTGGAATATCGATTGACTTTGCATCCCGACCTGGCACAGCATCAATTTAAGGGTGAGCTGGAAATCCAAATTCGGGTAACGCAACCCGTGAATCAGATTGTGATGAATGCGCTGGATTTGCAAATTGACCTAGCCAGTGTTGGCGCAGAAGGGGGGGGAGCCCAAAACTTGGTCGCCAAGCTCGACCCTTTGCGGGAAACCGTGAGCTTTCAATTGACCCATGCCTTGCAGCCGGGGCTGTATCGCCTGCATATTGCTTACCGTGGCAAAATCAGTCGCCAACCACATGGCTTATATTACGATACCTATCCAACCACCAGCGGTGAAAAACAAATGTTGGCCACCGAAATGGAGCCAACCGATGCGCGCCGTTTATTACCCTGCTGGGATGAACCTGCTTTTCGCGCCGTGTTTCAACTCAGTATCGACGTGCCGACCCATTTTTCTGCCTACTCCAATACGCCGATAGCCGAACAACTGGCATTGCCTGGTGGTAAGCGTTTGGTGTTCGAACGCACGCCCAAGATGGCGACTTATTTATTGGTCTTGGCGGCGGGTGAGTTAGAGCGCACCAGTGTCGAGCAAGACGGCGTGGATATTGGTTTGATTACCACACAAGGCAAGCAGGCGGGCGGTGCCTGGGCCTTGCAAGCCAGTCGGGATTTGCTGCATTATTACAACGATTATTTTAGCATGCGCTACCCCTTGCGCAAACTGGACCATATCGCCGTGCCCAATGGTTTTGGCGGTGCGATGGAAAATTGGGGTGCCATTATTTATTCTGAAAATACCGTCTTGTTTGATCCCAAAAAAGATTCGCAAGAAGCCAAACGCCAGGTGTTTGATATTACCGCGCACGAAATGGCGCACCAATGGTTTGGAAATTTGGTGACCATGGCTTGGTGGGATGATTTGTGGCTCAACGAAGGCTTTGCGTCCTGGATGGCTACCAAGGTTAGTGCGCAATTAAACCCTGACTGGTTGGTATGGCTGGATCAACAAAGCGCCAAAAACGCGGCCATGGAACAGGATATGATGGAAAAAACCCATCCGATTCAACAGCCGGTGGCCAATGAAGCCGAAGCCAATGATGCATTTGACGGTATCACCTATGCCAAAGGGCAAGCGGTGCTGCGCATGCTGGAACAATATCTGGGCGAAGCGGCATTTCAACGTGGCATTCAAACCTATTTGACCCGGCACCAATATTCCAATTCCACCAGTGCTGATTTGTGGGCGGCGTTAAGTATCAGCGCAGATCGCCCGGTGGCCGCAATGGCGCAAACCTGGACGGCACAGGCTGGCTTTCCCCTGATCACGGTGAGTGAACAGTGTGTGAACGGGCAGCGCCAGATTCAACTCAATCAACAACAATTTAAGGCCAATGGCAAGAAAAGTACCCGTATCTGGCCTATCCCCGTGCAGTTTCAAGTACTCATGACGGAGCCGGAGTCGGCCAAGCCGTCAGCAAAGTCAGAAACAGCGCCGGCACAGTTGGAAACTGTGTTGTTAAATGGCCCAAGCATGAACCTGACCCGACCCCATTGCCAGGGCGTGTTGTTGATTGACCCGCAGGATATTGGTTTTTATCGGGTGCAATACAGTGAGGTGATGTGGCAACAATTAATGCAACAGTGGCCGCAATTGCCCGACAGTCTGCGCCTGAAAATTTTGTCCGATACCTGGGCCCTGGTGACGGTGGGGCGCTTGCCTTTGGCGCAGTATTTGGGTTTATTACCACGCATGCAGTTGCACTCGCAGTTACAACCGCTACAAAATACCCGGCTGGCATTATGGGACCAGGTATTTACTACTTTGTATCAATTGGACGCCATCAGTCAGGGCCAAGCTGAGCAGGGCGCATGGCGCAATTATCGGCAGCAATTATTGCAAGCCCATTTTGAGCGCCTGGGTTGGCAAGCGCGTTCAGATGATAGTTTGGAACAAAGCCTGTTGCGTGCGCGTTTGGTGGATCAGTTGGCGCAGCTCGATCAACCTGCTTTTATTGCGCAAGGCCAGGCCCGGTTTGCGCAATGGTTGCAAGAGCCGAATTCGCTGCCGGTTGTGTTGCAGGAGGCGGTATTGGGTTTGGCTGCGCGGCATGCGGATCAGGCGGGCTATGATCAAATTAAAAAAATGGCACAAGAAGCCTTGGGCAGTAATGAGAAAGCGCAGTTTTATCGCGCGCTGACTCTGGTGAAAAATCCGCAATTGGCACAGCAAACGCTGAATTTAACCTTGTCGCCACAATTGCCGACACAAACTTTCGCCACACTGCTATATGGTATGGCGCATGACCAACACCGCGATTTGACCTGGCGTTTTTTGCAGAAAAATCGGGCAGCATTGTTTGCCACCCAAAGCGAGCGGGAACGCCAAAAGATGGCCAGCAATGTGCTGGCTGGTGCCGATGAGTTGCGCTACCTGACCCAGTTGGAAAGCTTTACCAAAGCCCATTTGGGTAAAGAGTCTTTGCAAGAATTGGAAATTACGGCGGAGTTGATCCGTTTTAATGTCAGCAGAAAAGCCAAATTGCTACCGCAGTTGCGTGATTTTTTGAAAGAATTTGCCAAGCTCGATGTGGGTTTGCCCAAAAAATGAATCATTCGGGCCACTGAAATCGGAGTAATCGGCTTATCTTGGTTCGGTCGGAATTTCGGTGCTCGGATCGGGCATGCCGGAAAGAATGGTGACGGCAACCCGGCGGTTGCGCGCCCGCCCTTCGGGGCTGTCGTTACCAGCTACTTCGATATTGGCGGCATGACCAATCGCGGTGAGTCGTTTTTCCGATATGCCACTGTCGATAAATAGCCGCACCACGCTACTGGCGCGTGCGGCCGAGAGTTCCCAATTCGAGGCAAACTGCGGCGTTTTAATCGGCACGTTATCGGTATGACCTTCCACCTGAATATCATGCGTGTCCGCTTGTAGCAACAGCGCGACCACTTTTAAGGCTTGATCCGATTCCTGGCTCAAACGGGCTTCACCCGGCGCAAACAAGACGCTGGCATTAATTTCAACACTCACGCCTTTACTGTTTTGTATCACGCGTACCTTGCCTTCTTGCACCAGGGGCGCGAGGATTTTTTTCAGGTCGCGGGCGATTTTGGTCATACGATCTTTTTCCCGCCGCATTGCTGCCTGGCGTCTATCGATAATTGGCGGAGGGACATCCGTTTGCATCGGCGAGTTGGACGAGTTGAAGGCGCTGATCAGGGAGTTGGAAAAGACTTTATACTTGCCGACATTGACTGACGAAATCGCATACATCACCACAAAAAAGGCAAACAACAAGGTGATGAAGTCGGCATACGATACCAGCCAGCGTTCGTGGTTGTCTGCTTCTTCTTCATATCGTTTGCGTGCCATATCAGCGCCCCAGGCTATTGACCCGCTCTTCAATCACGCGGGCATTATCACCACTGGCAATATCGTGAAACACCGAAGCCAGTAATTCACGCGTGACCACTTCCCGGCTGATAATCGCCTTGAGTTTATTATTAATCGGTAAAAAAACCAGGTTGGCCAAACCGACCCCGTAGATGGTTGCCACAAAGGCGACGGCAATACCGCTACCCAGTTTGGTGGGGTCGCCCAGGTTTTCCATCACATGAACCAGGCCCAGCACCGCGCCTAAAATACCAATGGTGGGGGAATAACCGCCTGCTGCTTCCCAAATTTTAATGGCCTGACGTTGCTCGGTTTCATAAGCGGTGATTTCGACTTCGAGAATCTCGCGTAATTTATGTGGGTTAATGCCATCGACTACAAGGCGTAAGCCCTTGACAATAAACGGATCTTGTTTTGCATTCATGAAGCGCTCAAGACTGAGTAAGCCTTCGCGCCGGGCCGTGATGCTCCATAACGTAATATCTTGCCCCAGGGATTTGTGGTTGTTGGGAGGTGGCGAAAAAATCCAGCGCAACATGCCAACGCCCTTACGAAATTGGGCCGCGCGGCTTTGCAATAACACGGCACCCGTGGTGCCAATAAATACAATCACAAAGGCAGCAGGTTGCAATAGCGACAAAATATTGCCGCCCTCAATGGCCTGGCCCAAGACAATGGCAGCCAAGGCCAAAAACAGGCCGATTACACTTGCCCAGTCCACGCCTGCTCCCGTAATGAAGCACGTAAGCGCGTGACCGCCTGCGTATGCAACTGGCTCACGCGTGATTCCGACACGCCCATGACCGCACCGATTTCTTTCAGATTTAATTCTTGCTCGTAATATAAGCCCATCAGCAATTTCTCCCGTTCCGGCAGGGCGTCAATCGCCTTGATCACGGCCTGGCGGAAATCGCCTTCGAGCAAGCTATTGAGTGGATCACCACCATCATCGACATAATGCCGATCCAGAAAACTGTCATTGCCTTCGGCATCGTGAAAATCTTCGTAATACACTAATTGGTGGCCGCCACCGTCGGACAGCATATCCTGGTATTCCGCGAGCGATAATTTTAATAGCTTGGCCACTTCCGATTCGGTCGGCGGGTGACCCAGGCGTTGTTGTAGCGTGGTCATCGCGACTTCGATCTTGCGCATGTTTTGCCGCATGCTGCGCGGCAACCAATCGCTACTGCGCAATTCGTCCAGCATGGCACCACGAATGCGCAGGACGGCATAGGTTTCAAACTGGGCACCGTGGTTTTCTTCGAAGCGACTGATCGCATCGAGCAAACCTATCATCCCGGCTTGTACCAGATCATCCACCTCGACGCTGGGCGGTAGCTTGGCTTTCATATGAAATGCCAGCTTTTTTACCAAGGGCAAATGCTGTTGCAGCAGTATATCCTTGTCAGTTTTCCCTTTGGCCGTATACATGGGTCAATTTACATGAGTCTATGGTGAATACATCGCTTGGTTAAACTTAAAATGGGCTAGGCCATCAAACGGGCGTTACCACTATAGTGATTGCTGTTGTTGCTATTGCCAATTCCGCCAATATTACTGATATTGCCACCGCCTTGCAAAGCCAGTTGCCCGGCCAGGCGGCGAAACGCAACCGATGCACCCGCCAGGGGAAAGGCATCGACCACGGCGCGCCCCAGGCGTGCTGCTTTTGTTACATGTTCATCGCTTGGCACCGAACCCATGGAATTGAGCGGGACTGCCAAATACCGACTAGCCGCCTGAGCCATGTTATCGTATACCACTTTTGCCTCAATTTCAGAAGCACCGCTGACAAGTATACCGAAAGGACGCCGCCCCAACTCCTGATTCAACTGTTTTATCAAACAATAACCGGCTTTTATCGAGTCGGCGTGGCAACCAACCTGCACCACGATTTCACATTGTGCCATGATAGGCATGGGTAAGCAATCATCACTTGTTAATTCCCCATCGACCATGACAATACCGCTTTGTTTGATCAGGATATCGAGTGCTTTTGCCATACGGCGCATTTCATCGGGCGCTTGTTGTGGTGAGCGCAGTTGGCCGCGTGTCAGGGTTACCACACTAAAACCCTGAGGTGTGGCTTTGGTAGCTTGGTTTAGGGCATATTCCTGTCGCGCAACACCACTTAAGGTGGCCCCGGCCGATAAACCCATGTGCGAGCCGACCCCGCGCAGCGATGAGCGGGCATCCACCAGCAACACCCGTTGCCCGGTTTTGGCCAGTGAGGTGGCCAGATTAATCAAGAGATTACTCTTGTCTTCGGCTGGTGTGGCAGAGAAAAAAGTGACCACACGTGGCTTTGGGCCAGCCAACATGCGGCGCAAGCCTTCGGCTTGATCAAAATCGAAATTAGCCAAGATGCACCTCGCGTGGGTTGTGGGCAGATTGCGACAAACTACTCATTTGCGAAACACTCATTTGCGACACAATCAAAGGCAATTCCGAGTCTTGCAATTGATAAGGGCCATTCTCTCGTTTGAGTTTGAAGGCGCGATCCATCAGGTAAGCGCGATCAGCCAAGTGCAAATCTTCCGGCACGCGCTGGCCATTCGAGACATAATATAAATTCAACTTGGCGCGGATGATCACATCCAGCACATTGCCAATCGTCGCGGCTTCATCCAGTTTGGTCATAATGCAGCCAGCCAAACCGGTGCCCGTGTAGGCGCGCACCACTTCGCTCAAGGTTTCACCGGTTGAGGTGGCGTTTAAACACAACAGGCGTTGCACATTATTGCCCGCGCCCGAGAGCATGGCCACTTGTTCGGCCACCATGTTGTCGCGTTGCGACACGCCGATGGTATCAATCAACACCGTATGCTTGCCACGCAACTCACGCAGGGCAATGCGCAAATCGGCTTCATCTTTGACCGAATGCACCATCACACCCAGGATTTTGCCGTAAATGCGCAATTGTTCATGGCCGCCAATCCGGTAGCCATCGGTGGTAATCAAAGCCAACTTATCGGTACCATGGCGCATCACGCAGCGTGCCGCCAATTTGGCCGTACTGGTGGTTTTGCCCACACCAGTCGGGCCTACCAGGGCAAAGACGCCGCCTTTTTCCAGTATTTCATGTTCATTACCCATGGTCTGTAAATTATGGCAGAGGATATTTTTCAACCAGCGCAAGGCTTCGGCTTCGGTTTTCAGAACGGGCAGTTTTTCTGTTACATAGCGCGCCAGACTGGGGCTAAAGCCTGCTCCCAGCATTTCGCGCAAGATCAAACCTTTTTGTGGGGTGCGGTTTTGGGTTGCGCTCCAGGCCAATTCGGCCAATTGGGTTTCCATCATGCCGCGCATGGCGCGTAATTCTTGCATCATTTCAGCCATATCGGTTTGGCTGTCGGAGCGGAAATGGTCGGCATGCTGTGCTGGCATCGGGTCGGCGCGCAGGCTGTCGTTGCGTGGACTGTCATAATGTATTTTATCCAGTCGCATATCTTGATTATGAGCGTGCTCATGAGCATGGTGATGGCTGCTGCCAAGGCTGTTGCCAAGGCTGTTGCCAAGGCTGTTGCCAAGGTTGTTATTGATGCCCTGATGGAGGCCGCCGCTGAAATTATTACTGATATTGGCATTGATATTGCGTGCCGCTGGCATAACGCGTGGCATTTCCATTGCCTCGTGCATGTCCGGAATATCATAGCTGGGTGCGGTTCGAGGCGGCTCTTGCATGGCTGCACGCGCATGGAAGGAGGGTACTGCCGATGCTACCGATTCATGTGGCGATTGTTGCGATTGTGGCGATTGTGGCGTTTGCGACAGTGAGGAAATGTCTTCGCTCGCCAAGGCCATAATTTCGACACCGCTTTCGGTGGCGCGGTTGGATAAAATCACCGCATCCGGCCCGAGTGCTTCACGTACCCGGCGTAAGGCCTCGCGTGAGGTTTGGGCGGTAAATTTCTTGACGTTCATATTGGGCCTCCGACCAAGCGGTTCATGCGCACTGATTCATTCATCAGGATTTGATTGATTTGTTCCACAATGCCGTAAGCTGAAAACCACAAACCGATGCCACGCGCCAGCAATAGCGTTTGGATTTCTCGCGCTCTGGGGTGGGTGGGATGGAATTGGGTCGTCATTTTCAGCTCCTTGGGTGTTCGCAAAATGGTATTGCAGCGTCTTAGGGCTAATTATTGGCGATCTGGAACAAAGTTGATCAGTGGAACAAGGGGTAAAAGTCGCTGTAATTCAGAAGACGGCGTCAAAAGACGGCGTCAAAAGACGGCCTCAAAAGACCCCACAGAACACCGCGTCAATAGGCAGCGGATTGGGCGCTGATGAGTTGGGCTGCCTGTACGCCGCTGCGTACCGCACCTTCCAGTGTCGCCGGGTAGGGCCCAGCGGTGTAATCGCCAGCCAACACCAAATTGGGCAGGCTGATGGTTTGCGTTGGCCGTTGCAAACCCGGTGAGCAAGCAAAGGTGGCACGCTTTTCTGAAATCACTTTATGCCACAACGGTTGTTGTAATTCTGCACCTTGTATTTTTGCAACTTGTAATTGCGCTGCCAGTTGTCGGCTCAATTGTTGCGTGATGGCTTGCACCAATTCGGCCTGGTCAAGTGCCAGGGCCTGGTGTGGTGCGCTGATCACAACGGCCAATAATCCGGCTTGGTCGGCCTGTAATTGCCCCCGATCAAAGACATATTGGGCAAAATCGCCTTGTTCCGGCAGATCCGGCAGGGCCAACATTGGCTGGGGCAGACGCACACTGGCATCATATTGTAAATAACAGGTGGTGATGGCTTCTTGCGCCAGGGTGATCGGTTCGATGTATTCGGCCAGCAATTGGCTGGCGACCTGGCTGGGCGTGGCGACTACGACGGCATCAAATTGGGCTTCCGGCAGGCCGTTGCCATGGATTTGCCAGGCGCTGCCATGGGGGAATATGGCTTTCACACTGGCCCCCAGATGCAGATTGCCACCATGGCGGCGAATAAGCTGGACGGCCGGCAAGGGAAATAAATTGCTCAAATCCAGGCGTGGGATCAGCATATCGGAAGCGGCGCGATTGGCACCCAGGCTATCTTTTAAAATGCGCAAAAAAACCTGGGCCGACGCGCGTTCTGGCGGCGTATTTAACGCGGCGATACATAAAGGCCGCCACATCAATTGAATAATGCGCTCGGTCTGTTCAAAGCGCAGCAACAGTTCAGTCACGCTGCAATCGGTATTGAGTTGCCAACCCATCCAGCGCGCGCTGGTGCTAAAGCGCCCCAAGGCCATTTTATCTTCGCGCCCCAAGCCGCGCGCGCGTACCAGCGCGCCTAACAAATGCAGCGGCGCGGGCCAGCGCGGCGCGCAAAAATCCATGCCTTGTTCGGTATCCGGGTAGCGCATTTGTAGCGGCAGGCGCAAAAATGCCTGTTGTAAATCGACACCACACAGACGCATCAAACGCAAGGTTTCAGAATAGGCACCGAGCAAGATGTGCTGGCCATTATCCAGCGTCTTGCCTTCCAGCACCAATTGGCGGGCGCGGCCACCGGGGGTGCGCGCGCTTTCAAATAATTCGACCTGGTAACCCATTTGCGCTAATTCGACCGCTGCGGCACAACCAGCCCAGCCCGCGCCAATCACGGCCACCTGTTTGCCCGTGCCAGGCTTGGATTTAGCCTTTGACATAGGTTTTCCAGGCTAGCCAGAGTTTGCGAATCGGGGTTAAGGATGTGCGTTGATGCAAGACTTGAAAACCGTCGCGCTCGATTTCGCCTAACAGGGCGCGGTAAATCGCGGCCATGATCAAGCCGGTGCGTTGGGGGCGGCGGTCACAGGCGGGCAGCAGCGCGAGCGCTTCGTCATACGCCGCTTGCGCTCGTTCAGCCTGAAAGCGCATCAATTGGCGAAAATTGTCGCTGTATTTGCCCGCCAATAAATCGGCGGCGGTGACATTAAACTGTTGTAATTCATTCACAGGCAGATAGATTCGACCAATCCGTGCATCTTCGCCCACGTCGCGAATAATATTGGTCAGTTGCAAGGCCAAGCCGAGTTTCTCCGCATATTTCAGTGTTTGCGGGTCGGTGAAGCCGAAAATACTGGCCGAACAAATGCCAACCACCCCCGCCACATGCCAGCAATAGCGTTGCAGACCAGCAAAATCAAGATAGCGGGTTTGATCCAAATCCATTTCCATACCATCAATAATGGCTTGCAAATGGCGCAGTTCCATTTTGAAGCTGGCCATATGCGGTGCCAGGGCTTGGGTGACCGGGTGGGTTGGCGTGCCACCCATGAGCGTCATCAACTCTTGTCGCCACCAATTGAGCTTGCTGCGTGCGATGCCAAGGTCGGTACATTCATCGACCGTATCATCGACTTCGCGACAAAAGGCATACAGCGCCGTAATGGCTTTGCGCCGCTCGACGGGAAGAAATAAGAAGCTGTAATAAAAGCTGGAGCCACTCTGGGCTGCTTTTTGCTGACAATATTCGTCTGGTGACATGGTTGTTTGCGGCAAAGTGCAGACTGCACGGCTGGAAAGTTGCGAGTATAGCGAACTATTGAATGCCGTGCCGGGAATTTTTGCATTAGCGGCATTAGCGCATCCAGAATGCACGCCAGCCAATGAGGAGCCAATCACGCCAGGCTAATTTCGGGCGTTGCCGAAATACATCATATTGCACTTGCTCAATGCGCTCCAAAATGCGCAAACCGCCTTGCACCACGCAGCGCAATTCCCAGCCAATGCGGCCCGGCAAGCGTAGCGCCAGGCCACTGCCGCTGTGCATCATTTGGCGCGCCCGATCCACTTCGGACGCCATTAAATTTTTCCATGCGACATCATTTTGCTGCTGGGCGATATGTTGTTCGCTCACTTGAAAGTGTGTCAAAGAATCGAGCGGTAAGTAAATACGTTGTTTTTGCCAATCGATGGCAACATCTTGCCAGAAATTAATTAACTGCAAGGCGCTGCAAATCGCATCCGAGTCATGCAAATTGTGCGCCTCATCGGCTTGATATAAAGCCAACATCAACCTGCCTACTGGGTTGGCTGAACGATTGCAATAATCCAATAGCAGCGGGAAGCTCGCGTAGCGTGTGGTGGTCACATCTTGCTTAAAGGCCGAAAGCAAATCATAAAATGGTTGCATCGGCAAGCGGTAAAGGTTGATGACTTGTTCCAAGCGCGCGAAGAGTGCGTTTTCAGCGCTTTGCTTTTGCTCAATGCGCGCCAGGGCTTGTTCATAGGCGCTTAAGCTGGCCAACCTTTGTGGTATGTCTGCGTCACCCTCATCGGCTAAATCGTCGGCACTGCGGGCGAAGGCATAGATGGCTTCAACCGCAGGACGTAATTTTTTTGGCATCAAAATGGATGCAACTGGAAAGTTTTCGTAATGTTCGACGGCCATGGTAGCAAAAAAAAGAGTTAATGACGCGAAAGTCATTTGCAAAGCGAGCAGAGATCGCTATAATTACTAACCGACGAGTCAGTAACATCAAAACAGCCTTCGATAAGCGCATCAAAATAGCATACAATGCCAAGACAGTGGTGTTGCACGCGGTTGTTGGGGTTGTAAATTCGAATTGAATTAGAGTAATCCGCAATATAAAGGAAAGTGCCGTGTTAACCTTGAATACTCCGTTGAAGTTGAACATATCGCGTCAAATCTCGCGTCAAATTTTGCTCCCCCTGCTGGTTTTGGCGGGCAGTATGTCTTTAGTTGCTTGCCAAAGGGCTGTTGAATCCAAACCGGATATCCGCCCGGTAAGAGTCATGACGGTGACCGCGCAAGGCGTGGAACGTAGCGCAGAATTTTCAGGTGAAATCAAACCACGCATTGAATCGCGCCTGGGCTTTCGGGTGGCGGGCAAAATTTTGGCACGTAAAGTCGATGTCGGCAGCCAGGTCAAGCGTGGTCAACTATTAATGCAACTGGACCCGATCGATTTGCAATTGGCCCAGAGTCAGGCGCGTGCCGGCTTGAGGGCGGCAGAGAGTAACCGCGATTTGGCCAAAGCAGAGCGCGCCCGTTTTCAAGAATTATATGCCAATAAATTTGTCAGTAAGGCCGTTTTGGACGCCAAAGAAACCGCGTTTCAGGCAGCGCAAGCCAGTGTTGATCAAACCCAGGCCGCATTAAAAGGGCAGGGCAATCAAGCCAGTTATGCCAGTTTGGTGTCCGATGTGGATGGCGTGGTAACGGGGCTCGATGCCGAAGTGGGGCAAGTGGTGGGCGCTGGCACACCCGTGGTGCGCGTGGCGCAAACCAGTGAAAAGGAAGTGCAAATTGGCTTGCCGGAAGATCGGGTCGATATCTTCCGCGCCTTGCCTGAGGTGAAAGTGCGTCTGTGGGCCGATCCCAAAAATATTCTCATCGGAAAAATACGCGAAATTTCCCCTATGGCGGACCCGGTTACACGCACCTATAACGCACGGATCGCCTTGCCGCAGGCCTCGAATCAAGTGAAACTGGGTATGACGGCCTATGTCTCTTTCTCCACCAAAAATGCGGTGAACACCATTAGTGTGCCGCTGACAGCCTTGTTTCAGGAAAAAAATATCACCTCGGTATGGGTGGTGGATAAAGGCGTGGTGCAGTTGCTACCCGTGACCGTGGCGGGCGTGGCAGGTAATGATATTCTGATCTCCAGCGGCTTGAGCGTGGGGCAAAACATTGTCACTGCGGGTGTGCATGTGCTAACTCCAGGGCAAAAGGTTCGAATTTTAGGGCGTGCAAGTGATGCCAACGCTGCACCAGCGCAAGCCATGGCGGCCTCTGCCAGCGCGATGGTAAGCAGTATGGCCAGCGCAGGAGCGGCCAAATGAGTGACATCAACGCAAGCAAGCGCGAAAGTTTGAATCTCTCGCGTTGGGCCTTGGAACATATTCCATTAACGCGTTACTTAATCGTGGTGTTAATGATCGGTGGCATTCTTGCTTACGCCAGTTTGGGGCAAGATGAAGATCCACCTTTTACCTTCCGGGCGATGGTGGTGCGGGCGATTTGGCCCGGTGCCAATGCGCTCGATATTTCCGATCAGGTGACCGATAAATTGGAACGTAAGTTGCAAGAAATACCCCATATCGAGACTATTCAAAGCTATTCCAAGCCAGGCGAAACCGTCATCTTTTTGCGCATTAATGAAGCCACCTCGCCCGCTGATACGGCTGCGGCATGGTATCAAGTGCGTAAAAAAATTGGTGATATTCGCGGCACCTTACCCGCCGGGGTGGTGGGGCCTTTTTTCAACGATGAATTTGGCGATACCTATGGTTCCATCTACGCCATCTCCAGTGACGGCTTTACCTATGCCGAAATGAAAGAATACACTGACTTTGTGCGTCAGCAATTTCTGCGCATACCGACCGTGTCCAAGGTGGAATTGTTTGGCGTGCAAGATGAGCGTTTGAATATTGTTTTTTCGCATAAAAAATTCGCCCAACTGGGTATTTCATTTGATGCGATTGTGCAGCAAATTAGTGCGCAAAATTCGGTTGAATCAACGGGCGTACTGGTAACCCCGACCGATAACTTGCAAATCCGCGTAACGGGTGCGCTAAAGACGGTCAAAGATCTTGAAGCGCTTATTTTGCGCGCCAATGGCACCAGTTTCCGTCTCGGCGATTTCGCCACCATCACCCGTGCCTACCGCGATCCGCCGTCCGATAAAATGCGCTTTAACGGCAAGGAAGTGATCGGGCTGGGCGTCTCGATGGCGCGTGGCGGTAATATTATTGATTTGGGCAAAAATTTAAAGCGCGTGGCGGCAGAAATGCGAACCAAGCTGCCTGTGGGTATTGAACTGGAACAAGTGGCTGATCAACCTCGCACCGTGAGCGCTTCCGTGAGTGAGTTTGTACGTACCCTGATTGAGGCGGTGTTGATTGTGCTGGCCGTGAGCTTCCTCGCCCTGGGTTTGCACACCAAACCATTTCGGATTGATGTTGGCCCGGGTCTGGTGGTGGGCTTGACTATCCCATTGGTACTGGCCACCACCTTTTTGGCAATGAAGATATTGGGCATTGACTTGCATAAAATCTCACTGGGTGCCTTGATTATTGCGCTGGGTTTATTGGTGGATGACGCCATTATTGCGGTTGAAATGATGGTGCGTAAAATGGAAGAAGGTTTTTCCCGTTTTGATGCGGCCACCTTTGCCTATACCTCCACCGCGATGCCGATGCTGACGGGCACCTTGATTACGGCAGCGGGCTTTTTGCCGATTGCGCTGGCCAAATCGGCAGCGGGTGAGTACACGTTTTCGATGTTTTCGGTCAATGCGCTGGCCTTAATCATATCGTGGTTTGCTGCCGTACTATTTACCCCGTATATTGGTTTCGTCATACTCAAGGTGAAACCGCACGCCGGGGCTGACGGACATCATGAACTGTTTGATACACCTGCCTACCAACGCTTTCGCGCCGTGGTGAACTGGTGTGTGGAATGGCGTAAAACCACCATTTTACTGACCTTGCTGATTTTCCTGTTGGGTATGGTCGGTTTTCGGTTTATTGAACAGCAATTTTTCCCTGATTCGAGCCGTCCGGAAATTCTGGTTGAATTGTGGATGCCCGAAGGCAGCGCGTTTCAAGCCACTGAAATACAGGCCAAAAAGTTTGAGGCCTATGTGCTCAAGCAAGAGGGCGTAGAATCGGTGGTTGGCTATGTCGGCACAGGCAGTCCGCGCTTTTTCTTATCCTTGTCCCAGATTTTTCCACAATCGAATGTGTCGCAATTTGTGATCTTGCCAAAAGACTTGAAGTCGCGCGAAAAATTGCGTATGAAGTTAATTGCCGCGTTAAAAAATGAATTTTCAGACGTGCGCGGCCGGGTCAAGCTCTTGCCGAACGGGCCGCCGGTCGAATACCCGGTACAATTTCGGGTAACTGGCACGGAAGTGCGCAAAGTGCGTGAGATTGCTGATCAAGTCAAGGACATCATGCGTGCCAACCCTAATTTGGTGGGCGTGAATGATAATTGGAATGAGTCGGTGAAAGTCATGCGCTTGAATCTGGATCAGGAAAAGATGCGTGCGGTGGGTGTCACTTCGCAAGCGGTGATGCGTGCTGCCAATACCATCCTCTCCGGCACGCCAATCGGCCAATTTCGTGAAAATGAAAAATTGATTGATATTTTGGTACGCCAGCCAATGGATGAGCGCGCCACGATTGAAGTGTTGAATGAAACCAATATTCCGACCAGTACCGGGCGTTTTATCACGCTCTCGCAAATTGCACGGGTGAATTTTGAATGGGAGCCAGGCGTGGTTTGGCGTGAAGGGCGCGAGTGGGCCATTACCGTGCAGGGTGATGTGATCGATGGTATTCAAGGCCCTACTGTGTCGAGCCAGATCGATCCGGCTTTGAAGAAACTGCGGGCGGATTTGCCTGCAGGCTACAAGATTGATTTGGCAGGATCCGCTGCCGACAGTGGTAAAGCGACCGGGTCGATTACCGCCAATCTGGCCTTGGTGTTGTTTATTATTTTTACTTTGCTGATGTTGCAATTACATAGTTTCTCGCGCTCCTTACTGGTATTTTTGACCGGTCCATTGGGTATTGCGGGTATCGCGATGGCCTTATTGATTTTCCAGCGTCCTTTTGGCTTTGTCGCCTTGCTTGGGGTGATTGCGCTATTTGGCATGATTATCCGCAACTCGATTATTTTGATTGACCAAATCGAGCAAGATATCGCCAACGGGGTGGCGGCATGGAATGCGGTGGTGGAAGCATCGGTGCGGCGCTCCCGTCCCATTATTTTGACCGCCGCCGCCGCCGTGTTGGCGATGATCCCGTTATCGCGCTCGGTGTTTTGGGGGCCGATGGCGGTGGCGATTATGGGGGGCTTGATTGTTGCTACCGGGCTAACATTGCTGTTCTTGCCGGCACTGTATGCAGCCTGGTTCCGGGTGAAAAAACCACAATAAGCCGTGGGTGTTTGCTTAAGGTTTGCCACGGTTATCAGCCTTTCTTGGGGAAACTGACTTGATTTAAAGAAAAATCAAATCAGAAAACCGG
>JBKJLF010000639.1:0-9461 GCA_046597185.1 Burkholderiaceae bacterium | reverse complement strand
CTGGGAAATGCGTTGCAAGGCGCTATCGCTGACATGCGCAACGCGATAGAAACAGTAGTTTTGAATTCCAGCTTTCATTCGCAATACTCTTCGCCAAATTCGCACTTGCGCGTTCCGATGCGCAAACGGCCCATATCGCTCAAATACTCGCGGACGTTATAGACAAATGCCCCAAATATTTAGGCGAATTACTGAAAGCATTCCCTGGAGAATTGGACAAAGCGCCCACCAATACCGCTTTCTGGGTCATTTGGCAAAGCGTTTCCAAACCTGTTTTTGCGCATACGCTGTTGCAATCATCCAAGCATGTTTGGCGCTACAGCGAATTGCGCAATCTCGTCCGCATTTTGTTATTTGCCGATATTTCATTCAAAGACGGCATCCGCGAATGGCTGCCGATGACGACGCATAAAAGCTTTATTGAACCAGCCGCCACCACGGTCGGTGCGACCAAGCCTGGCTTTGGCGCGCTGCTATCGCTTTTAAATTCAGTTGGGCAGGTATTTCTTCCTGATGCAATAAGTTGGCTCGTCCCGGCTTTTGACAAGCCGCAAAATAACGGACTGCTGGATGAACACAGCAACGCATATCAACTTGAAATTTTACTACGCAAATTGTGCTATCAACACGGCACAACGCTGCGTCAGCGCCCCGCATTGCATCAAGCCACGCTGACCTTACTGGATCAACTGGTTGCGCACGGCTCGCATACCGGGTTTCGCCTACGGGATTACATTGTCACACCGCTGCCGCCGATGGGATAATGGTGCCGCGCTGTATCTCATCGGCGAATGCATATATAAACGGATGTCTGATCTTCTGGGCGATTGACCAGTTATGCGAGTTATGCGAGTTATGCGGCGCAATCGCACAGCAATACGAATTTAAAGCTTATCCAAACCTGAAAACGTGAAATTAATTTTATTCGTTCGCGTATACAGAATAACTTTAATACCCAAATGTTTGCCCAAAATTTCGCCAAGTTGCGCCATTGGCTGTTCCGGCAAAACCACCACTTTGGCCACGGTTTTTTGGCTAAAAATCTGCGCCACCCTTGGGGCGTGTACGCTTAACTGCCCGATGGCGGTATAGACGCTTTGCGGATCGGCGGATGTCTTGACCTCAACGAGTAAAGTAGTGTCGGAACGTAAGGCAACCAAATCAATTTCACGCGATTTTTGGGTGTGTGCATTATCACGAAGTGCTTGCTCCAAGGCCGCAACGACCAAACCGTGATGACAATCCGCTTGAACTTTTCGCGCTTTGTAGGCGCGTCTCTTACCGCTAAACTCATCAAAATAGTCACCTAACTTACCGAAAGCCGACGCATCTTGGCGTGATAAAGGCGTGTTGCCACCGACGGCAGCAGCGCTTGCGCTGTCCGCCTTATAGTCGCGCAAAACCGTCCTCAGTTGGGAGGAGAAAGCGCTAATTTCCTCAATCAAAGTCTTTGAATCCAACTCAGCGATCAGTAGAAATTCCTTGGTGCCTTTGCTGGTCGCAGCTTCGCACACGCTAGCCGCCATTGCATCAAACAAACGATCCTTTGGGAAGCGCCCTTTTCCCAAAGTGACGATGCCGCGATGCGCAAGTACAATCTTGCCTGACTCAACCTGGCGCAAAAAGGCCCCGCCCTGATCACGGCGAAATGTCGCCGGAAAATTGAATTGGACATCAATGAATAGTGTTGTTTTCAGATCCCCTGGCGTGCCATGCCCCATAAATTGTTGGTATTGCTGTTCTTCTTATTTTTCCAACCTACCCACCAAAATACATTTTCACCACGAGGCTTGCCAAAATGCGTTTGTGCGTTGAAATGATTTGAAGGATAGCCGATGATGCGCTCTTCATGGTGCGGCAATGCCTTGCGCAACCATGCCGTCAGTTTGGCGTTTAATCGTAGAATTTCGTCGTTGTCGTCAATTTCCTCGTATTTCATCCCTGCTCCTTATGGATTGATGATTGGACAAATATTTGCAACAGCTTGCGTAAGTTGCCGACGTTTCTGATTGCCAGTAAAATTATATGCTAAGAATGCAAAGAAAATAGCCTTCTGCAAGAAATAATACCTTCCGTATTGGCTTTTTTCCTAATGCGCTTAAGTCTCCCGTTAAAGCGCATAGTTTAATGCACAATAAGAGCAAATTCCCCGCCCCAAAAACCGCCCCTCCAACCACGTCGCCACTCGCCCTACCGCCTCTGCCTGACCCGCAAGGCGGCGCCACGCGTCAAGCGATTGCAGCCCTTGGCGGTTACGCCTATCAACTGCTCGCCAGCACCTCGGCTTGGCTACATCTGCCCGACCCTAGCGCGCTCTACTTGGAAGTAGCCGAAGACTATGCGCTGGTCGCGCAGCATGGCTTGCAAGCGGTGCAAGTCAAAAACAGCCAAGAAATTACGGAAATCACGGGTAGAGTAGAGGACAGCCGCTCGGCTGCCCTCCCTCATCAAATCGTGCATGCAGTTTTGCGAGTTTTTGCTGCGCAAGAGCTTTGCTAAGCCCACTTCCCGCACACGGCTTTCCGGTGTTTTTCACATTCAAGCATGCTTTGATTTCCAAGCTGCTGTTGCCGGAACTTTATATAAGCCATAGCGTTGATATAACTGTTGAATGGGAAAGCGACCCAAACCGATTCCTCGATCTTTGACCTTATGTCGCTTCATCAGGTGCGTTCGTAAGCGCTCTTGTCGCATGCGTTTTCCCCTTGCCCATTGCCACGCTGGCGTTGCGATAATGGAAGTAGTTTTGCCCAGCCACGAAGGTTAGCATTCACCGTACTGCCCACAATATTTTCCAGTGGGATTGGCGTCCGTTCCCTTGCTGTCGGTGAATGTCAACTGTTTAATACGCTCTTTGATTTTTGCAAGAGATTTCGGCGCTGGACTCACATTCGTGTACCGCTTGCCGCTACGTCGCCCCTTGCTTACCTTGATTTCAAACCCCAAGAAATTGAAACTGTCCCGCCGCGCATCGACTATGTGCGTTTTGGTCTCATTTAATGTGAGGTCAAGCCAATCCAGTATGGATCGTATCCGCGCCAACGGCGCGTCCACTTTGCCTTTTGCACAGCACCACGAGTCGAGTCGCCCCAAGGAACCGCCCCCTGAGGCGCTCACGGAACCGGACGTGAACGTCTTGCGCTCATCCGGCTCTTCCCATTGAAGCCTGTCCCCATAATAACGACCAGTGCGCAAACATTTTGGTGTCCTTTCGTGCAATACGCGCCAACCAGTGACTGGCGCGCCTGCGATGACCCCGGAGCCGTTTATATTTGCGAGTGGCCCACAACACAAGTTTGCGGTCAATCTGCCTCAGCGTTGGATACAGTGCCGATTTGTAAAATGCACTATAGTAATTAATCCACCCCCGGATTTTGGCGTTAAACATCTTCGCCAAATCAGCGAGCGCTTTATCACTGCGATTTTGCAGACCCCAACTTCGGATTTCCTGCCTGATCGCCTTCCCTGCCTTGGCACTGATCGCCGAGCTGAAATTAACAAAGGTCTTGCCCCACCGATTCTTCGATAGTCTGGGCCTGAACGTAAAACCCAAAAAGTCGAAGCTCGTTTCAGGATAATCCCCCCTTCTATCTGCATCTTTGCAATAGACTATTTTGGTCTTCTGCGGATGCAATTCCAACCCACATTGCACGAATCGATCACGCAAGGCCAACAACAGCGCTTGCGCTTGCGCTTGGCTACGACAGTGGCATACCGCATCGTCAGCGTACCGTTCAAACGGCACACCCGGATACTGCCGCTGCATCCACTTGTCGCACACATAATGCAAAAACAGATTGTCTACGCGCTATGCATCATGGTTGCCGTACTCAGCCGCGCCATGGTTGATGAATATGTTCGGCGCGGGGCTGCCATGGTGAGAGTCGGCTTTATTGTGGAGGGCGATACGGAAAGAATCATCATCGAATCCGCCATTTTTCAGGATTGGGCCAAAACCAAGGACTTGAGGTTTGCACCCCTGTGAAAATGGTTGGATGTGGAGCAAATCTTCGAGGAAAAGCCGGAGCAAACCACCGGCTTGCCGTGGATCAGGCTAAAAGAGGTCGCCGTATCATTTAAAAAGCAAGGCCCCGGCAGCAGCAAGCCCGGTTTTGCAAAACGCACGGTGAACCACTATGGCTTTTCAATCGAAAAAGCCGCACAGCACCCCGCCTGTCCCAGCGCCAAACGGTCTCATGATGGATTGGTTAGCTTAGGGTCAATTAAGGCAAAAAACCAGCCGCTGGTTAATGCGGCCGGAAGGGGGGACAAATAAAAATTTAACCAAGCCAATTTCAACAATTCACTGCCTGTTGCGCTTATTTTTCTGCCGTCACTACCGCAGTCACTACCGCAGTCACTGCAGCCTCCACCACCATCAACACCTGCCCCGGCCCCACTTGCGCGCCCAATTCCACCATCAATTCCGCCACCACCCCATCACAGGCTGCCGCAATCCGATGTTCCATCTTCATCGCTTCCAGCACCAGCAAAGTTTGCCCGGCCACCACCTGTGCGCCCGTCGCCACTTCCAAACTCACCACCTTCCCATTCATCGGTGCTTTGATGCGGCCATCGCCCGCGCCTTGCGCGGCACGGGTGGCGGGCATGGCGCTGGTATTGCGCAAGCTGTACTCGCGCCCGCCATGCACAAAATACCCGTCGGTTGCCAGCACCTTATGCGCGATGCCACCCAGCGTGATGGCAAGTTCTGCCCCCGCCATCGGGCTGATGGCAAACCCGGTGTTTTGGGTGCTTTGGGTGTTTGGGCCCTGCGCCACAATCTCCCCGCTGTTGGCCCCGGTTTGCAGCACTTGCATTTGTAGCGCCACGCCATCGAGTTCAAAGCGCAGGGTTTGTGGATAGCGCGCACTGCTGGCCCAGCCTGTCAACTCGGCCGGAAAACGCCGCACTTGCAGGGCGAGGCTTTGCCGCGCCAACAAGGCGCAGGCCAGGTGTTGCGCGGTGATATCGGCAGCGGGGCGCATGCGCGCGCTGGCGGGTAACTGTTGTTCGATAAAGGCGGTGGTGGCACGTCCGGCCCTAAATTCCGGGTGAGACAGGCATTGCGCCAAAAAATAGCGGTTGGTCGGAATGCCTAGCAAATGGGTTTCGCCCAGCGCCCGTGTGAGCTGGCGCACCGCATCAGCGCGCGTGGGGCCATGTGCAATGATTTTGGCGATCATCGAATCATAATGTGGCGACACCGCAGCACCGCTGTACAGCGCATGCTCGCAACGCACGTGCGGCGCGGCTTGCCAATATACCACTGGGCCGGATTGCGGTAAAAAGTCTTGCGCCGGGTCTTCCGCGCACAGGCGCACTTCAATCGCATGGCCACCGCTAACAAAGCGCGCATCCACCTCAGCTTGCGTCATGGGCAAGGCAGCGCCCTGCGCCACGCGCAATTGCCAGGCCACCAAATCCAGCCCCAGCACCGCTTCCGTCACCGCATGTTCCACCTGCAAACGGGTATTCATTTCCATGAAATAAAACGCGCCGTTTTGATCCAGCAAAAATTCCAGCGTGCCCGCGCCCACATAGCCAATCGCGCGCGTGGCCGCCACCGCTACCGCGCCCATGCGCGCGCGTAGCTCGGGCGTGACGGCGGGCGAAGGCGCTTCTTCCACCACTTTTTGATGCCGCCTTTGCACTGAACAATCGCGCTCGCCCAAATGCAGCACATTGCCTTGGCTGTCCGCAAAGACTTGAATTTCGATATGGCGCGGCTCGATAATGGCTTTTTCCAAAATCAATTCGCCGCTGGCAAAGGCATTCAAGGCTTCGGAACGGGCCGATGGCAAACTCGCTGCCAGCGCTTCGATATTATCCACCCGGCGCATGCCGCGCCCACCGCCGCCGGCTGCCGCTTTAATCATGATGGGAAAGCCGATATCACGCGCGGCTGCCAAAAAGCTGGCATCGCTTTGGTCTTCTCCCTGGTAACCCGGCACGCAGGGCACGCCAGCGGCAATCATAATCGCCTTGGCCCCGGCCTTATTGCCCATGGCCGTCATGGCGGCGGGCGGTGGCCCGATAAACACCAAACCGGCATCCAGGCAAGCTTGGGCAAAGGCTGCGTTTTCCGCCAAAAAGCCATAACCGGGATGCACCGCCTGCGCACCGCTCTGGCGTGCGCAAGCCAGAATCGCCTCGATATTCAGATACGAAGCAAAGGGCGCGGCCTCGCCCAAACGCAGCGCGCAATCGGCGGCCAGACAGTGCGGCGCGCCCTGGTCGGCATCGGAATACACGGCGACCGTTTTAAAGCCAAGTTGGCTAGCCGTTTTGAAAACGCGCAAGGCAATCTCGCCCCGGTTGGCGACTAAAATGGTATCAAACTGGGTATCAAGCAGGTCAGGCGTCAATTTGGACCTGATTTCGGGCATGGTTTCGGACATGATAGCGGCTTCCAAACAATATAAACAAACAGCGGGCAAAGAGTCGGGCAAAGGATTGTATAAACAATGCTAAACAGCCCTAAATAATCGCAAGCAATCGGATCAGGATTTCTTTTTGCCGGGCAAAATGCCCATGTATTTGCAAATGATGCCGAGCATGACTTCATCCGCACCGCCGCCTATCGAAATTAAACGGCCATCGCGGAACAGGCGTGACACCGGGTTTTCCTGGGTGTAGCCCATGCCGCCCCAAAATTGCAGGCAAGCATCCGGAATAATGCGCGACAAGCGGCCCGCTTTCAGCTTGGCCATGGAAGCCAGTTCCGTCACATCTTGCCCTTGAATATAACTTTCTGCGGCCTGATGCACCAAAGCGCGCAAGCATTCGACTTCGGTTTTCAGTTCTGCCATTTTAAAATGGACCCATTGATTGTCGATCAGGCGCATATCAAACACCTGGCGTTCTTTGGCGTAGGCGATGGTTTGATCGATGCAATTCACTAAGCCTTGCATGGCATTGGCGGCACCCCATAAACGCTCTTCCTGAAATTGCAGCATCTGATACATAAAGCCTTGGCCCTCTTCGCCAATGCGGTTAGTTTGCGGTACGCGCACGTCGTCAAAATAAATCAAACCCGTGTCAGATGAATGCATGCCGATTTTTTTGATCTTTTTACCCACCGACACACCCTTGGTATTCATTGGCACGATGATGAGGGATTTATTCATGTAGCGCGAGCCTTCGCTGCTGGTATTGGCCAGCACACACATCCAATCCGCCTGCAAGCTGTTGGTAATCCACATTTTGCTGCCGTTGATGATGTAGTCGTCGCCATCCTTGCGCGCCGTGGTTTTAATATTGGCCACGTCGGAGCCAGCACTGGGTTCGGACACGCCCACGCAAGCGACCATATCACCGGCAATGGCGGGGGCCAGGTATTGATGGCGCAAGGCGTCGGAGCCAAAACGCGCCAGCGCGGGCGTGGCCATATCGGTTTGCACGCCAATCGCCATCGGCACGCCGCCACAGGCGATATGGCCCAGGGTTTCTGCCATGGCGATGGTGTAGGAATAATCCAGCCCCAGGCCGCCAAATTCTTCCGGGCGGCACAAGCCTAAAAAGCCCAGATCGCCCATTTTTTTGAATAATTCTTTGGCCGGAAAAATTTCTGCTGCTTCCCATTCATCCACAAAGGGGTTGATTTCATTGTCGATGAAGCGGCGTAGATTGCGTTGTAGTTCTTTATGTTCGTGGCTGAATTGCATGTGATTCTCCTGATGATGATCTTATTTGATGCTTTATTCGATGTTTTTATGCGATGTTTTGTGTGATGTTTTATGGATATTATGGCCGCGCCACCGCAAATTGAACCGGGTGCACCTGGCGTTGGCGCGCTTCCTGGCAAATCGACAGGGTGAGCGCCAGTACCTGGCGCGTATCACGCGGGTCGATCACGCCATCGTCCAATAACCGGGCTGAAGTGAAGGCGGCGCTGGTTTGGCTTTCAAAGGTTTCCACCACCATGCGTTTCATGCCATCGATGCTATTGGCGTCCACTTCAATGCCTTTGCGCTTCATCGAGCCTTCCATCACAATTGCCATGGTTTTGGCCGCTTGTTCCGGCCCCATGACGGCGGTTTTGGCGTTGGGCCAGGTGAACACGAAATCGGGGTAGTAACCGCGCCCGGACATACCATAATTACCCGCACCAAACGAGGCCCCGCAATGCAGGGTAATGCGCGGCACGGTGGCGTTGGAGAGCGTGGCGATCAATTTGGAACCATGTTTGATCATGCCCGCCTGTTCGGAATCTTTGCCGACGATAAAGCCGGTGGTGTTTTGCAAAAACAGCAGCGGCGTATTCGATTGGCAGCACAGTTGAATAAAGTGCGTGGCCTTATTCGCCCCCGCCGGGTCGAGCGGGCCGTTGTTGCTGATGATACCCACCGCAATACCACAGATGCTGGCATGCCCGGTTAAGGTGGCGGGGCCAAAATCGGGCTTGAATTCGAGCAAGGCCGAATCATCGACAATGCGCGCAATCACTTCACGCATATCGAGCGGTTTTTTATGATCGACGCTGGCAATGCCGAGCAATTCTTCGGCGGCGTAGCGTGGCGGCAGGTAGTTGGGATGTAATGCCGAAGCGGGTGCGGGCTGGTTGCGATTCCAATCTAGCGCCGCCACAATATTGCGCGCAATGCGGCAGGCGTCGAAATCGTCTTCGGCCAAATATTCGGCCAAACCCGAGGTGCTGGCATGCATTTCGGCCCCGCCCAATTCTTCTTCGCTTGCCACTTCGCCGGTGGCGGCCAGCAGCAGCGGTGGCCCGGCCAAAAACGCCTTGGCGCGGTTACGCACCATGACCACGTAGTCCGACAAGCCGGGCATATATGCGCCGCCGGCGGTGCTGGAGCCATGCACCACGGTAATGACGGGCAAACCTGCGGCTGAGAGCTTGGCCAGCCAGTAAAAGCCACTGCCGCCCAAAATAAAGGTTTCCACCTTGTAGTTGAGCAGGTTGGCCCCGGCGCTTTCCACCAGATGGATGAAGGGCAGTTTTTGTTCCAGTGCGATTAATTGCGCGCGCTGGAATTTTTCGATACTCATTGCTTGGACTGCGCCGGCATCAATGCCGGCATCATCGACAATAATCATCAGCCGCACGCCGGACACATAGCCGATGCCGCACACCACGCCACCACCCGCAATCGAGGTATGCGGGTTGGGTTTGTCCAGGCAATAACCCGCAAGAGTGGAGAGTTCCAGAAACGGTGCGCCGGGGTCGAGCAGGCAACCGAGGCGCTCACGCGGTAGCAATTGGCCGCGTTTTTCAAAGCGCGGTTTGGATTCGGCGGATTTGTCGCGTGTCCGTTGCTCCAGCTTGCGCAATTGCGCCACTTGTTCGAGTAAGGCGGCGCGGTTTTGCTGGAAGGCGGCGCTATGCGGCGAAATGCGGCTTTCGATGGCGGGGCGGGCCAGGCCTGCGCCTGTACCGGGGCCAGTGCTTGTGCTGGTGCTGGTGCTTGTGCTTGTGCTTGTGCTTGTGCTTGTGCTTG
>JBKJLF010000559.1:0-4707 GCA_046597185.1 Burkholderiaceae bacterium | reverse complement strand
GTCAAAGCTCTTGATGGCAATATGCGCCAAAATTAACAACACGCTGAAAAACACCGGGCGCATCGCCGCATTATTATTCCGGCGATGCGCCCGGTGTTTTTCAGCGTGTTGTTAATTTTGGCGCATATTGCCATCAAGAGCTTTGACCTGGTAATGGCATTGACGCAGGGCGGCCCTGGCAATTCGTCGGACGTACCCGCCATTTTCATGTATCAATATTCCTTTACCCGTAATTTAATGGGACAGGGGTCCGCCTCGGCGATCATGATGTTGATGACCATCGTGGCGGTATTGGTGCCACTGATGTATCTCGAAACCCGTAGCGCAAAGGCCATGCGATGAACGCCAAGAAACTCACGCCCGGACGTATCGTCCTCTATCTGCTGTTGCTGCTGTTCGCCCTGTATTACCTGGCACCGCTGTATGTGATGTTGGTGAACTCGGTGAAAACCATGGAAGAAATCAATTCCGGCAATATGATGTCTTTGCCGCGCCATATTCAATTTGATTCATGGCAAGCGGCTTGGTCGAGCGCACCGATTGGGACCAATGAAACTGGGCTGAAACCGTTTTTTTGGAATTCGATCAAAATGGTGGTGCCTGCGGTATTCTTTTCCACCATGCTGGGTGCGTTTAACGGCTATGTGTTTGCGCACTGGCGTTTTCGCGGTTCCGAAATTTTATTTACCGCACTGTTGGTGGGTTGTTTTATCCCGTTTCAGGTAGTGATTTTGCCGATGGCGAGTATCCTGGGCAAACTGGGTCTGGCCAATACCACGACGGGCCTCGTCATGGTGCATGTAATTTACGGCACCGCGTTTACCACTTTATTTTTCCGCAACTACTATATTGGCGTGCCGGAAGAATTGATCAAGGCCGCGCGGATTGATGGCGCAGGTTTTTTCCTGATCTTCCGTAAAATTGTGTTGCCAATTTCTGGCCCGATTTTTGTGGTATGCGTGATTTGGCAATTCACCCAAATTTGGAATGACTTTTTGTTCGGCATCATTTTCGCCAGCAACGATGCGCAGCCGATTACGGTGGGTCTGAATAATATGGTTAACACCTCCAGCAGTTCGCCGAAGTACAACGTCAATATGGCAGGTGCGATTATCGCCGCATTGCCGACGTTGTTGGTGTACCTGGTTGCAGGTCGTTATTTCGTGCGCGGCTTGACCGCTGGCGCAGTTAAAGGTTAAGGAGCAGCTATGTCAAGTTTATCAATTCGCAATGTACGTAAGGTCTACCCGAACGGGGTGGAAGTGTTAAAAAATATTAATATCGACATCAAAGATGGGCAATTTTTGATTTTGGTCGGTGGTTCCGGCTCGGGTAAATCGACACTGTTGAACATGATCGCGGGGCTGGAAACGGTGACCTCGGGCGAGATCAGCATTGGCGATAAAGTGGTCAATGATTTGCAACCCAAAGACCGCGACATTGCGATGGTGTTTCAATCGTATGCGCTCTACCCTTCGATGACTGTACGGGAAAACATCGCCTTCGGTTTGGGTGTGAAGAAGGTGCCCAAGGCCGAGCAAGAAGAGATTGTGGCGCGCGTGGCCGAAACGCTGCAAATCACGCACTTGCTGGACCGTCGTCCGGCGCAGTTATCGGGCGGTCAACGCCAACGCGTGGCCATGGGTCGCGCCATTTCGCGCAAACCCAGCCTTTTCCTGTTTGACGAACCACTGTCGAATCTGGATGCCAAGCTACGGGTGGAAATGCGTGCCGAAATCAAGCTCTTGCACCAGCGTTTGAAATCCACCATCGTCTACGTCACGCATGACCAGATTGAAGCGATGACCATGGGCGATTTGATTGCCGTGATGAAGGATGGCGTGGTACAGCAGTTGGGTACGCCACAGGAGATTTACGACAATCCGGCCAATTTGTTTGTGGCGGGCTTTATTGGCTCGCCATCGATGAATTTTATTCCCGGCAAAATCGATGTGGATGGCGGCAATGTGTCGATCAAGGTCACCAATGAAAATAACAGCGTGGCGTTGCGTTTGAATGCCACGGCGGATCAGGTCAAGGCATGGGTGGGTAAAGAAGTGTTGTTGGGGATACGTCCTGAACAAATCACCGATTTGTCAAGCGCACATGGCGAGCATGGACAGGAGTTTACCTGTTCTATCAGCATGACCGAGCCGACCGGGCCGGATACGTTGGTGATTACCAAGTTGAACGGCACGCCCGTCACCTGCCGCACCCACCCGCGTGAGGCGGTGCACCCGGGGCAGAGCATGTTGTTGTCGTTTAATTTGGGTAAGGCGACGTTGTTTGATCCGGCCAGTGGTAACAGGATTGTTTAAGCGGGATTGTGTAAGTAGATTGTGCAGGTTTTAATTGATCTGAACTGGCGCGGTGACAAGCGATTTGCCCGCGCCAGTTTCATGCCACATCCGGGATCGGGACAGCCTTTCTTGCTGGCAAAGTAACCGTTTCTTTACCGGATTGGATTTGCCGAGTTTTGATGGCCTCAAAAATTGCATCGGCATCGTAATTGAATTGCTTGGCTAATTCGTCACGCAATTGGCGGGTTTCTTCAACAATTTGCCTACCATAATCACAGCAATTGGGTTAAGCACTTCTCTCGCTTTGCGAACCGTTTCTTGTGACCCACCAACACCACCCGTGCCCATCTCCGAAGTAGCCATAAACACGCGGTGACCGCCTATCACACCTAAGTTACGATAGGTTCGATCACCAATAGGAAAAGAGATAGCATTTTCGTTGGTAATTGCCTTTGCAGCCGCAATGACGGCTCGAGCCTCTACTGGCGTAACAACAACAATTAACACATCAGCTTTACGAATTTGTTTAACGATATCTATCATACAAAGTTAGTTTCCAGATCATATTTTGTTAGAGATGCGAGCGTTAGTTTGGATGCCCAAATAGTGTATGGCAAAACCAAGCGGTTTTCACCAGTTAAAACAAACCATGTGAAAAAAAGTTACTCAGGGCCATTCAAAACAACCCATCCACCATCGTCCAAAATTCGCCATACGCCCCGCACGCATCCTTCTGCAAATACGCGCCAAGCAAGCGCTTGAGTTCATCAACCTCAAGCGATTCATCCAAAAACACTTCAATCACTTTCGCCCGTCTGGCCCGCAGTATCGGGATATCCAAACCCAGCAGTTCAATCGTATCAATTGCAGCTTTATCACCCACGCTGGCAGGTAGTACTCGTCCATCCGCTGCAAAAACAAACCTTGTCGCGCAATCCGGGTCAAGCGGCGAGATCGGCACATTTTGATCGCCTTTCAAATTCCCGCAATGCAATGGCGTACCCTTGGCCAAGTTTTGCTGGCACGAGCACAACATATTGGCAAAATCCAAAGCCCCAATATCCGATTCGCTTTGCGGTACAAAATGCTCAATGTGCGAATCATCCTCAACCAATCTGCATTCGCAATAGCAGCAAATATAGCCTTGCTCCAACATCAAGGCGTGTTTCACCGCTTTCTTTTGCGGGTTACCAAGAATGCCGTAACTTGGTTGCCAATCATCATTGGCGAGCGCCTTCCAGGCGGTAAAAATGGCTGGTTCTACTCCTTTTGGGATTGCTTTCATCGCCCAATCACCTCCTTGCGCCGGATCAATGCCTCCGCCTTACCAAGATCAGGATCATCACCAATTTGACCGCGCAACACGTCGATTTGCTCATGTGCCTGCGTTAAATTGCCCCGGCTGATCGACTCAAACATCTGCTGCAAATCGGCTTGCACCTGATCCGGGCGCGTGGTTGGCAAGCCCATGATATCTTCCAACACCCGATCCACATTCTTGCCATACGATTCACGCGGTTGATCAAACACCATGCCACCCGCTTCCTGGCGCAAGCAAAACAGCGACTGCGGCTGAACATTGCCAATCACATGCGGCGAATGGGTGGATAGCAAAAACTGGCAGCCCGTAAAAGTCTGCTGCAAGCGTGCTATCAGCATGCGTTGCCAGTTGGGGTGCAAATGCAAATCCACTTCATCAATCAACACCACGCCCTCGCCCGCCAAGGCATTTTCGCGCAAGGGGTTGGCAATGGCCAGCCTGCGCGCCAAATCGCCCACCAGCGCAATCAGGCATTTTTCGCCATCGGAGAGTTGATCCACCAACAAGCGCTTGCCATTTTTCAGCACTTCCATGCGCAGCGGATTGCGCCGCACACTCAGTTTGGAAAATTCCGGCATGAAGCACGCCAAGGCCTGGCGCACGGCTTGCAACTGGCTGTCCTGATAGCGCTGGCCGTTCGCCTCGTCAACATCCCTTGCCTGTTCGTTTTCCAAATCTTCACGCTCGCGAAACCATTCAAAAAAGGTGCGGAAATTAGCGGCACTGGTGAGCGCGTCGTCATAGGCACTGAAAATGGTGAATTGGTGCTTTTGCCGAATCCGCAGCGGAATATCCACCACCGCACGGTTGATCGGGTAATACACCAACAAGGGTAAATTGATGGCTTCCTTGCTTGCGCTTATTTGCTGGTGCCAAGTGGCCGTGTATTCATTCAAGCTGGCAAAGTCACTCTTACTCTCCGGGCTGCCGTGCCCGGTACGCGCCTTCGCCAGCCGCCACGCAAATCCTCGCGCACCATCCTGACACAGCATACCAAGCTGGGCGGAGGCTTTGCCATTGGCGATATTGATTTCTTTAATCGCGCTGCCAGCACCCCGCTCATGTTTAAGCCGGGCCACCAACCAT
>JBKJLF010000483.1:0-4570 GCA_046597185.1 Burkholderiaceae bacterium | reverse complement strand
CCCCGCCTGAACCTTTTGCAATGCCTCTTCGGCCTTGCTGCGACGCGCAGCAATTACCTCGGACGATGCATTTTCCGGGATGCGAATCAAAATTTGCGCCAAATTGATTTCTTGCTGGGTTTGCGCTGTCGCCGCTTCCGCCGCCAGGAAATTTTCGACTTCGGCGTCAGAAATCACCACCTTGTTATCCACTTCACGCTCACGCAAACGAATCATGGTGATTTGATTGCGAATATCTTCGCGGTAGGCCGCAAAACCCAGGCCGTCTTTTTCAACCTGGTCACGCAATTGTTGCACCGTCAGCTTGTTTTGCTCCGCAACGCGGCCAATCGCCCGATCCAGCGACGCGTCATCCACCCGCAAACCGCCATCTCTGGCCAATTGCCCTTGCGCCGCTTCAACGATCAAGCGCTCTAACACTTGGCGACGCAAATCAAGCAGCGGTGGGACCGGCGCATTTTGGCTGCGCATGCGCTGGCTAATCAACTCAATACGGGCCTGTAATTCGTTATGGGTAATGACTTCATCATTGACCACGGCCACAATCGAATCGATTACCTCGGCCTTCACCGGGGCCTTGGCGCTTTGCGCGTGAACACCGGAACCCATGGCCAACAAACCCAGCAGCGGGAGCAGGCGCAATGACCTCATTGACGACCTCATTGACAACCTCATTGACAACCTCAGCGACAAAGTCTTATGCAATTTTATAGCATTCATAAACCAACTTAATAAATAAAGTAAAAACCTAAACCAATCAAGGCGTGGTATTGCCAGCCTGATTAACCTTTTGATATCCTGGAATATTCTTACTTAAGGCCTCCAGTGGATTCGGGCCCAATTTCGATAAACCGTTCAATTCCAATTGCAAGAAAAAGCTGGTGGTGGCATCACGGGTAGCGGTGGCAAAGCGCTGAACCACGGCGCGCAAAACCCAGCAATCGGCATTATATTCAAAACCGGCCAAACTTTCGGTAGTGCGCCGTTCACGCAGCGAATAACCAATCCGCCCCACGCCGTACAAGCGCTGCGCCAGCGGCCATTGGCCGGATAAATTAAACTGCTCAAAGCTATTACGCAAATACCGCACTTCACCATTCAAGACGCGTTTTTCACCCGGTTTCCATTGCACGCCATAATTACTGCTGACGGTGCTATGGCTGCTCTGATTGTATTGAACCGAGCTATCCAGCGACCAACTGGGCGACAGGCGGCCACTCACCGAGAGCAATAGATCGGAGCGCGCCACATTTTGCACCGGGCTGGTATCATCCAGTACCACGCGTTGATCACGGAAGTAAAAGCGTTCACCAAAGCCCAGGCGCAAGCGCTCCACGCCCGAATCTTCAATAAACCGCGAGACGATGCCCGCCGTAATTTGATTGGCATCGCTAATCCGGTCTTGCCCGGTAAAGCGGTTTTCCGTAAATAACTGGGCAAAATTAAAGCTGGTATCGGCGGTATCAAATAAAGGAATCTTACTTTGATTGCGATAGGGCGTATTCACATAAAACAGGCGCGGCTCCAGGGTTTGCGTCACTTTGCGCCCCAATAACTTGGCATCGCGCTCAAAGATCAAGCCAGTATCGAGCGAGACCGTGGGCAACACCCGGTTCGCCGAAGTGGGTAAGCCGCCCACTTGGCTGGCACTACCATCGAGTTGATATTTGCTGGCATGCAGGGATAACTTGGGCGTCGCAAAGAAGCTGCTGCGAATATAAGAATACGAAATTTGCGGATTGAGCACAAAGCGCAGCGCGCGCACTTTGTCGGGGTGCCAAAAGCGCGTCAGTTCAGAATCAACCGACCAATCCCAACCCGACACATCATGCTGCCCGCTGTGAAAGGTAATTTGCGGCAAACGGTCATAGGGGCGATCCACCAGCAAAGTTTTAGCCTGGATGACGGCTGGATCGAGCGGATTAGCCCCTTTCACGGTGGCCGGCAAGGCTGCGGGGTCTTGCAGAATCTGATAATTTTGCAAGCGCAAGCCAGCATTCCAGTTGGGCGTTGCGTAATCGGTTCGAATTTCGCGGATCAACTGACGGCGCGTACTGGTCGCCAGCGAGCTGGCAAAATCGCTCGGATAATCGTTGTCGGAGGCATGATTCACATTCCAGCCATAAGCCCAGGAAGGGTTCAACATTTGCCGAAAGACCGAGGCGATGGCATAGCGGTTGGAACGGGTTTTGCGGTCAGACAAATATTCGAGATTGGTTTCACCCTGATACGACTCGCCCAAATAGCGCGCATTCGCCGCCAGTTGCAAACCGCGTCGCGCAATAATTTTGGGGTACAGCGTTAAATCACGATTCGGGGCAATATTAAAATAATACGGCAAGGTTAGCTCACCGCCGCCGGTCGAAGTGGCACCGATGGTGGGCGGCAACAAACCCGAACTGCGCGCCCCGGTCAGCGGAAAAGACAGGGCGGGCGTACCCAAAATCGGCACACCTTTGAAAACGATCACGGTTTTACCCGCATCGCCCACTTCACGCCCGGTATCCAGGTGCAAGGTATCGACCTTTAAATACCAATCCGGGTTCGGCCCCTCGCACGAGCTATAGGTGCCTTCCACCACGTTGGCTTCGTTTTCATTAATAAAATCAACCCGTTGTGCCGAACCCTGAGCATTGTTCAATTCCAACTTATAGGTGGGATGCGTCATCGTCCCCGCACCGGAATCGAGATTGAGTTTTAATTCGTCGCCGGTAAAATAATCGCCGTTACGCCAAATCCGCACCCGGCTTTGCGCCTCCACGTCACTCTCAACCTGGCGATAGGTGGCTTTGTCGGAGAAAATGCGGGTTTTATCGCGTTGCAACTCGACCTCGCCTTCAAGCTTAATTTCGCGATCCGCGCGGCCAGAGATTTTCTCGGCCTGCACCGTCACAGGTGCATTCTTATCATCAATAGTTTTTGGCTTTTTGACAACTGTTTGGGCGTAACCCAGCAACGGGATTGATGTCGCCGTTAAAAGCGTGGTCAATACACGTAATAATTGGACAGGTGTTGAATATGCAGGTAACCAGCTCATGAAAATTCGCGATGCGGTGCCGCTTGAATAGGGAATCCCGTATTATAGAGATAACTGAGGAGAAACTTGATTCAGACACGCAATTTTACTGTTTTACCTTCCCGATCATCCATCTTTGTTACAATTAAATTATGCTTTCCACACCACGTCATCAACAATTGCTAAATTGGCTGAGCAATTTGCCACAGTCTGGCGACTTTGCGCCGCTCACACTCGATACTTTACGCGCGGCATCGAGTGACGCCAGCTTCCGCCGCTATTTCCGCATCGACTGCGCCGATGGCAACAGCGTGATCGTGATGGATGCGCCGCCCGAGCAAGAAGATAGCGCCAAATTTGTGCGCGTCGGGCAAATCCTGGCCGAATCCGGGGTGAGCGTCCCGGCGGTTTTGGCGCAAGACACCGCACAAGGTTTTTTGCTGTTAAGCGATTTTGGCAACACCACCTATTTACACCAACTCAGCCCGGATACGGCGCATCAGTTGTATATGGATGCCATTGCTGCCTTACTCAAAATCCAGCGCGCCAGCCAATCTGATGTGTTCCCTGAGTATGACAGAGCGTTTTTATTGCGCGAATTAAAACTGTTCCCGGAATGGTATCTGCAACAACATTTGGGCCTCACCTTAACAGACAAGCAACAAGCCGAGCTGGATAAAATCTTCGACGCCTTGCTCGCGCGCGCCATGGCGCAACCACAAGTCACTGTCCACCGCGACTTTCATTCGCGCAACTTAATGGTGATCCACCCTGGCAATCCCGGTATTTTGGATTTTCAGGATGCGCTGTATGGCCCCATCACCTACGATTTGGTTTCGCTGCTGCGTGATGCCTATATTGAGTGGGATGAAGAAATGGTGCTCGACTGGGTGGTACGCTATTGGGAAGCGGCCAAACGCATCGGTTTGCCAGTCAACCCGGATATTGACGGCTTTTATCAGGATTTTGAATGGATGGGTTTGCAACGCCATTTAAAGATTCTCGGTATTTTTGCGCGCTTACATCATCGC
This sequence comes from Burkholderiaceae bacterium, assembly GCA_046597185.1. Classification (GTDB taxonomy): domain Bacteria; phylum Pseudomonadota; class Gammaproteobacteria; order Burkholderiales; family Burkholderiaceae_D; genus CAMBDR01. The sequence goes on along the minus strand of JBKJLF010000483.1, from coordinate 523 downwards.
GATGGCAAAGATCATTACTTAAACGACATCCCAATGGTGTTAGACTATGTGCGTAAGACAGCGAGCCGCTATGCCGTATTCAAACCATTATTGCGCATTTTGGAGATCGATGGCAGCCCCGGCGCGCAGTTTGGCGATTCGATGAATTTTTTAATGCCCAATAAACCGAAATAAACCTGACCAAACTGAACTGAACTAAACTAAACTAAACCTCACTCAAAAAGTCGGCCATGAAACTCAGAATTGCCACCTACAATATCCACAAAGGCGTCTCCGCGCTGCGCGGCTTGCCGCAAGTGCATGCTTTAAAGCAAGCCATCCACAGTTTGGGGGTCGATATTATTTTCTTGCAAGAGGTGCAAGGTCGCCACGACCACCACGCCGCGCAATATGGTGCCCCCGAACATGGCGGCAAGCATTGGCCCGAACAAGCCCAGCACGAGTTTTTGGCGGGCGACACCCATCTTTCGGCCTACGGCATGAATGCGGTGTATTTGCAAGGCATTGCCATGATGCCCATGCA
>JBKJLF010000404.1:0-6999 GCA_046597185.1 Burkholderiaceae bacterium | reverse complement strand
AATACTATCAAACATATAATCCCAGGGAATTGTTCCTTTACTTTCGGCCATTAATGCTTGTACTGCGGCGTCGTACATTCCTAATTCCAATAATGCTACAAACCCAATGCGGCGTCTGGCTTGAAAATAAAGCCCAACTGTTGATAGTTCTGCGCGAAATTTTGGAACAATATTTTCTGATAATTGGGGATTTGTTTTTGCTGCTTGCGCAAGGGCGAGAAGTCCTGTCGCTCTTACCGCACTATTTTCTTCTGCAAATATATCTGGTGTTAACTGCTGTAGTTCCACGTAACTTGCAATTCTCGTTCGCAACGTATCGAAGATGGCCATTCGTACATCCAGCGCAGCAGGTGCAACTGCAACCAGGAGGCGAGCTCGAATTTCCGGCAGGTGTTGAACAGAAGCCGCCCATTCATTCATTGGCGGCCCCTCAAGTTCCCTTAATGAGCGTTCATACAAGGCAAGGCTTTGTGTACTGCCAGGATTAATGCAGGCCATTTTGCTCTCAAGCCGATCCTGCTCATAGAACCAAAAATTTTCGCTAGCTAGTCGCTTGGAAATAATGGCCTGGGTTTCATCATCTGGAAATGCTTCAATTAGCGCCAATAATGCCCTTCCGGCACTGTTGCCCTTACTATTTTCAGCCAACCAGATCAACCATTGTTTTTGCGCCAATTTTTGATCGAATAAAACTTCCGCCCACTGAGCCAAAGGCACGGCAAAGTCCAAACCGCCATTTGCCCATTTTTTTAAAGTGTTGAGCACTTCAATATCCTGCGGCCAACCAATCATGAGCGCTTTCGCAATCCAGAATTTATCCGTCCAAGAACCTGGTTCGTAACAGGCCAAAAGCTCGTCGCGCGCTTGCCGATCACCAAGGACAATATATGCCCCTACAATGTCTGGCCCCCAATAAATTGCAGCATATTTCTCGCGGCGTTCAATCAACATATTTCTAATCGGTTCGATTAATGCAGGATGCCCGCGAAAACCTTGCCTTAAGATGTCCCATAGTTCATTGGCATATGATGAAAAATGAAAACCATGCATCTCGATTCTTTTTGCAAGAATAAGTGCTATTTCCTCATCATTCGGGTAATTTTGGATCAGGTACGAAAGTTCAAATTCAATACCTGGTGTTTCGGTGTGCTCAATTTTTTCAATAAATGCTTTCCGTATACCTGGTCTTTTGGGCCAACCTTGACAATACAAGTCAAGAAACTCTTTTGCCTGAGAATAATGAACGGCGTCATGTCTCCACAAGCGCCACATCACGTTAAGGTCATCATCATGATTCACTGCCGCCCTTACCCGGATGCCAATCACCGCGAGCGCCAGTTCAACATTGCAGCTCGCCCTATTTGAATTAGCTGCATCCAGCGCGCACTCGCCCCAATCAACTTGCGCTGCCAAACCTTTTAAAGCCGCCGCCCGCACCTCAGGCCGAGTATGAGTCTGGGCAAGCTTGGTTAGCACCTTGCAAGCCTCGTCAGCAGGGCCAAATACTTTGCTAAATGTGATTGCGGCTGCAACCCTGCAAGCGCGGTCTTCGTCGTGTATGGCACGTAATAATGTGGCTTTTAAATCATCGGCGGGTGCCCAAGTCTGTAATCGGGTCAGCGTGTTTGCGCGAACATAAGTATTTCTTCCTGGCACCCATTTCTGCAACGCGGCAATGCACTCATTGCAGACTGCCGAGCCGAGCGCGCCCAAAGTTAAATACTTTGCAAGCACAACACGGTGTTCGGAAAACGGCGAAATTTCGACATCGGCGGCGGCTTCCAACACCACTTTTCGCGCTATGCTAACAGGCAGCCCGAGATCAGTACAAGCCAAATTAGTGCGTAATTGTAATGATTGAATACGTTCAAACTCGCCAGTGGTGCCAAGTTGGGTAATGCGCTCTGCTGCTTGCCCCGCTAACTGTTTCTTCCCCTTGTAACTCTGAAAACCAAACCAGTTTATAAGACATTCGCGCCAGCGAATATCCAGCCAAGCGCGCCCCACAAATGCCAATTGCTCTTCTTCAGTTTGGCGGCATATTGCTTCTGCGGCCAAAAATTCCTGAATACTCAAATGCACAAAACCAAGCTGATTGGGTGCTCTTTCGACCAGTAAGCCGAAATGTGAAAGCAATTGTGTCACTACGTCTTCGGCTTGGTGCCGCGCCTGAGCTTTTGTTTGCCCTAAGCCATCTGTTTCATCCTCCAGATATTCGGCGCAAAGTTTTTCGCATTGTTGGCGATTAAACAGGCCGTGCGCAATGTTCGCTTGCATCCCCTTTGCCAGACGAATCACAATTTCTTTTATATCCCTCGGGCGCATCCCGACCAATTGCTGCGGCACAATACTTCCTGCTGCACGAACACGGGCACCAGGGTGGCGTTCAAGGAGCAGTTCAATGATTTTTTCGTAAACTGCGACACGCTCTTCGGGCAAGCGTTGGGTTGTTCGAAAAAGTTCGATCAGCGTTTGGCACAGTAGTGGTGTGCGCGCAAGTTGATGGGTGCGCTGGCTTACCCGCACTGCCGCCAGAAAAGATTCTGCCCGGCTTTGGGCACGTGGATCGGTTTTTGGGGATGGGGCTGATTCGGCACCCGCCAATTCAACAATCGTGAACCAACGGGCGGCAAATTTCAAAATTTGCTCGTCGTTCAGTGATGCAAGGGTTGCAGTTTGCCATGTTGTTGGAACGTCCAGTGCATTGTACTCACGCGGGCGGCTTGTGCAAATGACAGCGGCACTATGCGCCTTTGTGAAAGCAACAATGCGATCAATCGCTTTTTGTGCAAATGCCTGTGGCAACCCTTCATCCAAACCATCGACGAGTAAAATAATTTCTGAATGAGCTAAAGAGCGCCTGAACAAATCCTGGAGGTCATCAAAGCTATTTAAATGCAGCCAATCGTGAAAATAGTCTTCAACACTGCAATCTGGTTTTTTACAAATGGCATCAACAAAACCGGCAAACGACAGCCATGCGGGAAGCCGCCGCAATAGAGTTGGTTTTAGTTGCCCTTGCGACGGTACTTCGGGGCTGAGCAGCGAGAGTGCCAAGTGACGAAGCAAAGCACTTTTTCCTGCACCGGGTTCACCCAAAACAACACAAAACTGTTGCTCACTGAGCCATTCAAGCGCTGCTCTACGTGTTTCATAATTTTCCACGCTGGCAGTCACACGGCTGTTTTCCAAGGGTCGGCCATACAAATCAGCGCCGTCGGTTTGACTGTTTTGCATGTCGCGGTCAGCCTTCCGTTCGCCGCCTCGTGTGGTAATAGACCTCGATTCAATTACATCGGCAGGAACATAACGACTAAGATAGTCTACGCATTGACCGCCTTCCGCCCTAATGCCTGGGTCATGCTGATTAAATAAGACGGCATATAAATCTTGAAGGCGTTGTCTTAATCGTGCTAAATCGATACCATCCAAGCGCGCACCCAAGGCGCTTGCAGATTGCGCGCCATTGAAGGCATCTACCCAAACACGGCCAAAAAAGTCATCTACCAGTTCAGGAAGTTCCTTGAGGCGCTCACATAATTCGCCACCTTCAGAACCGTCCCAAATCTGCAATTTTATTTGCTTTTCGGTTAGTTTTATTCTTTGTAGCTCGATCTCTTCACAGTGTTGTGTACTTTCTAGTGGCCTAGATACACAAAGGACAAATGTTTTCACTGAACCAATCCATTTTCCTTTCAGGAATTTATCAATGGCATCGCGAATATCTGCCGGCCCAAATTTTTCGACCTTTTTACATTGGTAGCACACGCTAACAGGTGGTGAACCAGTAAGTACCGAGAGGATATCAATTCCATGTTGTTTTTGGCCAGGCGTGCCATACACACTACAGTCCTGAACCGTGCCTTCGCGGCGAACCAAGCGGAGTATGAGCCGCTCAAAATTCTGCCAACTCAAATCATTAAAAGGCAACCCTTGCACCTTGGAAATAACAGGTTGTGTGCATGAAAGCTCATCTGGTGGTGCATCCATCCAGCTCGGGATATTTGTTGCCATGGATTTTATCCGCCAATTTATTTGTTTGCCTCAATTGAGCCGTGAGTGTAACCCATAAGGCAGGTTTGATACGCGAGGAGCCACGCTAAAAAATGCGAACCACAATAGGTGTTAAGCGATAGGGTAAGGGCCAAACCTGAATCAACTCTCCACCAACTCCCGCAACACATCCGGGTGAGCCATCGCCACCCTGAGTAAGGTTTGCGCCGCACGCGAAGGTTGCCGCCGCCCCTGCTCCCATTCTTGCAGGGTTCGTACCGACACCCCCAACAGCGCTGCAAATTGAGTTTGCGACAAACCCGACTTTTGGCGCGCAGCCAATACCGGAGAATGCACCACTTCACCCAAGCCAGCGTTCATTTGCCGCACCGAAGCCAATAATTTCTCACCCAGCGCTTTGCCAGTCATAACCTCATCCGTTGCCATGTTCGATTGCTCCCTTGATCGCCTTGAGCAAATGCGCAGGGATATTCCCGCGTACCGCTTTGGCATAAATTACCAGTAAGTAAATGACGCCATTTTCCAGCCGATTAAAATAAATCACTCGTGTGCCACCCCGCTTGCCCATGCCCGCGCGCGCCCAACGCACTTTGCGGCAACCACCACTACCGGGGATCACGTCGCCAACAAGCGGATTTTGGGCCAACCATGTGCAGAATTCACCGCGCTCATCTTCACACCAAATAGCTTTGGCGTCAGCACTGAAGACAGGCGTTTCAATAATAGTGTACATGGCAGCGATTATACGTCAATGCAGGAGTTCAGCAACAATAGATTCCACAATATTTGCGGCAATAGCCAACACGGGCCAACCAACTCAAGCGTGGTAAATCACAATTATAGCTGTCTCGCCATCCGGCATCGAGCACTGGCTGTGAATTTCCGCCTATGGCGAACTATCATCGCATCGCACCTAGAAAGATGTATGATGCATGATGTTTGATGAGCAACGGCACAGGAGGACAAAATGCGAACCACATTGACTATTGACGATGACGTTCTCGCAAAAGCAAAAGAAATGGGCGCACACCAGCGCAAGAGCGTAGGCCAGGTAATTTCAGACTTGGCACGCCAGACCTTATCATCTGCCCACCCTGGCAACCGCGAACGCAACGGCATTGCCTTGCTGGCAGTACGGCCAGGATCGCCCCCAGTCACCTTGGCGCTGATCAACCAATTGCGCGATGAATTGCCATGATTTGGTCATTACTGACATATTAAACTGCTTAATAAGTCAGTAATGACGTTTAACAACGAGGAGGCAGCCTCTCAATCAACTACCCGCCTTGCCAGGTTAGCGTATGCCGAATCGCCGTAGCAAAAGGCAAATCGGCGGTTTTGTCCAATAATTCCTGCACCGCTTCTGCCACGCACGCCAGTGCGTACTCTTCGGTGCATTGCCCTTGTTCAAGCAGCATACACCCCCCCGTTTTTTCTGGCGGCCATCTTGCGCTTGAATCCTTCCAGGCTGATCAGGCGTTCGCATTCAATCATTTCTTCGTGTTGCACGCCAAAATGTTGTTCCAGCATGGTGCGCAAGGTTTGTGCCGCTTCACTCTCCGTGGAAAGGATGAATTGCGGCTTCGGAAACGCGCTTTGCAATTGGTCAATGGCTTGCTGAATCACCTTAAGCATGGCGTCCCAGCGGGTGCGGGCATTGCTGGCCGCACCAAACTTGAGCTGGCGCGCCAACTCTTGATCGCGCCATTGGCAAAGCCAGGCAAACCAGTCAGCAAAGTCCTGGAAATCGGTATCGGGTTTCAAGCAATCGCGGTAACCGAAGGTGCGGTTGCATTGGTCATCACTACCCGCGACGGCGGCGGCAAAGACAGCACGGGAGTTCATGCGCGCCGCGCCATAACAGGCGAATATGGGCAGATTGGTAGCAAGGCCAGGGTTATCGCGTACCAGCGTCTGGAGTTCGCTCGCCCATTCCTGCAATTTGTCCGCTTCGACTTTGGTACGGGTGGAAAATTGGGCGGGTTGGTCAAACTTGGTATCCGGCTTTTCGTCAAGGCGCATCAATTTCCACGACAAATCAGGTATTTTGGCAAGCTTGCCCGTAGCAGTGATGACGCAAGGGAGTTTGCGACTCACACCAACGGGTGCCGATTCCATTCTGATGTCGTCCTGGGTCAACACGGCATCCGCTTCGCCGGACAGGTCAAAGATACTGACAAAGGGCCGTAAAGCCAGACAACAAGCGTCAATGATGGTGCTTTTTCCCGCACCGTTTTGCGCCACCAATACCGTCAGCCGTTCATGCAAGTCCAAATGCCGGTCAGCAAAACCCCGGAAATTTTTCAGATGTAAGGCAGGCAAAGGACCGGGTATGACCACTGGATTCGCACTTGCATGAGAACTAGCTGAGCCAAATGTGCTCAACCCGCCCTTGACCCAGCCAGCCAACCGCATCTGCAAACGCGCGGGCAAGGCAAACGCCCACACCCCGCGCGGTGCATGAACTGGAATCGGCTGTATCGTCCACCCATCACGAAACTGGTGCAAATGCACTTCATTTCGCCCACTGCCAGCGGCCGCACCCCCACTGCCAGCGGCCGCACCATTACCAACATCGGGCAAATCCAGCCTGACCAGGTTCATCCCAAACTCACCCGCCGTGCCCCCCCCCCTACTGCCCCGGCCCCGATGCTTACATGATTATGCCGCGCTTCTACCCAGGCATCATGCGTGTGCCCATGCAGCCAAAAATCAAAACTCTCGGCGATACGGTGCGATGCCACATGGCGCTCGGCTTGGTTCAGCCAACCAATAGGGTGATGCAACAGGCCGATACGGTAAATATTCGGTGAACCCGTAGCTCGATTGCCCCCACAACAGTTATTAGCAACGGCTACCGCCCCAGCTCAGCGCGGAAATTCTGGCGTAGCGGATAAAGCCAGATGTCTTTGATGGGGATGATTTGCTTATGGGTTGGGCACTTCTTGCCGCGTCCAGCGGTTTTGCCAACATTGACCCAGTTGG
>JBKJLF010000219.1:0-3496 GCA_046597185.1 Burkholderiaceae bacterium | reverse complement strand
AAAGCATTGAATTTATATCTATAATTGGTAGGCTAGAAGAATTGTGAGTTTGATGATGATGAAATTCCCCATAAACTTGCCATTTATTTTGTTGAAATTGGTCGCGCCACGTTGTTGACGTGTACCCCACCAGCAGATCAAGCCACGCATCGACTGGTTGATTTGGGAACTGAACCCAATCCTCGCCAAAACGAAGGCCCATTGCCGCAAGAAAAAAAGAGCAATGCCTCTTATACTCTGGTGCTAGCATTTGGCAATTACTGCCTTTTTCAAGTTCTTCGGCTATAATTTTTTTTAAGCCTTGTAACACAGTGTTATGTAATTGATCTATAGCACTACCCACTAATTTTTCGCGACTTGCTGTTAACCAGTCGCCAGCTTTACCTGACATTATATTAACTTCTACGCCAATTCCTGGAAATCCAGCAAGGTTATTTTTAAACGCTTGTCCGCGGTATAGCGTCTCAAAGTAACCATGGTCATTAGCCTGTAATTCGTATTTTAATGCGAGTGTGTGCTGGTTTACTTCCACAAAATGCCAATCGCCATCTGCGTAATTAGCAACATCATTATTAGCGTTGATTACAGCGGCTTCGCCATCGTTTATCCCTGACATGGTTCCGGTAATTTCTATTAAGGAATTTTTTGAGAATTCTTCAATCTTATCTACCAGATTGACTGCCGCAATTGAAACACCATCACTCATTATTGGATCAAGTTGGGCAATTAATTTTCCAGTATGCGTATCTTGTTTGTGATCCCAAGTACCACGGTGGCGTGGCAAGTCAAGGGTGACCTCAATTGTGGTACCGAACGGGAGTGAAATATTATTTTGCAATTTCTTGAATAACATCAATCCTTGGTTTTTGCCCGTTGGGCTATGCATTGTTATTTCTAGAATCTCGTTTGAGAAAATACTTTTAGTGGTTAATTTAACAGCATCCGCAATCATGAAGACACTTTGAAAACCAATCCCAAACGCACCTGATGGTTTCATCCACTCAGGCATTTTATTAATTTCATTTTGTCGTTGTAAATTATCTTGTGACCCACCGATACATAACATATGAAGTAAATCTTCCTTGCTAACGCCGGTACCTTGATCTGTAATGGTTAGTCGCCAGCGACTGTCATTATTTGATGTATTGCCATCCGCCTCTAATGCGATCAAGCTCACCTCAATTTTTGCACTAGACAAAATTGCCTTTGCTAAAACAGGCGTTTTCCAGCTTTCCGAGGGGTACTTTTTTTCTTCCGTCAGCCAAAGCCGTAACAACGTGGCATCGGCTGCATTTTGCAACAACTCACGAATACAAGCGAATTTATCACCGTACAAATTATCGCCTTGCAGTAGCTTAATTGCTTTTGGACCATTTATGCTGAATTGTGGGCGCTGTCCGTCTTTTAGGATTAGCATCCCTCCCGCTAACCGAACACTGAGGTTACCTAGCGTTGGCAATAAACCAAAAACCCGATCTGGCACAATATCTTGCCAATGTGCCATTTGGTCTTGCATTTCTTGCTTTAACCAATCGAACCATTTAAAGGTTTCCAAATACCCGTCAATGGTTGTACATTCTGCTTCGACCTCAATGCGCTCGTGATCCATCCGTAAATGCCGGATAGCATGGTGCTTATCCTCATGCGCACGGCTGAGGGCTGGGCGCTGCTCTCCTGCAATTTGCTGCATGACTGGACAAAATCGGTTATTGTCCAAATCCAATAAATCGCCCATACGTAGCAAGCAAGCGATAAAGCGCGGGTGGCAGTCTTCACGCGCTAGCCCTGCTTCACGATATGGGAGCTGCGTGAGTACATCTTTAAAAGGCAAACCATGCATTTGACAGATTTGGCCGAGTAATTTATATAGTCGTGATGGTATCAACTCGGTACGCGGTGAGCTGATGCCAGCGTTTTCCCAAGGCGATTGCGCTGTTTGATTGGCGCGCTCGTGATGACTACGTCGAAACCATTCGGCCATCAATTGGCGAAACTTATCCATAGCATCGATAGGTGAATCCGCCCCCCCGAAACAGCCCGCCATATTGTTGATATCGAAGTTCTGAGCAAAGCGTTGCAAATCGTGATGAGGTGTGTTACTGATTTGTTCCAGATAAAGTTTGAACTTTTCGTCAGCCAAAGCTGTTGCGTAGTCTTTTTGTGGCACAACCATGCCGATGTCATGCCAGTACGCAGCTTCAAGGATGAGCCATGTGTCAGTGGCGCTGAGATTAACAATATTATCTGCAAGTAATCGCTCAATATTTACTAATATTTGCTTGCTGTGGGATTCATCGTGGCGACTATAGTGCGGGAACAAGTGCCCGACGGTTTGCAGTGCTTTCGGAATTAATCTTTCATCGAAATCCCATTGACTGAGCAGTAAACGCAGGGAGGAGTGTTGTTCTGCTTTATGTTGTAGATGTTGAATCAAGAAATCGGCCATATAGACTCCATTGTCGGGACGCAAGTAATGATACTCTATTACTGAAGGTTGGGTAGTATTTTTTAGAAAGTATTCAATTCTGGTTGGAGTGGGATTTCGTGCCAACGGTCGTGCAGCCATCAATGTAACGGTCATTCTATGGTGTGCTGCGGGCGTGGCGCAACTTACGCCCACACTGGCCATGGCTCACGCACGGTGCAGCCTATGCCACAGGCTTAATGGCACTGACATTTACCCAATACTGTTCAATATAAAACATCCAATGCGCCAGCAATGGTAAATTCAACCGCTCTTTGCCTTGGCAGCGTGCATGGTGAAGTGCGCGATAGGCGTGATACTGGTAGCTGATGCCCTCTTGCACCGGCGGAAAAACCGCCTTCGTGATTGAAGGCTTATCTACGCTGGTCGCCGCATCGTGGCGCGAAAATTCGCCCAAAACCCGAACCGCACTCTTAAAGGCAAGAATTTCGTTAGCCAGCAGTTCGCCTTCGGTTTCCGCATTTTGGTTGTTGATGATACGTAATGGCGCGACATCAAGCGTTGCCATTAACATTGCCGCAGCGATCTTGTGGCGATCAATGATGACCAGATGACCATGGTCACCGAAACCATTCATGACACGTTTCGCATCATCACGAATGTTTTGGTATTGCTTGATCACGTCATCCAGATAATAGGCCCATCTCATCGTTTTGGGATACGCAGCAATCAAGGCGTTTCCAATTGGCAATAGTGTGGTTTTGAACAATTCAATCCTTGCGCTGCGGCGCTCAGGCGTATCGTCCAATGCAAACGGGTAATTTTCGTCAAACGAAGTCAATTGGCAATTCCATATCGGTGGGTGTCAGTTCTTCAATGCGGTGATCGCTGTTGCCATGAATTTCGCCTAATTTGCGCGCTGGCTCTTTCAGGTAGGGTTCAAGCTTCATAATTGATTGTCCAATTTCAATATTGGGTTGATACAATTTTTCATCCCAATATTGAAATTGGACAATCAATTATGAAGCTTGAACCCTACCTGAAAGAGCCAGCGCGCAAATTAGGCGAAAT
>JBKJLF010000208.1:0-2869 GCA_046597185.1 Burkholderiaceae bacterium | reverse complement strand
GCTCCCCCTTGGCACGCACGGCACTGCCAAAAGCACGTCCTATTTGGTGGGCGATATTGGCATCAAGAGTTTGATCGATAATGCCTCGAATATCATAGGCTTTAAAAATGGTTTTAGACAACATGAGTATAGGAATGGGAAATGGAAAAAGAAATGGAAAAAGAAATGAAACGAGAACAAATCCGACAGGCAGCAACCAGCGCCAGCCATAAGGCAAATCGGCATAAGCCAAAAATAGCCACAAAGATCAAGGATAACCGATTCATTGATCCCTGTGGCTACTTACTTATTACACCCGGATTAAACGCGCAAGCCATCCAGATTTTGATGCTCTTCCTGCCATTGCGCAACCCATTTTGGTTGGCGGCCACGACCGGGCCATTGCAAAGACGGATTGGCCGGATGACGATAACGCACCGCAACCGCGCCCATTTTGGCGCGAACCACAGGCGCGGCACCCATTAAGTCTTTCAGCGGAATGCCAACACTATGGGCAATAGCCAGGATTTGCTCGCGCGCCTTGATCATGTCTTCTTGCTCACGACGCCGAATTTCATTTTTTAATTGCGATTCCAATGCACGCAATTCGCTGACGCTCAGTCCGGTTAAATCCATATTTACTCCATTTTAAAAATTAATGTATTCTCACCCGTCGATTGCACCAACCAGCAAGACCTTGATTCAGAAAGCAAGTGCGACTTATTTATATACAGACTTATTTTCCATTACAGGTTTTATTACAACCGGAATGATACACCATCTATTGCGCTCTTCGCCAACTAAAAACCACTGTCATGCTTATTTTATGGTTATAACGCGGCTTTGTTGTAAAATGAGGCGATATTCCGTCGTTTCTACCATCAATGCAAGACTTTCGTTGCAAGCGCTATTTTATTTTGCGCCAGCCAAATTGGATCTTCAATTCCACATTGCGGGGCATATTCGCCCACAATATGCATCAACAAACTGCGTACCGCCTGATAATCAAATTCAATACATGCTTGCTCCAAGCTTTGCAACATGGGCTGTAGCCGCACCCAGACAATTTCAGCTTCTTGCGCCCGCATGATTAAAGGGTGTTCCGTGCCTTCCACATTGCCGCCAATCAAAAGTTCCTCATACAATTTTTCGCCGGGGCGCAAACCAACATGTTCAATTTCAATCGCGCCCTCGGCACTGGTTTCGCTTTTTACTTCCAGGCCACTTAAATGTACCATCCGCCTTGCCAAATCGAGAATTTTTACTGGTTCGCCCATATCCAAAAGAAATACATCGCCCCCCTCCCCCATGGCCCCGGCTTGCAACACCAATTGTGCCGCTTCGGGTATGGTCATAAAATAGCGGGTTATTTCGGGATGGGTCAAGGTAATCGGCCCACCTTTTTGAATCTGCTGGTTAAACAGCGGCACCACTGAACCGGATGAACCCAACACATTTCCAAAACGCACCATCGAAAACTGTGTTCGTGCGCCCGAGCGCGCCAAAGCTTGCAAAATCAATTCGGCCAGGCGTTTGGTGGCCCCCATGACATTGGTGGGGCGCACCGCCTTATCGGTCGAAATCAAGACAAAACACTTCACTTGTGCCGCCAGGGCCGCCTGCGCAATGGTGAGTGTGCCAAATACATTATTGCAGACGCCTTCAATCGGATTATGTTCAACCAAGGGCACATGTTTATAGGCAGCGGCATGATAAATGGTATCGACCGTAAAGGTGGCCAAAATACGCTCGCATTTTTCGCGTTCCCGTACTGAACCCAAAAACGGCATGATTTCTACGCCCAGTTCCAATTGCTTATTTAAACCAGTCAATTCTTGCAGTATGGAATACAGGGCAAATTCCGACATATCCAGCAAAATCAGGCGTACCGGATGTTGGCGGATTATTTGACGGCATAATTCAGAACCAATCGAGCCACCGGCCCCGGTAACGAGCACGGTTTTGCCTTGAATACACTTGGCCAGCAAGCGTTGATCCGGCACGGCTGTATCGCGCCCAAGTAAATCTTCCAAACCAATATCGCGCAGTTTTTGCCCACCCAAACCCACATCCGATTGACCGGATTCAACCAATGAACCAATCGGTGGCGTCACTTTAATTTTTACCCGCAATGGTTCGAGTTTTTCCAAAATTCGCTTTTGCTGACTGTGTGACAGCGAGGGCATGGCCAGCAAGACTTGTTTGATGCCTTTCTTTACAATCAAGTCGGGCAAGCACTCAGGGCCATAAACTTTAATGCCGGCAATCATTGCATTTTGCAATTCTCTTTTATCGTCGATAAATACCACGGGGACATAATCGCTACCTGCACTTAAGGCACTGGCCAATTGGACACCCGCTTTTCCTGCACCATAAATAGCGACCACAATCGCACTCGAATCCGCAGCATGCAAAATATAGCCACGGGCGAAAAAACGGCTGATGACCACATACAAAATGGCTCCCACCCAATACATGCCAAACACCGCGCGTGACAACATGGGAATATGGGCAAACGCCGCCAGGGTGGCCAAGCCCAATAAAGAACCGGAGACTGCGGCAAACACCACATAGACAAATTTATGATCAATGAAACGAATGACCGCATGGTACAAACCCAAGCGTATAAAAACCGGAATCGCAATGATGGGTGCGGCAATAATCAAAATCGCATACTGCTGCAGCAGCGCCCAATTGAGTGCGTCATAACGCATCCAAACTGCCGCCAAAAATATCAAGGGCAGCAAAATACAATCCACCGCTGCAGCCAAAAGCTGCTTGCGCCAGCGGCTCAAATCGACCAGAGACTTCATATTCAAACACCTCTTATCCAGCACCCACAATTTATTCGGCGCACTTTATTACGCACCCTGGTCAAATTGGACTAATG
>JBKJLF010000136.1:0-24218 GCA_046597185.1 Burkholderiaceae bacterium | reverse complement strand
TGGCGCTCACCGTTTGAAATTCGGAAAAAATTTCACCCGGCCTGAGTTTATTTCGCCTGCCGCTCTGGCGCAAACCTGGCCAAAAAAGCTTCCACCCGGCGCATGGTATCTTCCGTCGCCGTGGCATTGGCTGCTATCCCTTGCCGTTTTGCGGTCGGAAAATCATAGCCATGGCTGGCTCCGGAATAGCCGACGAACGCCACATTTTTTCCGGACTGCGCCAGTTTTTCGCAATTGCGATAACTGACTTCTTCATCTTCACTGCCAATGAGCAATAACAGCGGCGCGCTACTTTGGTAAGGCGTGCCAAAATGTTTGGCAACCTGAGTGCATGCCGGGTAAACCGCAATGGCGGCCCTAAAACGTGGGCCTGTGGCTGGTACATTGTCTTGCACCATACTGGCCAGCGTGGCGCTGCCACCATTGGACCAACCTTGCAGAAAAATCGCATTGGCCTGTACGTCTTTGCGCCTGCTTAAAAACTCCAGCCCCTGGCGAGCATCCAAAGGGCGCACGGTGATTTCATTGACTTCTTTGGGACGGCTGCCATCGTTGGTGCCAGCGGCAAAACCAGTGGCATAACCACGGGTCGAAAAGCTATCCACATACAAGCCAATATAGCCGCGATCTGCCCAAAACTGTCCCCATTGTTGGGTGCGGCTGGAAAGATGGTGTACGTCATAACTTTTGGCACCGCTGCTAAATACGCCCGAGCGGCCATGCAGCAAGACAATGGCCGGACGCGCGCCGGGCCAGCGTTTGGCGTCGGGCAAATACAGGTAGCCGGTTAATGGTGTAGCGCCAGATGATGTGCGCGCCGTGCTATCCAGGGTCACCGTTTCAGGCACCGACGCCATGGCAGACATGCCAAGTGCGGCCAAGGCGAGGCAAGTGCTGATGCTATATTTCGTTTTCATTGGGTTATTTCGGTAAATGGTTTGCCAATTCAGAGCAGTTTAGGCCAATTCAGGCCAGTTTAGCGCTTACGCGGCACAATGGCGCGGGTGATTGGCCTTGGCCAGATCAATCACCCAATCATCCAATCAAATTAGTTTAATGAAGTCGTTTTGCGACGACGTGTGAGCAAACTCAACATGCCCAAACCTGCCAACATCATACCCCAGGTTTCCGGTTCCGGCACCGGGGTGGTCGTCACCACGGCATACAAATCAACATTGGCCGTGCCACCTTCTTTAACATGAAATTCGCGCCCGCCAGAGGCTAAAAAGCCATCGCCTGTCACATGGCGAAAGCCCGCAATTTGCACCGTGTAAGCCACGCCGTCAATCACAAATTGGCTGCCGCTGCTGGTTTGGTTGAAATTGACGAAATCGCTGCTATCGCGCGGATCTTGCGAATTCAGGGTGCCGTTCAAGCCGAGCCGAAACTTGGCTGCCACCACGGGCAAGCTTGGCTGGCTAAAATTCATAAAGGTGGTGAAATCAATCGAAGTGGGGTTGGTGCCCGACCGGGTGGTGCCATTGGTGTAGGAAAAGCTACCCAATTTGAAAGGCGTATTGGTGTTGGCGCTGAAATCGGTGCCACTGAAATGCAAGTGATTGATGCCTGTTACAGAGGTGCCCCAGGTGAAGGCATCGGTGCCAATGCCAGAGTAGACGGTGTTGATCGGTAGTGGATTGTCAAACATCGCGCTGGAATGACCCAATACTTCGGTCGCGTGGGCACATAAGGCAAATGAGGAGGCTGCAACTGCTAAAAATAATTTTTTCATGTTCTAAATTTGATATTTAATGGTTGATTTGGGTGTTACCAATATACTTCAGATGTAACAATATGTAAGAGACAATTTAGTACCTTTGTATATTAGCTAAAAAATCAGTATGATTTATATAAAAAATGTAGACGAAACATTCTAAACTTTTGTTCTATAACTTAATTTGGTAATTTTAGTGCGAAATGGAATGATAATGTTCTTGAATCCAATGAAGTTTGCCTGGTGGATTGTTTTTGCTTGCGGAAAGAAAATTAATGAACTGCTCAGCGTATAACGCAGGGGACAACTCAGGTACAATATCACCACATTTCTCATCACCACAAGGAAAACCATGAGTCAGCCTGCCACTGCCCAAGAAATTGAACTCAGCGTCCGTAACATCATTGCCCTCTCCTTGGCGTTGGATCTGGAGCAAGTTTCCCCGACGGCCAATTTAATTCAGGAGCTGGGTGCGGAATCGCTGGATTTTTTGGATATCGTGTTTCAACTCGAACGCACCTATCAAATTCAAATCACCCGGGGCGAGCTGGAGCGGGCTGCGCGCGGCGATATGAGCGATGACGAATTCGCGCCCGCTGGCGTAGTGTCCGACGTGGGTCTGGCGCGCCTGCGTGAGCTCATGCCCGAAGCGGCGGCGCACATTGTGCCGGGTTTGCGTCCAGCGCAAATTTTGGGTTTGTTCACCGTGCAAACCTTTGTGCGCATGGTGCTGGGCAAGCAAGGCCAAGCCCAAGCCCAGGCACTCACGGCGGCTGCCTGAACCACACCACAGCATGAGCAGCACGTCCGCCCCCGCATCCGGCCAATGCAGTCAGTCAGGCCCGCCAAGCCTGGCAAGCCCACCAAGCTTGGCAAGCTCACAAAATTTGGCCAGCACCTGGATCGGCGGGCGCGGGTTTGACCTGTTCTTTTTCTTTGGCAGCGGCGCGCTGGCCGTGCTGCTGGGCCTGATTTGTCTGGCGTATCCACCCGCTATTTTGCCCTTGTGGATCATTTGGATGTGGATGGTGGATGGCCCGCATCTGTTTGCCACCTGGCAGCGCACGTATTGGGATGCACGCTTTCGCCAGCAGCAAGGGCGCTTACTCTACACCAGCTTGCTGTGGCTGTTGCCCGGCCCTGTGCTGTTGGTGCTGTCGTGGTGGCTGCATCAACCCGGTTTATTTGACTTATACCTTGGCTATGCGGCGATGTGGGCGTTTTACCATGTCACGCGCCAGCATTACGGCGTGCTGGCCATTTACCAGCGTCTGGGGCAAGCCAGCGTCAGCGCACGCCAAACCGACAAATGGCTGCTGTATGGCGTGCTATGGCTGGCGTTTGTATTGTTTTTGGCGCTGCACCCGGCGCATCGCCAAATGCTGGGTTTGCCTGCGCAACCGGGCGCGCCGGAGCAGTTTGTGTTATTGGCTTTGCAGGTGGGCATGGCCTTGGCGCTGCTGGCCTGGGTCGGCTTGCTGGTTTGGCGCTGGAGGCAGCAAGAGGCGGTAAAGCCGGGTTTGTTTGCACTGGTGGTGGCCACCGGGGTGACTTTGTTTGCGCTGTTTGTGGTCGGTTTGCGCGAGCCTTTAATCTTGAACCCGGTCAGCACAGAACATGCTTTCATGGCATCCACTTTGGTGGGTGGTTTCTTGCACGGGGTGCAGTATCTGGGCATGGTGATCATCACCAGCAGCCGCCGTGCTGAAGGCTGCAACGCGGCTGCTGCGCTTGATTGGAGCCAGCGCCTGGGCCGCGCGCCGCTGATGGCATATGGGATTATGCTGAGCCTGTCGCTCTTGTATTTGCTGTTAAATTGGCTGCGCGGTGTGCTGCCCATCGGCGTGGATGCGCAAGCCCCGTTGGCGCAAATGTGTTTGGCGCTGTATTGGGGCTTGTTTTTCCATCATTACTGGCTGGATCAAAAAATCTGGAAACCCTCGCGCGATGCCGGATTGCGCAAAGAACTCGGGATGGGAGGCGCATGAATCAAAGCACAAATCAAAGCACAAATCAAAGCACAAATCCAAGCCAAAGTCACAGCCAAAGCCAGCATCCGGTCACGCAGGCTTATGCCAAATATGTGAATCCCTCGTTTATCAAATTACTTGGTGTGCTTGGCTATGGCCGGGTATTTACACGGGCCAAAGACGTTTGGGTGTGGGATAGCGATGAACGGCGTTATCTGGATTGTTTGGCCGGTTTTGGTTCCGTCAATCTGGGTCACAATCACCCCAAACTGGTGGCGCATCTACATCAGTTGTTGGACGCGGACGCCTTCCATTTTTGTCACCTCGGCCCGGCAGAAGGTGCGGCCAAGCTGGCGCAAGGATTGGCCGAACGTCTGGCCGCGCCGCTGGAAATCAGCCTGTTTGCCAGCGGCGGCGGCGAAGCAGTGGAAGCGGGCCTGAAACTGGCGCGTGCCGCCACCGGGCGGCGTGATTTTGTCTCTTGTTTGGGTGGCTTTCATGGCACCACCTTGGGCACCTTGTCCTTGATGGGTAGCGAGCGCATGCGCCAACCGTTTTTACCGCTGCTGGACGGTTGCCACCGCATCGCTTTTGGCGATTTGGACGCATTGCAGCAAACGCTGAAAAAACATAAACCCGCCGCATTTCTGGTTGAACCGCTGCAAGGCGAAGGCGGTGTGGTGTTGCCGCCAACGGGTTATTTGGCGGCAGCGCAGGCGCTATGCAAGCAGCATGGCACGCTGCTGGTGTTGGACGAAGTGCAAACCGGCTTGGGCCGCACCGGCACGCTGTTTGCCCATCAGGCCGAAGGGTTTGTGCCCGACGTATTATGCTTGGCCAAGGGCTTGTCCGGCGGCATTGTGCCGGTTTCAGCAGCGGTGACTTCACGCGCTTTGTTTGATAAAGCCTATGGTTCGGCGGATCGCTTTGATTTACACAGTTCCACCTATCAAGGCAATGCCCTCGCGTGCGCGGCGGCCTTGAAAACCCTGGAATTGGTGGAGCAAGAAGGCTTGATACAAAATAGTAGCGAGCGCGGCGCGCAATTGCTGGCGGGTTTGCAAAAGCGCTTGCACGGCCACCCGCTGGTACAAGCGATTCGCGGACGAGGTTTGTTGGTCGGGATTGAGTTTGGCCCGACCGGTAGCAGTTGGCTCGATAAACTGGCTCCGGCGCTGGTGGATAAGGTATCGGAAACCATGTTCGGCCAATGGGTGGCGGTTAAAATGTTGGAAGCGGGTATGTTGGTGCAACCTGCCGCATCGAGTTGGAATGTATTGCGGCTGGAGCCACCGCTGACGATTCAGGCAGAACAAATCGAGCAGGCAATTGAAGCGGTGGGGCAAGTGTTGGATGAATATCGCAGCATTACGCCAATTGTGGCCGATGTGACGCGCCGGGTGGGCGCGCAATGGAGGAATGGATGGCAATTTTAAGCCCGGTCAACCTGGTTCGTTCGCGCGGCCTGAATTTTGTTGATCAAACCAGCCGTGATCTGCGTTTTGTCGCGGGTTTGCTGAAAAAACAGCCCTTTCATGCGCTGGTGCAAGTGACCAATCGCTGTAATATGCGCTGTTCGTTCTGCGGCTTTTGGCCCAATGGCGTGGCCCCGAAGCTGGAATTAACCGTGGCCGACTACCAGCGCCTGGCGCAGCAAATGGCTGAGCTCGGTTGTTTCCTGGTCTCGGTAGAAGGGGGCGAGCCCTTGCTGCGGCCGGATATTGTGGAGATCGTGCGCGCCTTTGGTCAGCGCCATGTGCCGGTGCTGTACACCAATGGCTGGTTTTTGAATGCGGCCAAAGCGCATGAATTGTTTGATGCCGGCGTCGCGCAGGTGGGGGTGTCGATTGATTTTCCGGATGCGGCGCGGCATGATCAAAAACGCCGCTTGGCAGGCGCATTTGATCAAGCCTGGCGAGCAATTGACGCCTTGCTGGCGCAGGCACCGCATGGCAGCGCGCAAGTGCATGTTATGACGATTTTGATGCAGGAGAATCAGGATGATCTGGAAACCCTGCTCAAAATGAGTGCCGCGCGTGGGGTTGGGCATTGCGTGACCCTGATTTCCACCGATGGTTTTCGGCGTGCCAAAAATGAGCAAGACCAATTACCGGAACAGGCGCTGCAACAGTCTTACAGTGCGCACTTGCTGGATTTATGGCAGCGTTACCCACATTTCCGGGCGCTACGCGATTATTTGCAGCAAATGGATGCGTTTTTGGGGCAGCAAAGCATGCCCACTTGCCATGCGGGCGAGCAATCGATCAATATCGATCATTTGGGCAATGTCTCGCCCTGTATTGAGCGCATCGATTCGATGGTGGGCAATGTGCGGGAGCAGCCTTTATCCGAAATTTTGGCCAAAATGCGTGGTTTGGAGGCGGTGGCGCGGTGTCAGGATTGTTGGACTTTGTGCCGTGGTTTTGCGCAAAATTTGGGGCAGGGCGCATCGGTGCGCTCTTTGATGGATTTGGGTTCGCGCTTACGTTCGAAATGATGGGTTCAAAATGATGGGTTCGAAATAGTCGAAACGACATGGCCAAAACGAAGGAACAAGCAATGAATGATTTCGTCAACCAGCCCACACCTGTGCAGCCTGGTCGCCTCGCGGGTAAGCGCTGTCTGGTAACGGGTGGCTCGCGCAATCTGGGGCGCGCCATTTGCATCGCCTTTGCCCAGGCGGGTGCCAGGGTCGCCTTCACTTATTTGAAAGATGACGAATCAGCCCAAACCACGCACCAGCAATTGCAGGCATTGGGTGCATCGGTGCTGATGTTCAAGGGCACGGTGTTTGACCCGGTACACGCCAAAGCCACGGTGGACGCCATCGTGCAGCAATGGGGTGGGCTGGATGTGTTGGTCAATAATGCCGGCGTGATGCAGGTATTGCCCATGGCTTTGTTGGAAGAGGCCGATTGGGACAGTGTCATCGATACCTGTTTGAAGGGCCCGTATATTTTCTCGCGCGCCGCCTTGCGCCCGATGTTGCGCGCCAAGCACGGCCATATTTTGAATATGGGGTCGGTAGCCGGCGACCGGATTGTGGAAGCGCCCGTGCATTATGCGGCGGCCAAAGCCGGTTTGCAGGGCATGACACGCGCCTTGGCCAAGGAAGTGGGGCGCTACGGGATTGTGGTCAATGATTTGGCACCGGGTTTGTTGAATGCGGGCCTGGGGCAGCAGGCACCGAAAAACCGACGTGATGAATATCAGACCAATTGCCCTTTGGGGCGGGTCGGCACGCTGGAGGAAGTGGCAGCTTTGGCGACCTGGATGGTGTCGGATGAAAACAGCTTTATGAGTGGTGCGCGACTTAAATTTGATGGGGGGTTGTGATACGGTGGTTAGCGTGCTCAACCCACACATTGCCGCATCGGAACTCAAGGGTAAATACATCGAACTTGATATTTTGGCCAAAGACAAAGTGGGCGATTTAATTAATGTCGAAATACAAGTACGGCAGCGCGAAAAGTGGAGCGCGCGTAGCATGGTCTACCTGTCCAAAACACTGGGTGCGCAATTGGAGGCGGGTGTTGATTATGCGAAACTCAAACCCGTCATCGGCATCCACTTGCTTGTGTACGACCTGTTTCCCGAGCAAGATCAGGCGTTTTGGTGTTTTGAAATGCGTGACAGAATCAATCCGTCCGTCAGGCTGGGTAGCGAACTCCAACTGTATGTTGTAGAGTTGGCGAAGGCGGATCGCCTTGCCTCGGCTGGCAAGTTGCCGGGCTGGCCAGCGTGGGTAATTGCGGTCGATTCCAAATTCGTTCTTTCTGTTTTCATGGCAGTCGGGGATGCGTTGGGGATGTGCAATTTTACCGCAAATCCGATACCCTTCATTAACGTGGCCACGGAAAATTCGGTGAAACACAGGACATGAATTCCCTGTATCCGTTACAATATGCGGCCAAAGTCATTACCCAAGTGCGTAGAGGAAGCCGTATGAGCATCAACCAGAATAGCCCGTCGTTTATCAATTCTTTCAAATCCTTTTTCAGGCGGCTCATTGTGCCAGCGCCAATCATGCGTGCCCCCAGTATGGTGCCAAGCTCCCCGGCTGAAATCAAATACAAGCGTTTTTTGACCGATAATCCGATGGCGTATCAATCTGCCATTGAGGCCGCTGAAACCTACGCCTCGAAACTTGGCAACGAAGACCATGAATGGTTGTACGCAAAGCCATTTGATCAGACCCCCGGTAATCCGCAATACTTTCGCCTGATGTTCGACCTGCTGAATCTTTTGCAGGTGATGCGCTTGCCGTACCGCGCCCGGATTTTGGAAATCGGAAGTGGGCCAGGTTGGGTCACAGAAATGTTGCTGATGATGGGTTATTCGGTCGATGCACTGGAACCCTCGGCTGATTTGATCAAAATCGCCCAGGAGCGCTGCGCCACGACCCGTGCGCATTTTCATCAGCATGGCAACGCTGATGTGCGCTTTCACCAAAGCACGCTGGAAGAGATGGATTTCCCTGAGCAGCATTTTGACGCCATCCTGTATTTTGATGTGCTGCATCATGTGGTTGATGAAGCGCTGTGTCTGGCTAAAAGCTTTCGTTTCCTGAGAGAGGGCGGTTGTATCGGTGTGATCGACCCCTCCTGGCACCCGGATTTTAAAGCGCTTGAAAACCAGATGATAGGCGAAATGGCCAAGTACGGTACGCTGGAAAATCCGTTCTCGGTTGACTATATCGATTACTTGCTGACTCAGGCCGGGTTTGTTGACATTGAGCGTTATATCAGCGTCAACGGCATGTTTACCCAAAAACAGTCCATGCAGCGACTGCATGAATTTTCTGAGCGCCCCATGAGCGGTTCGAATAATATGACTGCGCGCCGCCCCGACAGCGAAGGCAAGGCTTACCCGAGTTGCACCAATTACCACTTTAAGACCGATGTCAAGCTGGTTTTGCTGGCGGGCGGTATTGATCCGGTGAAACGCACGGCTTTGTTGGAAGTGAACCTGGAAAACACGGGTGAAACCCTGCTGGACTGCCACACTGATCGAATTGGCCACATCACTTTTGCATTGCGCCAGGGTATGCCAGGTGCACCGGGATTCGTCGAATCTGAGAAGCGCCAGTTTTTGTCGCAGAGTTTGCCGCCTGGCAAGTCACTGAAAATGTCTTTGACATTCATTTTGCCTCCCGATGCAGGCTTGAAAAACTGGGAACTTGATATGATTTCTGAATCCGCGTTTTGGTTTTCAACACGGGAAATGGCGGCTTGCCCGGTTCCATTGTTGTAAACGCGATCGATCAGCAGCTTTAACCCGGCTTGTTCGGCACGCTGGCGTAACACGCCTTCGGCAGTGGGGGAGCGGCAGATATTGCCCATGCAGATGAACAGGATGGCGCGTGTTTTCATGGCTTTGGGGGAGTGATTAAAGTATTCAAAGAAAGTGATCAATCAGGGGGTGCCCAGATATTTGTCATGAATGCGCTGCCAACTACCGTCTTTTTTCATTTGCAGCAATACAGCATCAAATTCTGCCAGCCTTGCATGCAAGGGTGATGTTTTGCCAATGAGTAAGTGTATGCCACTACGTGTGAAATCAAGCAAATGTTCGTCGATATGGACAGCAGCATCACTCGTACTTAATAAATCACGCATCACCAAACGGTTATCGGGGATCACGTCAATCCGCTTGGCTTGTAGCATTTTCGGTAAAAGTGCCATTTTATTGACGTACTCAATCTGCATGCCTTGCAGGTTTTTCTTGACCCAGCCATTGCCATTGAGCGCGCCAATTTTGAATGGTGCGAGCGCTTCCAGGGTTTTGATGTTGTTAAAGCGGGGGTCACCTTTGCGGGAATATAATGCCAGCTCCCAAAACGTGACTGCTTCATGGCTGGCATCGGCGTACTTTGCCCGTTCTTCGGTGATTGTCGCGACGTAGCCATCGGCGACACCTGCCTTGACCATTTGTTGCGCCCGTTCCCATGGCAAAATCTGATGCCTCAAGGTCAAACCCATACGCTTGCCCAATGCTTCGTTGAGTAAGTCGATTTCCAGCCCAACGGGCTTGCCTTCCGCTTCAAAGCTGTAAGGTTTGTAATCGGCATAGGTAATCGTTATTTCGCTTGCCTGCGCCAGCAGTGGGGTACAAAAAAACACCATGGCCAGTAGATGCCTGCCGCAGTAACGCAAAAGCGTGTTCTTCATGGGGGGCTTTCTGAATGGTAAGAAAGTTTATTTTATCGGGGCAGGCTTGGTTAAACTTTTTGGCTACTTGCCACTGATAAACCACGCCTTGCAGATACCCTGTTCGGTCACTTCGTAGATTGCCGCAGCCTCCATCGGCGCACCGGGCACGCCCAGTATCACCTCTTGATCGATCACTTTGTTACCAAATACCATGCGATTGACCAGTTTGGCGTGCAGCTCAGGCAGGTTAAAACGCTTGTCGCGGTAGTGCGCGGCCAGTGCGGCGCGCCCGACAATGACCGGGTTGGGATCGGGCAATTGCCAGACTTGCACGTCTTCGGTGTAATCGCGCACGAAGCGCGCCAGATCACGGTCGTTGTAGGCCTCAAGTTGGCGTTGGGCGAAAGCTTCGGGGGAAAATGGCAGAGTGATGGCTGTGTTTTTGGGTTGAATAAGGTGCTGGAATGCAAGTGTTAGTGCATTATAGTTTATTTTGCCTGGCGATTGGTAAGACGGGAAGAATGTGATGCCATGCATTGCTGTCCATCGAAGGCCAATTTTTGCTATGCTAGGGGTTTTCCAATTTACGGAGCAATACTTATGGCCTCGTTGCAAGATCAAATTTTGAAAGCCGGTTTAGTCGATAAAAACAAGGCTAAAAAGGTCCATCAGGACAAAACCAAGCAAAAAAAGGTGGAGCGCCAAACCGGCACGCAAAGCGTGGATGAGGCGCGTCTGGCGGCACTGGAAACGCAGCGCAAAAACGCCGAGCGCGCGCGTGAACTCAATGCCCAGCGCGATGCCGCCGCTACCCAAAAGGCAATTGTGGCGCAAATTGCCCAGATGGTGCAAACCAATCGCCAAAGCAAGGGCGCGGGCGACATCCCTTACAATTTCACCCACGGCAGCAAAATCGAACGCATTTATGTGTCGGCAGCGGTGCAGGCGCATTTGGTGGCCGGGCGGCTGGTCATTGTTTGCATGAATGGTATAACTGAATTGGTGCCCAGGGTGATCGCCGACAAAATCGCCGAGCGCGATGCTTCGCTGGTGGTGCGGGTGAATAAGGCCGCCACCGAGGTTGACGAGGATGACCCGTATGCCGCCTACCAGATTCCGGATGATTTGATGTGGTAATGGCGGCGCTGGAAAACGCTAAGGCATCACAATGCGCCCGGTGCTTAGTATCTTAGATGCAATCGATCTGCAGAAAAAATCACCGGCCCGGCAAACGCCGCGCGAATCGAAGCCAGCACTGCGTCATGCTGTTTTTCGACGGCGGGGCTGAGATGGTTCAACAACACCTGGCCAGCACCCGCCGCCTGCGCCACCTCGCCTATGCCCTTGGGCGGGGTGTGCAAGGCGTACAATTGCGCGGGCGAACCGGGTGGGTCGAGCACGACGCTATTGAACACCAGCAAATCACTCCCCTTTGCCAGAGCGCTTAGGGCCGCCAAACCTTCTTTGTCGATGTCGCCGGAGAAGGTGATGCTGCGGCCATGGTAGTCAACCCGGTAGATGACCGCCGGTGCGTCGCGGTGGTGGCCTGCGATCGCGCTGATGCGCAAACCGTCTTCGTCGATCAGTACTTGCGGTGCTTTTTTCTTGTCATCGGTGGCGATATCGCTGGTTTTAAAACTCAGCGGGGCAGCAAAACTGATCAGATAGGCAAATGCCCCCTGCGCGCCGAACAATAAATCGATGAAGCGGCTGGTGGATGGATAAGGTGCCGCCGCACCCGGCCCGAAAATACGATAGTTAAGTGGTTTGCCCGCCGATACCGCACCCGCTTTCACCAGCCCCGCCAAGCCGGCGGTGTGGTCCGCATGCAGATGGGTTAGCAACACGATGTCCAGGTCGCGCAGCGCGAGTTTTTCCTCCCCTGCGCGCACAAACGCGCCCGGCCCGGCATCGACCAAAATCCGCGCTTTGCCATCGAGCAGTAGCGCGAAACTGGATGCCGCCCGCCCGGTGGCACCGGGGCCGCCGGAGCCAAGTACGACCAGTTCCAGCGCGGGCGGTGTCGCTGGCGCAGTGGCGCTGGTTTGTGCGTTCACGGGCGCGAAGGTGGCGAAGGTGGCGAAGGTGCCAAGCCATGCAGGTAGCCGAATGGCGATATTATTCATGGGTAATTTGTTCCTTGGTAATGAAGCTTGGTGTTTAAGCGCAGTGGGCCGGATTGGTGAGTATGCCACTAATTTGGCATCGTTGCGTAATCAGTTTATAAAAGTGGATGTCCCACGATTGGATGTCCCACGATTGATCAGGTGAGCACCAACACTGGTTGAACCCGTTGAATAATTTAAATTTATTGCTATATGAGAAAAAATTATCATTTTGGGGTGATCTGCGTAAGTACGGTGGTAGAATCGGGGCGACTTTACATGCAACGTGTAAAGATTCAAAAGTTATGCTGATTTTCCATCGATTGTTTTCAAGGAGCTTTTTATGCAATTTCGTCCCTTCGTTTTGGCTTGTGCTAGTCTAAGTCTGTTGGTTGCCAGTCATGCTGGTGCTGAGAATTTGATTCAAAATGGCAATTTTCAGACGTCGTCTGTCACACCCGGCACTTACCAGTATGCGAACGGTTTTGGCCCCTACGGTGGCCCCTTGGTGGTACAAGGCTGGGATTTCCGGGACGGCACGGGCGTCGCCAATCATAGTCAGGCCTGGGGTGGACAGGCTGCAACGGGTGTCGTGGCCTTTTTGCAAAATTATCCGCTGCCCAATTTTGAACACCCTACGGTGTCGCAATCGTTTGCCAGCAGTGCCAGCAGTTTTGCCATTTCCTTTGATTTAGCGTTGCGCCCGGGGTATTACAGATCCTCGATTGACGTTTATCTCGACAGTCAGCGCGTTGCGCAAGATCTTATCGCACCCAATGACAACTGGAGTCATTTCTCCTTCAACGCGGCAGGTTTGAGCGGTTCGAGCCATACCCTGAGTTTTTATGCGTTCAGCGACACGACCAACGATTCGGTGGCGTATCTCAGCAATGTGGCAGTGACAGCAGTACCGGAGCCGGAAACTTGGGCGCTGATGTTGATCGGTCTGGCTGGCCTTGGCTGGCGTGCGCGGCGCAAGAGCAACTGAAAGCAACTGAAAGCAACTGAAAATGGCCGTCAGTGCTTATTTTCAAAACGCTGCAGGCAGGCCAGCACCTGATGATGCGTGTTTCGTCAGGTGCAGACAGGGTATGCCGAACCGCACTTAGTTGCGCATTGGCACCTGCGGTTTGCCACTGGCATTGCTATCCTGATTATTCAGCGTATGCGGGTACAGGCGTTTTTCCCGGTGCTGCTTTTTCAATTCGTGATCCAAGGCCTCGCGCACATTTTCAGGTAAAGGGTTGGGGCAGATCGGCGACATGCGGTTTTCCAGCTCCAGCGGGTCGGCGGTGAGGCCATAGCATTCATACTCATCCGGTATGGCGCGCGGCGTGGTGATATTGTCGGGGTTGCCCACTTGCCCGACACCAAAGCGCGGGTTGTCATAGTAGCGGCTGTATTTCCAGACCACTTCGCCGGTCAAATGTGGCAGTTTGGTAATCACCGTTTCCACATGTTTGGGCTGGATGATGGGGTTGTAGGGGAAACCGGTGATCGGGTTGAACATTTGGGTGCCCACTTCCGGGTTGTCATCGGTCATGAAATAAATAGGCTCATCGTTTTCCTTAACCTTGCCCATGATCACGCCTGCCAGATTGCGCCCGACCGGTTTTTGTGCTTCGGAATGGCTCTTGGCCAGTTCCAGCCGGGTGGCTTCCTGATCAATGCCAGCCAGGCCCAAAATGGTGGGTAGTAAATCGATGTGGGAGGTGTACAGTTCGCTGGTTTTAGCTTGCGGGAACAGTTTGGGGTTTGAAATTATCAAGGGCACATGCAGCGTTTCATTGTAGGCGTTATACCATTTTTGATGCAAACCACCGTGCGCGCCGAGCATTTCGCCATGGTCGGAGGTGAAGATGACGATGGTATTGTCAAACAGCGTGCTCTTTTTTAAATGCTGGTACACGCGGGCGATGTGTTTGTGGACTTCCGCCATCAAAAAATAGTAAAACTGGCGATAGGTTTCGTTGGGTGGCTGCGGCAAGACCATGCTCGGGTAAGTGTAGAGGTAATCTTTTTGGCAGCGCGGTTTGGTGAGCAGGCTTTCGTTGGCGCTGGGCGCAGCATCAATCTGCGGCAGTTTGCCCTCGGCCTGCAATTGTTGGAAGGTGGTGAACCATTGCGCGCCAAAGAGCACGATATCATGCGGGTTTAAAAATGACGACACCAGCAAAAACGGCGTCTCGTCGCCATTTTTGGCTTGCTGTTCCAGTTGGTCGATACTGCGGCACACCTGGTCGGCAAAACCGCCGTCACGCGAGGTGCCGCAATTGGCTTGCAGGGCACCATGCGGCTCCGGCCCGATCCAGTTATTGAAGCCATATTCGCGCAGTTGGTTGGCGTGTTCATAGAGCGCGATGCGATCAGGGAAGGGCGTGCCGTCGGGCGCGTTGGAGAGCACCGAAGTTTGGCTGCCGGGGACATCCAGATCGGGGTGGTTTAAATGCCATTTGCCGCGATAATGGGTTTGGTAACCCGCTGCCTGAAAATAATTGCCCAGGGTGGGCACGGTGCCCGGTTCCAGCCAAAACATGTTTTGGTCATACGAGCTTTTACCAATGCCGGGCGTTTGCGAAACGCCATGTAGCGACGGATATTGGCCGGTGTAAATGCTGGTGCGGCTGGGGGCGCAAGCGGTGGAAGCGGCGTGATGGTGTTTGAATTCGATACCATGGGCGCGCATTTCATCGAGCACCTTGCTGTTTTCCTGGCGGAACTTGCGCGCGGCTTCGTTTTCGTAAGGGGGCGGGTAGCGCTCTTCATCGGTGGTAATAATCATGATGTTGGGACGTTTTTGCTGCAAGTTACCTGTTTCTTTGCTTGCTTCTTTACGAACTGGTTTCATAGGTGCCTCACGCTGGTTAAGGGAAGGGACTGCGACAAGAGTAGTGGTTATAACACGGCTGGCACGGTTGGGTACAGTGTTGGGCAAATTGGGGCGGTAGCTTTGTTGTGAAAAAGCGGCATGCTTTGGTGCAGGGGCGCTGCATCGGACAACGGTAAAGCGACAAGAGCTGATTTACGCTAGTCTTTTTTTGGTTATTCCCTTGCCAAACATTAATTTGTCCCAACGCAAATCTTATTGCGCCCAGTGCGTTTGGCTTCATATAAGGCCGCATCCGCTTGGTTGAGCAATAGATTTATCTGATCATCGTCCTGCGCCAATTCTACCAAGCCGATGGAGGCCGTCACCTTGAGTGAGGTGCCATTTTCAAGCGCAATATCTGATAACGAAATCACCTCGCGTAGGCGCTCGGCAACTTCTATCGCTGCCGGGCCTACCGTTTCGGGCAATACCATGGCAAATTCTTCGCCACCGATCCGCCCGGTGATATCCACATTGCGCAGTACCGCTCTACAAACTTCACCAATCCGCGCCAACACGGCATCACCCGCTTTATGGCCGTGGTTGTCGTTAATGTCTTTGAAGTGGTCTAAATCCATCATCAGTACGGTGAGTTTGCCACCATAACGGCGGGTGCGCGCAAGTTCTTGTTCTGCTAGTGCAAAAAAATGGCGGCGATTTGCTAGCCCGGTCAATGCATCTATTTGCGCCAATGTGATCAGTTCAAGCTCGGCTTTTTTACGCGCGGAAATGTCTTGATGTGCCACCACGACATTGCCAGAACCCCCATCAAAACGGGTTACGGATGCGATGAACCATCTTTCTTGATCGGGGCGATGGCATGGGTATTCCAACGAGAATACGCTACAGTCGCCCTTGATGACTTTTCGTATGCCCTCTGCCATCAATTTGCCTTCATCTGAATACGGCCCCGTTGCAAGGTCGCACAAATCCAAGTAGTTGGTGCCAACACCGTAAAATTGGCTTGTGCCGGCAGAACTGTTTTTATCGTAAAAATTGTGCCATTGGCTATTCACCTTCAAAATTTCGCCTGAACTATTCAATACACAAAGTTGCTCATTGACCGAATTGAAGGTGCTAATGGCAAATTGCTCGGAGGCGATTACCGCTTGTTCTGCGAGCTTGATCTGGGTGATGTCTGAAACCAGAACGAAGAAGCCTTTTACCCGATCACCATCCCGATCTGGCACATAATGCGTCCACGAATAACCAATGGTTCCATCCGGTTTAACGATGCTATGTTCAAATTGCTGCCTTTCACCACGCAGTGCCGCAAGAATGAACGGTTCATTTGTGCGAAAAAGCGCCTCGCCAAGCAAATCCTGAAGCCGGATTCCGATCATTTCCGCTTTCGTCTTGCCAAACCATTTTTCATATTGACTGTTTGTAAACGTACAAACCAAGTCACAAGTCCAGTAGCCAACCATGCCGGGCACTTCGTCGATTAGCAGCGTCATAAAATTCTTGGCTTCGCGCAGCGCGGCATCGGATTTTTGCCGCGCATCGGCCAGGGTGTCGAAGCTGCGCGACAAATCGCCAAATTCGTCCGCTGTGCGAAGGGTGCAGCGGGCATCCAGATTTCCTTCGGTCAGGGCGTGCACAGTGGTGTGCAAGGCAGACAGCGGTCGTAACACCCGGTGCCAGAGTAGGGCCACCAGCATGACCAAAATTAGCATCATGGCCGTCGTCCTGGCATAGAAGAGGAAACGAAAGCGGTTTTCCAGTTGCAGCCGGTTTATGCTGGCGGCGTCGCCCCAGCGCTCCACCGTGTCGAAAAATGCCTGGGTCTGGGTCAGCAACTGGTTGATCAAGAAGCGGGTGCGGCGCACTTCCAGCGCAGTAGCGGGGTTAGCTTGCGGCGCGATTAGTTGCTTGAAGGACTGCGATAGCACCTGCGCCTGTTCCAGCGCCTCGGCAGGTGCCGGGTCTTCAGATTGTTGGCTTGCCTCTAGCCCAGTGACAATCTTTTGCTGCGTCGCGCCCCATTGCGCGACGACGCGCGCTTCGGCGTGCAGCGCATATTCATTGGTCAAGACCAGCAGCGTCGAAACTTGGTTGCCGATCTCGACCGCACGGCTCTGGATATTGGCTTGGCGGTCTAACTGGTGACCGACGCTCCAAGCTGCGAAAAATAGCACGCACATCAACAGCAGTGCTGCCGACAGCGTGGCGAGCAAGAGACTGCGTACTTTCATCGCTTAATCGCTTATTGGGCGATGCCGACGGCAGCGGGGCGAACCCGAGCCAGCGGTGCCGCATGAATGAAGGCTAGGTAGTTCGGGGATTGGGTCGCCTTGACGTGGCCCTCCTCACGCGCCCAGCGTGCCTCACTCTCCAGGCTGGTTAAGAGTGACTGCTCCAGCGCCAGCCGGAAGCGATAGCGCGGCAATAGCCATTGGGCATAGGCCGCGTCGATTTGCAAACGAGTAGTGAGGATGGCGCGTACCTTGGCCGGCTCGGCGGCGATAAACTCAATGGCGCGGTCGAGCGCGCGTAATAAGCGCGTTAGCTCGTCCGAGCGCGCGCCAATGGCCGCGCGCGAGGCGATGAGGTTGTAGCGCTGGGTATAGAAACCAGCGTCGGCGAGCGCTTGGGCACCGGCGATCTCCTTGGTGGCGCGATAGGCCTGTGGCTGCCAGATCGAGATAGCATCGACCTCGTGGCGTGCAAGGGCTGCGCCGATCGCGCCCGGCTGGTAGCCCACTAGGGTGATCGACTTAGGGTCTACGCCGTTTAAGAGCGCCAGCGTATCGATGTAGTAGTGACTGGCCGAGCCTAGAACGGTACCAACCCGTTTGTTTGCCAACTGCTTGGCGTTGCTGATGCCGCTTTGGGCATGGGCAACGACTTTCTGGTCTTCGGTGCTGGTGCTATAGGTCGCGAGAATGGCAAAATCGGTGCGCTTGAAGCTGTTGAACATGACCAGCGTTTCCGAGCCGGTGGTTAGATCAGCCTTACCTTCGGCCAGCAGTTCCATGCCGCGCACGCTGCTGGCAATCTCATCAATTCGCACCGTGACCCCTTCTGCCGCGAAAAAGCCTTCGTGCTCAGCGACAAACAACGGCAGATTTACCGAAGTTTTTGATATCGCCACAACCAACGGTTGCGCAGCGTTGGCTGGCTTCACCAGCGCGGCTGTCATCATGGATAGCATCGCCAGTGCCAGTCCAAAACCGACCCAGCGACGGGTACTGACTTTCATCGGTGTAGTGTTCATTTATCGCCTTTTCTGTGGTAAAGCAAAGCTTAAATTGCCCCAATAACTGTCCCAATCAAGTTCTGTTGAATCGGTTATCGGGATCATGTGAACGACATCCAACATCCAGCCGCCAACAAGCGGGAAATTAAAATGTACTTTACCATCGATTGACAAGGTAGCGCGGATGGGCAATGTTTGCCCGTCTTCTTTATGCCACACTTTCACCAAAGCAGCGGGGCGTGGCTTTCCATCAAATAATAGTAAAAAATCCAGCCCGGCACGGCGACTATTTGCGGCAAATAGGTCGCTTTTCCGAAAACCTTGCCTGCGCGGTCGGTCAATTTAACGAAGCCATCGCCATTGCCGCAAGGGAAAATATCAGTTTGTTTGGCTGTCCTGATTGCTATCATAATTTGGTGTTATCGCTCCAAGACGATAATTTGACTTTATCGCCCCAAGGCGATACCATGCGCCATGGACTACCTGCTCGCCACCCCATTTCAACTCTCTGTGCATATCAAATCCTTGCGCAAGGCCAAAGGCTTGTCGCAAGCGCAGCTCGGGCAATTGTTGGGTTTAAGCCAGGTACGGATTGCCGATATCGAAAAAAACCCCGGCGTGGTCAGCGTGGCGCAAATGATGCAGCTTTTACACGCGCTCGATACCCGGCTGGCCTTGCAAGCGAACCCTACTGATACGCCACCCGGGGGCTGGTAATGGCACAGCGCGGCAGACCTGGACAACCCTTATGACGACTTACGCATTTCCCTGGCCGGCGCGCAGGAAAAAACCGCGCTCTTGCAAATAAATGGCGAATGGCTGCAACCGCGTGCTGCCACCCCCACATCCCATATTCTGAAATTGCCGCTCGGCTTAATTGGCAATATGCGCGCCGACATGAGTTTGTCGGTAGAGAACGAATGGCTGTGCGCACAAATACTCGCCGCCCTGGGCCTGCCGGTGGCGCAAACCAGCATGGCCCGCTTTGGCGCGCAAAAAGTATTAGTGGTCGAGCGCTTTGACCGCAAATGGATGGATCAGCACACTTGGCTGGCACGCCTGCCACAGGAAGATTTTTGTCAGGCCAGCGGCTTGCCCGGTAGCCAGAAATATGAAAATCAGGGTGGCCCCGGCATGGCGCAATGCTTAACCCTTTTGGGCAGCGCGCAAAACCCGGCCAAGGACAAACAAACCTTTGTGCTCACCCAACTGGCCTTCTGGCTCCTGGCCGCCACCGACGGTCACGCCAAGAATTTCTCCCTGTTCTTGCACCCGGGCGGCAGCCACACCCTGACCCCGCTCTACGACGTTCTGTCCGCCTGGCCGATCATCGGCCAGGGTGGCAGTGCCGTATCGTTACACAAGGCCAAGCTGGCCATGGCACTACGCGGCCAAAATACCCATTACAAACTGATCGAAATCCAAAACCGCCACTGGCGCGCCCTGGCCGAACAAAGCGGCGCGCCCACCGCATTGGCCGCGATGTGCGCCATGGTAGATAATATCGATGCGGCACTGGAACAAGTTGCCAGCTTACTGCCTGCCGGGTTTCCGGAAAAATTATTTTTGGCCATTGCCCAGGGCATGCGCGGGCAACGGCAACGATTTTTTGCATAACAGCCGGGACTGTGAAACCCATTTGCGGGCCGTGCGGGCCAAGGGCCAGCGCTGGAAGATTTCGGAAGAGCAAGACCGGGTGGCGGCCTGCCCGCCATTTCAATGGGATAACATGGTTTTTTCGGGCTTGTTCAATTAAGGCTGCGTCGAATCATCCGACCAGACGCAGCACTCCCCTCCACAACCAGCGCTGCAAGCCAGCCACACACAAAACACACAGCAATCTCGTGAGCGTGTGGCTGCCCCATCGCCAGCCTCTCGCCCTTGGCCCCGGAACAGAAATTGCTGGCCGCCAGCCGCTTGTTTTTGCGGGAAATTGAAGACTGCATTAGCGCTTGCCAAGACTTTGCCTTTGAAACCGCGCTCGCTGGCAAAGCATATTTAAAATTGGTGGCGCGTTTAAAGGTCGCAGGTTGGCGTGCAAGTATATCAAATCCGATAGCCTACTTTGTAGCGCAAACGCCGCGCCAACACCAACTACATCAAAGTCAGTAAATTAGCGTCAGCGGCGCACACCTTGGTGGCGGCAGGGGCGGATTTTCTCGTGTTATGTACCAATACCATGCACAAAGTGGCCCCGACAATTGAGGCAGCGGTGTCTATCCCGCTATTGCACATCTCCGACGCCACCGCCGATGCGATTAAAGCGGCGGGTTTGGCCAAAATAGGTTTGCTCAGTACGCGCTTTACCATGGCACAAGCGTTTTATAAAGAGCGCTTAGTTCAGCACGGTTTGCAGGTGTTGATACCGAGCGAGGCCGAGCGAGAAGTCGTGCACCAAATCATTTACCAAGAGCTTTGTTTAGGCAAAATACACGACACCTCGCGCCAACAGTTTCGCGCAATAATGGCTAACCTCACCGCGCAAGGCGCGCAAGGCATTATTTGGGGCTGTACCGAAAAGTTGGGCCAGCAGATGCGAGTGTTGAATTGTTTGATACTACGAGGATTCACGCTAACTCTGCGGCGTTGCTATCTTGCTATGATGAGGTGCATTAGCTTGTTTGCCGTCATTCTTTAGTTTTGTGTTAAATAAATGCGACAAAATAGGTGAAATTCAAATATTTCTCGTTGACACTTTCTTTTTCTACTGTTAAGATTCCCGTGCAATTATTGGGGCGGTTATGAATAATAATTTGCGCAGCAATTCGGTGAACGCTAAATAGTGAATAAAATGGCACGCGTTGCCCCCCATTACGCCGATCAGTGTGCGGTTTTTAAATTCGATCCACATATCGTCGCGCAACTGCGTGCTTTGCCATTTCGCATGCGCAATTCGTGCGTTCGGGACGCGGTTGCGTTAGCTGAGCACCACGCTCAAGCGGCCTATGTGTTATGTGAAGGCGAAAATCATTTAATGCGTGTTGGCCCCTTGGTTTCTATTTATGAAGAAGATATTGGCGCGACCAATCATTTTGTTATCGATAATTTCCTCGGTGTTGATGGTTCGGCACGTCATCTAGGGCCCAATAAGGTTATTATTAATTTGGGACGTGAGCAAATCAGTTATGACGTGGTATTAAATTCGCGCCAAACATGTTTTGATGCGCTGAGAAAAAATCTCAATGCAGAACAATTAATGCGCTTTCTCGAACCAAGTTGTGAAGTTGCCGAAGAAGTTTTGGGGGCGAATAAGCAAATGGTGCGCTATCAATTAGCGCCGCATCAAGCCCTATTATTGCCAAGTGATACCATGTTTTATCGCCCTTTTTCTAGTGGTAAGGTATTTATTTTGCATGGTTTCTTTCGCGCAATTGAGTAGCTGTATTCCTATGCAAACCATTTCCATTCCTCACGATAGCACTAACTTGGCAACTGCCTTTCATGCCGCAGAAACGCAGGCTGATTTCTTAGGTGGGTTATTGCAAGCTGGAAGTAATGAAGATTTTTTTGCACAATATTTTGCGCGGCAGCCAATGTTAGGTAGGTTGAAGCGGTCTTTAGCATTAGGTGAATCAGCGTTATTTGCGTTACTGCCGCGCGTGCATGAGCGACAGCAATTGCGCTTCTTGAGTGCAGCGGTAGATGAGCATGGGATGGGCGAGGTGCAGTTACAAGCACTAGACCCTGATGGCTTGTTAGATAAGGGCCAGTATCGCACTTGGTTCTTGCGCAACCGGGTCTCTTTCGCGTTGCAGGAATTTGAGTTGTATTGCCAGTACGTGCAAACTTGGTACGATGCGTTAGGTAACTTGCTGGATTGCCGTGTCAGTACAACCACCTTCATTTCCCCGCCAGCGTCGCAAGCGACCGCGATCCATTACGACAAAAGTGATGTTTTCGCGCTGCAAGTGCATGGCAGTAAAACGTGGCATGTTTATCGCCCGATTGACCATCTGCCCAATTCCCGCACGCCTGATCAGCCTATCGCGGAAGGCGGCCATGGCTTGGTGCATTTCGCTAGCTATACCTTGCAGCCCGGTGATTTTCTATATCTTCCACGCGGCTGGATACATAGAGTGGAAAATCATGGGCAACAAATGTCGGTTCATGTTTCCATGGTGGCGTTTTTTGATTCTTGGCTCGCTGTTTTCGGTAATTTAATGGCCGAAGCCTATGCCTGTATGCGCGACGACTGGCAATTGCGGCAGCACGTAACGCCACAGGGCTTGCGAGGAGACTCTGCTCGCAGTGAATTGGCTCACATGATGCAACGCTTTCAATGCCATTTTTCGCAACTGGCGCAAGAGGATTTACCAATTTACCTTGACCATTGCTTAAATCGGCCACAAGAGCGCCAGCAACAGGCATTGGCGCGTAGTTCGTTTGAAGCGGTTGGTGATAGTGATGTGAGGTTTGTCATGAGCAAAGTGCATTATCTGGTAAGGGAAAACGGCAAGCGACTTAAACTGAGTAGTGATGGAATGAATTTTTATGGCGTGCCCAAAGACTTGTTTGTGCTGGTTAAAGGCGAACCTACTGTTACACTTGAACAATTGATGCACAAAGGCGTTTTGGGTGATGAGATCATTCTTAATTTTGTTGAAGTGACCGTCAAAAAATTGGGTATCTTCATATTACAACCCGTCGTATCGGCTGCAAACGACATGGTGGTGGAAATGATGCCGGAAATGGCGGTGGAATAAAACGTGGATATCCCAATTACGAAGCCGCAACGCAAGAAATGGGTATTGCCCACCATAGCACTGCTTGGTTTGGTTCTGCTATATGGCGGCTATTTGCTTGCAGCGCCTGATCCCCGTGTAATAGCAAGTTCCGACCTCGCTTTTGTCGTCGCACAAAAGGGTGAGATGCAGTTTTTGGTATCGGGCACGGGAAGCTTGCAAGCGCGGGTGCAAAAATTGCAAACCTCGCCGTCAACCGCCTTGGTGGAAGAGATATTGGTACAAGCTGGCAGTCAAGTGAAAGCGGGGCAAGTGTTGCTACGGCTATCTGCACCGCAATTGGCACAGCAAGTGGCGCAAGCTAAGGCTGCGTTGCAAAAGAGCGAGTCCGATTTGAAAGAAGCGGTGCTCAATGCGCAATTGGAAGAGGTGACCTTGGCCGAGGCGAGTGCTGCCTTGGTATCGCAATTGGCCGTTGAAACGCGCGATTTGGACGCCAAGCGTGAACTCGCTAGCTTGGGCATCGTCGCCAAACTCAATCTTAATCGGCAGGAAGCATTGGTACAAAATTTGCGGACACAGGTGACCAATCAGCCAGCCAAGAGCGCCGTGTTGCGTAAAATTAGCCAAGAAAAAATGCAGGTCAAGCGCGATAATGTGGCCCAGCAGCACGAGGCTTTGGTGTTGTTGCAAAAGGATGTGGCCGCTCTACAAGTACGCGCACCCATTGATGGCGCAGTGCAAGACGTTTTTGTGGTGCTCGGGCAATCTTTGGGCGTGGGTGAAAAAGTTGCGCAGGTAGCTGCAAGCGGTGATTTGATTGCGGGTATTTATGTGGCGCAAAATAAAGCGGCAGCGTTAAGCGCTGGTATGCGCGCCAAATTGCGCATCCAAGGTCAATTGGTCAGTGCCAAGATTGTGCGCGTTGACCCCAAGGTGCGCGATGGCGCGGTGCAAGTGGATATCGCCCCTGATCAGGCATTGCCTACTGGCGCACGCGCAGGCCAGAGCGTGAGTGCCGATATAGAAGGTGCTAGTGCGGTTGCTAGCATTTTTGTCGAAAAAAAGCCGGAATTCGTACCCTACGATAAACGTGATCTATTTGTGCAAAGCGGCCAAGAAAAACTCGTGCGGCGGCAAATTCAATTCGGTGCTGCCGCAGGTGATGTTATTGAGGTTGTGTCTGGCTTACAAAGTGGCGAGCGCATTGCGCCAAGCATCAAACAAGCGCTCTACAAATATGATGCACTCCAACTCAAACGATAATAAATCATCCGCAATGCGAGTGAAAAATGAGTGAAAAATGAGTGAAAATTTAGTGAAAATCCAGTGAAAATCCAGAGAAAGAGCCGTGGAATGAATAATTTAATTCAACTCAACCATATCAGTAAGTTGTATCGCACCGAAACAGTGGAAACGCAAGCGCTACGTGGCATGAGCTTGGCCGTTGCGCCGGGGGAATACATTGCCTTGAGCGGCCCCTCTGGCTGTGGCAAATCAACTTTACGCAATATCATTGCGATGTTA
>JBKJLF010000055.1:0-10758 GCA_046597185.1 Burkholderiaceae bacterium | reverse complement strand
TCGCGAAGAGCTTCGAGCGATGACGGCCTTGACGCCCAGCAGCTGCGTGCCCTTGGCCGCCCAGTCGCGCGAGGAACCAGTGCCGTATTCTTCGCCGCCAAACACCATGGTTGGCACGCCATCTTTCATATACTGCATGGCGGCATCGTAAATTGCCATTTGCTCGCCACTTGGCTGATGAATGGTAATGCCACCTTCAACCGCCGAACCATCCGCCCCCGGCGGTATCATGCGGTTTTTGATGCGTACATTGGCAAAGGTGCCGCGCATCATGATTTCGTGATTGCCACGGCGCGAACCATAGGAGTTAAAGTCGGCTTTCAAAACCTTGTTTTCCAGCAGCCACTTGCCCGCAGGCGAGGATTCTTTGATTGATCCGGCTGGCGAAATATGGTCGGTGGTGATCGAATCACCAAACACCCCCAAGGCGCGCGCGCCCGTGATGCCAGTTGCGGCCACCTGTGGTTCCATCGTGAAATGTTCAAAAAACGGCGGTTCGGCAATATAGGTGGAAGTGGGCCAGTTATAGACTTGGCCGTCAACACTGGTGACTTTTTCCCACAGCTTGCCGGGCGCGTCTTTGACATCGGCGTAATTGTTTTTGAAGACTTTGCCATCCATGGCAAATTTCAACAAGTCTTGCACTTCCTGCGATGTCGGCCAAATGTCGCCCAAAAACACATCCTTACCGCCTTTACCCTTGCCCACCGGTTCGGTCATCAAGTCCACCATCACATTGCCCGCAATCGCATACGCCACCACCAGCGGTGGCGAAGCCAAAAAGTTGGAGCGAATATTGGGATGAATGCGCGCTTCAAAGTTGCGGTTGCCCGACAATACCGCCGAGGCTACCACATCGTTTTTGCTGATCGCTTCATTCATTTCCGGGGTTAAATCACCCGCATTACCAATACAGGTGGTGCAACCGTAGGCGGTGACGCCAAAGCCGATTTCTTCCAGATAGGGCAGTAAACCCGCAGCCGTTAAATATTCAGTCACCACGCGCGAACCGGGCGCGAGCGAGGTTTTGATGTGCGGTGCAATGGTCAAGCCCGCTTGCACCGCTTTTTTGGCCAACAAACCTGCGGCCAACATTACATTCGGGTTGGAAGTATTGGTACACGAGGTAATGGCGGCAATCAGCACATCGCCATTTTTCACGCTCACGGTGTCGCTAACCGGATAACTCACATCCAGATCTGCCGCTTTTTTGTTGAAGCCGTTGGCTGTGGTCGGTTGTACGAACAAATCGGCAAAGGTGGCTTTGACCTTGCCAATTTCGATGCGATCCTGTGGCCGTTTCGGGCCAGCCAGCGAGGGCGTGACGGTCGATAAATCGAGTGATACTTCTTTGGTGTAATCAATCTCGCCGGCTGTGGGAATGCCAAACAGCTTTTGCGCCTTGAAATAGGCTTCGAAAGCTTTGATTTCCGATTTGCTGCGCCCGGTGCCCTTGAAGTAATCGATGGTGGCATCATCGACCGGGAAAAAGCCCATGGTCGCGCCATATTCCGGGGCCATATTGGCGATGGTGGCGCGGTCGGTCAGGCTGAGCGATTCGGTGCCCTCGCCGAAGAATTCCACAAACTTGCCCACCACTTTTTCTTTGCGCAGCATTTCGGTAATGGTCAATACCAGGTCGGTGGCGGTGCAGCCTTCGCGCAGCTTGCCAGTTAAATTTACGCCCACCACATCCGGCGTCAAAAAGTACACCGGTTGGCCTAACATACCCGCTTCCGCTTCGATCCCACCCACGCCCCAGCCGACCACGCCGATGCCGTTAATCATGGTGGTGTGCGAATCGGTGCCGACCAGGGTGTCGGGGTAATATAAATCCGGCTTGCCCTTGGCCTTTTTGCGATGCACGCCACGCGCCAGATATTCCAGATTGACCTGATGCACAATCCCAAAGCCCGGTGGCACCACGCCAAAGGTGTCAAACGCCTGCATACCCCATTTCATGAACTGGTAGCGCTCGTTATTGCGCGAAAATTCCAGTTTCATGTTCAGGTCGAGCGCTTTCTTTTCGCGGAAATGGTCAATGGTGACCGAGTGATCCACCACCAGATCGACCGGCACCAGGGGTTCAATTTTCTTGGGGTTCTGGCCCATTTTGGCCGCCACATTGCGCATCGCCGCCAAGTCGGCCAACAGGGGCACGCCAGTAAAGTCTTGCAATACCACGCGCGAGACCACAAACGGAATCTCATCGGTACGTTCGACATTCGGTTTCCAGTTGGCCAGTTGCCGCACATGTTCTTCACTGACCTTTTTGCCGTCACAATTGCGCAGTACCGATTCAAGCACAATCCGAATCGAGACTGGCAGGCGTGAGAGATCAACATCCAGCGCCTTGGCCAGTGCGGGCAGGGAGTAAAAGTGGCCTTTTTTGTCAGCGGAGAGTTTAAATTTTTTGAGTGTGCCGAGTGTGTTCGGCTTGTCGGGCGAGGTTTGGGTCATGATATTTCCTTTGCAGATACAAATACGTGTTGCCTGAATCAATGGTGCAGTGGCTTACTGCTATTGTTGTTGCCGTTGATGCCGTTGCCGTCGTGGTTGCTGTGGTTTCATTGGCGCTTATTTTATCAGCTCGGTGGTGGTGGGTGCGTCCATTTTCAACTGTTCGGAAGTTTTGCAATCATTGGCAATTTGTTGACCCTTTTTGGGGTCCAGCAACATGCTCTTGGCGGGAATACCGATCCAAACCAGGCTATGTTTGACGCTCTCGAAGCGGTCAGCACCTGTATCGGTCACAACCCGGGTCAAGCGCATCAATTTGCTTTTCCAAAGCAGCGCAATATGCTCGGTATCATCGTTTTTGCGATACACCGAAAAGCTATGCCCGGTGGCACAGTTAAACTCGGTTTGGGCCGCATCGTTGGTGTCAAACGCTTCTTCATCGGCGATAACCGGGGCGGCTTTTTGGGTCTTACTTTTTTTCGTTACCTTTTTGCTGCCAGTGGCTGCATCGGCAGTGGTAGCCTGAGCGGGCAGGGTGAGCAATAGCGCGCAGCTGGCCAAAACAAGTTGTGCCAGTAAAGAACGCTTGAAAGCGTGGTTGAATGGGCGATTGAATGAGTGGGACATGGTGTTTCTCCTAAAAATATGGCCAGCGGACAGGCAGGGATGGTGGCTTGGAATGGATAATCCACTCATAATAGTCCACTTGCTGATTCTGGCAAGCTTAATCCACACAGTTTGGCGCGCTGCAAAATAGTCCAGTAATAACGATAACTGGCGCGATCATGCAAACGGCCATTCAATTGAATCGGCCCCCATTGCTGGCGCTGTGCTTCGGTTAAAATTTGAATCGCTTCATGCAATTCAGAGTTGCGTGGGGTAAACGCTTTGACGATGGGTTTAATTTGTTGCGGGTGGATGCTCCACATCCGGGTGTAAGCGAATTCGGCAATGGCGCGCGCGGCATCATTGGCCACAATCGCACTGTCTTTGATTTCGGTGGTGACATTATGCGATGGCACTTTGCCATGGGCGTGGCAGGCAGCAGCGATTTCGAGTTTGGCACGCACCACCATGGGGTGGATGAACTGGCCCGGGCTACGCATCGCCGAGGCTGGAATCGCGCCATAATGCGCAGAAACAAAATCCATGATGCCAAAAGACAGACACTCCACTTCCGGCAAGGCCGCAATGGCCTGGGCTTCAGATAATGCGCCGTGGGTTTCGATTAATACATGAATCGGCACCAATTTGTGCTCAGCCTCCGTGGCTTGGGGGGTATGGGCCGCATGGGCTTTTTTATGGCGGGCTTTGATATGCTTGATGGCCAGTTTGACATCGGCCACCCCATGCGCTTTGGGCAAGGTCAGGTAGGCGGGCTGACAGGCGGCCAGAATTTCATCACAATCGCTGTTAAAAAATCGGCTGTGGACATCGTGTACCCGCACGCCGATGCGCTGGTGGCGATTGTCGGCGCTGGCGATCAGGTGCGCTGCCATGCGCGCCTGTTCGAGTTCATTGCCATTGCTGGCACCGTCTTCGCAATCGAAGGTGATATCAAAAACCGGCCCAAGCTCTTGTTGCAGGGCCATCGATTTTCGCATTAAGACCTCACTGCCCGCGTAATGGTCGCAGGCTGGAAGCATCAAGGGGCGGGATGTACCTTGGAATAAGACCTCGGAAGGATGCATGGGTTTGATCAGGTGGAGTTGATTTTTTTGAAGGGCCGGGTCGCTGGTGCAACCCGGTTCTGTTTCTACAGTTTGACCTAAAGCTAAGCCGGAAGCTTAGGCTAACAGGTGCGCCACACCGTTGCGCTCTTCGGTCAATTCATTGAGGGTAAGGTTGATGCGCTCTTGCGAGAATTCATCAATCGACAAGCCCTGAACGATATGGTATTCACCGTTTTCAGTGGTGACCGGATAGCCGAACATGGTGCCCATCGGAATGCCATACGAACCATCAGATGGAATGCCCATGGTGGTCCATTTGTGATTGGTGCCCAAAATCCAGTCGTGCATATGGTCGATGGCGGCATTGGCAGCCGATGCGGCAGAAGACAAACCACGCGCTTCGATAATGGCGGCACCACGCTTGCCCACGGTGGGCAAGAAGGTGTTGCGATTCCAGTCTTCGTCGTTGATCATGTCCTTAACGGACTGGCCATCAATCGTGGCGAAGCGGTAATCGGCATACATGGTCGGTGAATGGTTGCCCCATACCGCCATATGTTCAATCGCAGCGACCGGTTTGCCGGTTTTGGCGGCGATTTGTGACAAGGCGCGGTTGTGATCCAAACGCAACATCGCGGTAAAGTTTTTCGAAGGCAAGTTGGGTGCGGATTTCATCGCAATATAGGCGTTGGTATTGGCAGGGTTGCCAACTACCAACACTTTTACGTTGCGTGATGCAACAGCATCAAGTGCTTTACCTTGCACCGTGAAAATTTGTGCATTGGCTTCCAGCAAGTCTTTACGTTCCATGCCAGGGCCACGTGGGCGGGCACCGACCAGCAAGGCGCAATCGATATCTTTAAAGGCGGTCATTGGGTCAGAATGCGCGCTCATCCCGGCCAACAAAGGAAAG
Source organism: Burkholderiaceae bacterium (assembly GCA_046597185.1). Taxonomy (GTDB): domain Bacteria; phylum Pseudomonadota; class Gammaproteobacteria; order Burkholderiales; family Burkholderiaceae_D; genus CAMBDR01. The sequence goes on along the minus strand of JBKJLF010000055.1, from coordinate 5,712 downwards.
GCGCAGTCGTCGATTTCCATCATCACACCTTTGAGCGCTTTTTGCGCTTTTTCATCGGGGATTTCGAGTAATTGCAGGATAACTGGTTGATCTTTGCCTAGCATATCGCCGTTGGCGATGCGAAATAGCAATGAATAACCAATTTGACCGGCGGCACCGGTCACTGCAACGCGCATGGGGGCTTTTGTCATGATGAATCTCCAAAATGAAAATTTACGTCTATACCAGGAATTCGAAAAAGTGAGTCAATCCAATCGAGAATGGTAATGATACCTTTGAACGGGCGATTCGTGCGCTCAATTCGGCAATTTCATTAGCTTTTGCCCATCGATTGTCGCGGCTTGCACCGAAATTGCGTTTTTTTGCAGTTTAACAACACACATTCGCACGCTTTTGCGTCCATTCTAATGCGCTTTGTATCGTATGTCAATTGATATCTTATGTCTTATATAAGACAGATGTCTTTTGATGTTGTTTGGAATATTTCTTACTGGACGAATCGCCTGTTTTGTGTTGAAATATGCCGCTATGAATACTGAACTCTCTAATTTCCCTGTGGCCCCTGGTGTGGCTGGCCCGACTGCGGGTGCGTCCGGCGCGGGTGCGTCGGGCGCTGTCGGAAGCTCGCCCACGGTTGTGCCAAGCGCGGTGCCTGCGTTTAGCCCATTGTATCGTCAGATCAAGGGTTTGATTACGCAAAGCTTGCAAGCCGGAGAATGGAAACCGGGCGATTTGATCCCGAGTGAAATGGAATTGGCAGCGCGTTACAAGGTTAGCCAAGGCACGGTGCGCAAGGCGATTGATGAATTGGCGACCGAGAATTTGGTTTTCCGCAGGCAAGGCAAGGGAACATTTGTCGCAACCCACCATGAAGCGCGCGCCCAATTTCGTTTTTTACGCCTGATGCCCGATAATGGCGGCCAGGTTTACCCGGAGAGTCGGTTTATCGAGGTCAAACGCCAGCGCGCACCCGCCGAAGTGGCGCGCTTGCTGGAGTTAAAAGCAGGTGATGCGGTGGTATATATCAAGCGGGTACAGTATTTTAATCAGGTGCCCACCGTGGTGGAAGAATTATGGCTTTCCGGCACGATTTTTAAAGGTTTGACGGCCGAGCGCTTAAATGAATACAAAGGCCCAATGTATGGCCTGTTTGAAGTGGAGTTCGGCACCACCATGATACGTGCCAGTGAAAAGATTCGTGCCGTCGGGGCGGATCGCCAGGTTGCTGGTTTGTTACAAATCGCACCCAATACGCCGCTGTTATCGGCAGAGCGGGTTTCTTTTACGTATGGTGATAAACCAGTAGAATTGCGGCGCGGCTTGTACTTGACAGCCGATCATTATTACCAGAATGAATTAAATTAAGTCGGATTTGCGTTATTCTAGTGGGGTAAATTGCTGCGCGCAGGGATAAATCAAACCCGGGTTTGATGCGCAGCACAAAAAAATGCGAATCATTTTAGAAAGTTTAAGGGGGTGTTATGTCTGAAACCAGCAAACCGGGTGAGCGCGCTGCGAAACCGGAGTTTACCAATATCCACATCACGGATCTGAGCAATTATCGCTTGCCAGCCGCTGGATTTGTCTCTATTTTGCATCGTATCAGTGGTTTTTTATTGTTTTTGGCTTTGCCATATATTTTGTATTTATTTGATCAAAGTTTGACTTCTGAAAGTACTTTTGCGTATTTTCAAGGCTTGTTGTCGAATATTTTTGTGAAACTCATTGTATTGGCCTTGTGCTGGGGTTATTTGCAGCATTTTTGTTCGGGTATCCGGCATTTAATTATGGATAACCATATCGGGCTGGATAAAGAATCGGCCAAGCAATCGGCCATTGTGGTGTTGGCGGTGTCGGGTGTGCTGACGCTGTTGATTGCGATTAAATTATTCACAGGAGCAAACTGATGGCGAACAATAATATCGGTCCCAAGCGTCAGGTGGTGGGCGCGCATTACGGTTTGCGCGATTGGCTGGCGCAGCGCATTACTGCTGTCGTCATGGCAGTGTACACCGTCATTTTACTGGTCGCCTTTTTACTCAGTAAAGAATCGTCTTACCAGGCCTGGGGTGGTTTATTTGCCCAGCAATGGTTCAAAATCGCCAGTTTCGTCGCCTTCGTTGCGCTGTACTACCACGTTTGGGTCGGGATGCGTGATATCTGGATGGATTATGTCAAGCCAGTGTCGGTGCGCCTGGTATTGCAAAGTGCCACGATTTTGTGGCTGGTTGGTTGTGCCGGTTGGACGGTACAGATTTTGTGGAGAGTATAAATGGCGGCGATTAAATCTGCACTACCGGTGCGCCGTTTTGATGCGGTGATTGTGGGGGCTGGTGGTTCCGGCATGCGTGCTTCGCTGCAATTGGCGGAAGCGGGCCTGAACGTGGCGGTATTGTCAAAAGTGTTTCCTACCCGCTCGCACACGGTGGCGGCGCAAGGCGGCATTGGCGCGTCGCTGGGTAATATGGCGGAAGATAATTGGTATTGGCATATGTTCGATACCGTGAAAGGCGGCGACTATCTGGGCGACCAGGACGCGATTGAATTCATGTGCCGCGAAGCGCCGAAAGTGGTGTACGAGTTGGAGCACTTCGGTATGCCATTTGACCGCAATGCCGATGGCACCATTTACCAACGGCCATTTGGTGGCCACAGCGCCAATTTGGGTGAAAAGCCAGTGCAACGCGCTTGCGCAGCGGCCGACCGTACCGGCCACGCCATGTTACATACGCTGTACCAGCGCAATGTGCGCGCCAAAACCCACTTCTTTGTCGAATGGATGGCAATTGATTTGATTCGCGATCCCGATGGCGATATTTTGGGTGTGGTGGCGCTTGAAATGGAAACCGGCGACGTGATGATTCTGGAAGCCAAGACCACGATTTTTGCCACCGGTGGGGCAGGGCGGATTTGGGCCGCCTCCACCAATGCCTTCATCAATACCGGTGACGGCATGGGTATGGCAGCGCGGGCTGGCTTGCCGCTGGAAGATATGGAATTCTGGCAATTTCATCCCACCGGTGTGTCTGGTGCCGGGGTGTTGATTACCGAAGGCGTGCGCGGCGAAGGCGGCATCCTGATCAATAGCCAGGGCGAGCGCTTCATGGAACGTTATGCGCCGATCATGAAAGACTTGGCCCCGCGTGACTTCGTATCGCGCTCGATGGATCAGGAAGTTAAAGAAGGGCGTGGTTGCGGCCCGAATAAAGATCACGTCTTGCTCGATTTACGCCATATCGGTGCTGACACGATTCAAAAACGTCTGCCTTCGATTTTGGAAATCGGCCATAAGTTTGCCAACGTCGATGCCACCAAAGAACCGATCCCTGTGGTGCCCACCATCCACTATCAAATGGGTGGTATCCCCACCAATATTCACGGCCAAGTGGTAGCACCAAAAGACGGCAACCCGAATCACGTGGTCAATGGTCTGTACGCGATTGGCGAATGCGCATGCGTCTCGGTGCATGGTGCCAACCGCTTGGGCACCAATTCCCTGCTCGATTTATTGGTGTTTGGTCGTGCAGCGGGCAACCATGTGGTGGCGAGCAACCTCAAAGCGCAAAGCCATAAAAATCTGCCTGCCGATGCGGCCGATCTGGCCTTGGAGCGTTTGGCGCGGCTGGAAAGCTCGACCGGTTCCGAAAAAGTGCAAACTGTGGCCAACGATATCCGCGCCGCGATGCAACAAGGCTGTGGCGTGTTCCGGACCGATGAATTTTTGGCCAAAGGCTTTAAAGACATCATGGAACTGGATGAACGGCGCAAGCATGTTTCGTTCAAGGACAAATCCAAAGTCTTCAACACCGCACGGGTGGAAGCGCTGGAGTTGGATAACCTGATCGAAACCGCCAAAGCCACCATTACCTCGGCGCTGGCGCGCAAAGAATCGCGTGGTGCGCATGCGCATCGTGATTACGAAGATCGGGATGATGAAAACTGGATGAAGCATACGCTGTGGTTTTCGGAAGGCAATCGCCTCGAATACAAGCCCGTTATCACCAAACCACTGACCGTTGAATCCTTCCCGCCGAAGAAGCGTACCTTTTAAGGGTGACCACCATGCAACAACGTACATTACAATTTAAAATCTACCGCTACGATCCTGATAAGGATGCCAAGCCGTATATGCAAGACTTGAGCGTCACCCTGCAGCCCACCGATAAAATGTTACTCGATGCCTTGCAACGGATTAAATCCGATGTCGATGATTCGCTCTCGCTGCGCCGCTCCTGCCGTGAAGGCGTGTGCGGTTCGGATGCGATGAATATCAATGGTAAAAATGGCCTCGCTTGTACCACCAACCTCAATGAACTGACCGAACCGATTGTCTTGCGCCCCTTGCCCGGTTTGCCAGTGGTGCGTGATTTAATCGTCGATATGACCAATTTCTTCAAGCAATACCATTCGATCAAGCCGTATTTGGTCAATACCACCATTCCGCCAGAAAAAGAGCGTTTGCAAGCCCCCGCCGAGCGCGAAGAGTTGGATGGCTTGTACGAATGTATTTTATGCGCCTGCTGCTCGACTTCCTGCCCTTCGTTTTGGTGGAACCCGGATAAATTTGTGGGCCCGGCTGGTTTATTGCAAGCCTACCGTTTCATTGCCGATAGCCGTGATGAAGCTACGGGCGAACGTCTGGACAATTTGGAGGATCCGTACCGCCTGTTCCGCTGCCATTCGATCATGAATTGTGTGGATGTGTGCCCGAAAGGCCTCAACCCAAATCGGGCGATTGGTAAGATCAAAGAGTTAATGGTCAGGCGCGCAATCTAATGAGTCATAGCCCGGCGCGCCACCAGGATGACCCACACCAGCGCGCGCGTTTGCGCTGGCGGGCGCGGCGCGGTTTGCTGGAAAACGATTTGATTTTGACCCGATTTTTGGATGCGCACGAATTGAGTCTGGAAGATGCGGAGGTGGAAGCGTTCACCTTGTTGTTGGATTTGCCGGATAACGATTTGCTGGATTTACTGCTGGCGCGCAAGGCCGCGAGTGATGAATTGGATACCGCGCCGATTCGTGCTTTATTGCAGCGTTTAATCCAGGCTTAATGCAGGCAGGCTTAAGTCAGCATAAAAGGTTTTGTAGTTTTTGGATTTATTTTATTGATTTATTTATTGATTCACCCCGTTCACAAGGAAGAGCCATGAACGTTTCTGATACCAAAGCCACGCTATCCTTTTCGGATGGCAGTCCTTCACTCGAATTACCGATTTACAAAGGGTCGGTTGGCCCGGATGTGATCGATATTCGCAAGTTGTACGCCACTACCGGTAAATTCACCTATGATCCTGGCTTTATGTCCACGGCGGCTTGTAATTCATCGATTACCTATATCGATGGTGACAAGGGTGAATTGCTGTATCGCGGTTACCCGATTGAGCAATTGGCGGTGCATGCCGATTTTCTCGAAACTTGCTATTTGCTGTTAAACGGCGAGTTGCCCAATGCGGACGAAAAGAAAGCCTTTGTCACTACCGTGACCATGCACACCATGGTGCATGAGCAGATGCAATTTTTCTTCCGTGGCTTCCGCCGCGACGCGCATCCAATGTCGGTGTTGGTCGGCACCGTGGGTGCGTTGGCATCGTTTTACCATGATTCGCTGGATATCAATGATCCGCATCACCGTCAGGTGTCGGCGATTCGTTTGATCGCGAAAATGCCCACCTTGGTGGCGATGGCGTATAAATATTCGATCGGTCAGCC
>JBKJLF010000041.1:0-3691 GCA_046597185.1 Burkholderiaceae bacterium | reverse complement strand
GCACAGCTTATTCCCACCTTGAAGACCAATGTAATCTAAGCTAACGAATCTACCAACATCAGGATCATAATGCCTAAATCTATTATAATGCAATCCCGTTTCAACATCAAAATACTGGCCCTGAAACCGTAATGCCTGTGATTGCGCCAACTGGCTCTCTTGCGCCTGATCCACTGGCATCGCACGCGTCTGCGCCCACTCGACCTGTAGCACATTGCCCCACGCCTTGTAGCTTGCCGCCCACTGCAAGTTGCCGTCACCGTCGGTCAACTCGCGCGGGGTGCCGAGGTGATCGGTGTGGAAATACAGGATTTTCGCACTGTTTTTTGTTTCCTGCGCAGCATGCGCCGCGTTGTTACTCGACAACAGCGAATCCACCTGCGCCAGTGGCACTAACGAGTCGCGTGACAACCAGAACGCTTTCTGACGGTACATCTTCCCTGAACCCCGCCCACGCATCCCCCGGATTCGTTTAAGTGGCTTATGGCTGGCGCAGGCTGATTTCACTGCCCAAACGCGCGTTAAGGTGCGCGTAATGAACGGTGTTTGGTGATCACCCCGAAATAACGCCACCGCAACAACTCAGCGCCGCAGACTTGGCGGAAAAAATAAGCTACTACAGCCGGGGTAACGGCGGTAGTGGCTTTTTTAAAAAAGAAAGACCTTACGAGAATGGTGTACGACTAGTCAGTTATTTGGTGTGAAATAATCGTGCAAGTCTTCGCTGCCATCCTCGTTAATTAACGTGCGCCGCCCTTGTTGATCCTGCGCTACAATAATGAACCTATCAATGTCCGAATCGATGACTCGCGATCCGTCGATGACGGCAAACAAACCGAATAACGCCATTCTGACAGATTCAGAAATAGCTGCCTCTAGCAATTCCTGATCGGCACTTGATAGGCGATTGATCCACTCAGAAATTTCAATTAAGACTGCTCTTGGTTTCTTTCCTGGAGGGTTGCGAAATACTTTCATTGCATCATTTATTGTTTCTTTTCGAACGTATTTTTCAATCAATCCTGCAAATTTTTCTGAATCCATGACTTACCCTTTAAAAATAAAGATTATGGCTTGCCAAATACGGCAGGAAACATTTTTTTGTTAAGGTCAATCAGCTCTTTGAGCGTGGAATTACTAACGTCCGTGGCTCGCCTTAAATCCATTATATCTTTCGCCAAAAGATCCCTTACTGTTCCAGTGTAAATGCCTTTTCCTGTTGGTATTTGGCTATGTTCCAATGCTGGAATAGCAATTGATGGCCCCGTTTTTAGATCGTAGCCTGGAATGACTTGGCCTGCGGGGTGTTTTTGCACTGCATGATGAATGTCAAGCCCATCGCCCGGCACTGAACGCTTTTTAAGATCGTCATATTTGCCAACTTCATATTTCTTACACGGTGCCAATCCCCACGGATCAATCCAAGTGACGGGGTTGGGCGCGTACTGATATAGGTTATTGCCACCTTGAAGGCCAATGGGATCTAAGCTGACGAATCTACCAACATCAGGATCATAATACCGGAATCTATTATAATGCAATCCCGTTTCAACATCAAAATACTGCCCCTGAAACCGCAGTGCCTGTGATTGCGCCAACTGATTCTCTTGCGCCTGATCCACTGGCATCGCACGCGTCTGCGCCCACTCCACTTGCAGCACATTGCCCCACGCCTTGTAGCTCGCCGCCCACTGCAAATTGCCATCGCCGTCGGTCAGCTCGCGCGGGGTGCCGAGGTGGTCGGTGTGGAAATACAGGATTTCTGCGCTGCTTTTTGTTTCCTGTGCGGCATGTTCCGCGTTGCTACCCGACAATAGCGAATCCACCTGCGCCAGTGGCGCAAACGAGTCGCCCGCGTACACGTAGGTGCGCGTGCGGCTGCCGCGCGTTTCCGCCAGCAGGCGGTTGCCGTCCCACGCGAAGCGGGTCTCGCCGAAAGCGTCGCGCTTGAACACCCGTCGCCCAAACGGGTCGTAGCCGTATTCCGTGCTTTGCGCGGTCGGCTGCGCCTCGTGCGCCTCGTGCGCGTTGCGCGTTGCCTGCGAGCGCACGAGCTGGTGCTCAGCGTTCCAGTTTAGTTGGATATGGGTGTGCCGCCCGACCTTTTTGTCGGTCAGGTTGCCGTGCGCGTCGTAGGCAAAACGCTTGTCTTCAAACACGGTGATCTGGTTGTTTTCTACTCGCCCGCCGCTACTGCCGCCCGAAACCGTCGCCGGGTTGAGCAGGTTGTGCGCCGGGTCAAAGCTGAAGGTTTCTGCCGAATTTGGCTGGCTTGCAGCAAGAATCCGCCCAATAGCATCGTACTGATACACTGTTTTACCGAAACGCTGGTCGTTTTGCGTAACGAGATTGCCTGCAAGGTCATATTGATACTGGCGGGTGATGGTGGCAGTGCCCGCACCCGCACTTGCGCCTGTACCCGTGAGTGCGCCATCACCCGCGCCTGCCCACGCGCCGCGCTGTTGCGCAAGGCTCGCGTGTGTGTGTGCGAAGGATCAAGTTTTGCGATTTGCACTGTTAAACGGCCAACCGGGTCATACCGAAATTGACTGGTTAGCGCGCCCTGGGTGCGGCTGATTTCCCGGTGCTTGGCGTCACGCTCAATGTCGCTGATGACTTCGCCATCGATGTTGATCTGGTGCAGATGGCCGGAACCGTAATACAAATTATTCAGCGTGCGCCCGTCGGGCAGCACCGTTTGAGTGCGGTTGCCCAGCTCATCGTAAGAATGACGCAGCACGTTGTGCAGGATGTCCTCGCCGCTTGGCATGCGCGTCTTTTCTGCCAGCAATTGGCCGATGGCATCGTATTCCAAATCCACTGTGCCGCTGGCGTTGGCGGCATAGCGCAGGCGGCCCAAGGTATCGTACTGGTAGCGGGTAATAAGCGGGGTTTGGTGTTCCGGCGCGCTGCCCGTAACAGTTTTTTCGACCAGGCGGCCCATGGTGTCGCGCTGGTACACGGTTTGAATGGTGTGGTCTGCACCGTTGGCGGCAACACTGATTTGGCCCAGTTCGGTTTTGGCTTTCGGCCTACTCGCCAGGTCATAGTCGTAGCGGGTGGTTCTGGCGTCAAACCCGGTTTCTTGCCGCAGCCGATCCAGCGCATCATATTCAAAAGCGTACACCGCGCCGTTTTCGTTGACCAATTGCGCCAACCGTTTTCCTGCGTCGTATTGGTAGGCTAACGAGCCGCCAATGGCGTTGGTGCGTTTGAGCAAGCGGCCTTCCGGGTCAAGCTGGTAGGTGGTTTTCTGGCCCGCGCCGTCGATATGGCCTACCAAGCGCCCAAGCTGATCGTATTCATATTGTTCGCTGCTACCGTCCGGGTAACTGGCGACTACGAGTCTACCTGCTTCGTCATAGCGGTAATTGGTGACATTGCCCAGCGCATCCTTGGTCTGAATCAGGCTACCAAAGCGGTTATATTCAAAACTGGTGGTATGAAACGAGCAATCGGTATAGCTGGTGATTTGCCCGGCGGCATTGTATTCCAGCTTCTTGCTACCGCCGCGCGCATCAATAATTTCGGTTGCCAAGCCACGCTTGTCATGCCGGTATTGGGTAGTCTGCCCCAGTGGATCGACAATACTGGTTAAATTGGTGTAGCCGTCATAGCGCAAACGTGTGACACCGCCTGCCGCGTTGGTAATCATCACGGGCTTGTCAAAGCGCATGTCGTAGCTGATTTC
>JBKJLF010000031.1:0-7386 GCA_046597185.1 Burkholderiaceae bacterium | reverse complement strand
GCAACTGGTTTCAGTAAAATCGACGATTTATGTACCTGGAGCGCCAACGGACAGCGAAGAATTAGATACAGGCAAGGTCTCGTCCGGCTTTCACGCCCGCTTTAGCGCGCGGGCGCGAACTTACCATTATGTTCTGTACAACCATGCGGTGCGCAGCCCGGTGTTGCGCAGCAAAGTCGGCTGGACCTTTCGGCCGCTGGATGCGGCTTTGATGCAGCAAGGCGCAAACCATTTGCTCGGTACGCACGATTTCAGCACCTTTCGTTCCGCGCAATGCCAAGCCAAAACACCCGTCAAAGAAATGTACGCGATTAATCTGCAACGCAATGGTGATTTGATTATTTTTACCCTGCGTGCCAGTGCATTTTTGCATCATATGGTGCGTAATATTGTAGGCTCCCTCATTTGTGTGGGCGCAGGTAATCAGCCACCCGAATGGATTGCGGAATTATTGCAAGCCAAAGACCGTAGTCGCGCGGCCCCCACCTTTATGCCGGACGGTTTATATTTGGCGAAAATCGATTATGAAAGCCATTGGAATTTGCCGCAAGAAACAAGTTTATTGCCCTGGTTTTGATGTTTGGAAATATGAAAGAAAATCATGCGTACCCGCGTAAAAATTTGTGGTTTTACCCGTGAGCAAGACGTGGCTGCGGCGATTGCCGCCGGGGTGGATGCCTTGGGTTTGGTATTTTATCCAAAAAGCCCGCGTTACGTAACACCCACACGCGCCGCCCAATTGCTCGCGCATCTGCCACCGTTTGTGAGTAGTGTCGGCTTATTTGTCAATGCCAGTGTTGACCAGATACGAGAAGTGCTCAGCCAGGTGCCATTAAGCCTGTTGCAATTTCATGGTGATGAAACGCCGGAACAATGCTGTGCCCTGGCACGGGCGGTGGGGCGGCCATTTATTCAGGCGCAACGTATTTCTCCTGACACAAACCCAAATAGTTTGCTACAATGCGAGCACGCATATCTGGCCTCATCCAAATTATATGCAGGCTTATTGCACGACACTCATGTCGAGAATTACGGTGGTTCAGGAAAGGTTTTCGATTGGTCTCTCATCCCAAAAGAGCTCGCGCCTCGGGTCGTTTTAAGTGGTGGCTTGAGCGTACACAACATCACTGACGCGGTGCAGAAGGTGCGCCCATTTGCGGTTGACGTGAGTAGTGGCGTCGAAATCGCAAAGGGCATTAAAGATGCAGATCAAATGCGCGCCTTTATTCAGGCGGTGCGTTTGGCCGATGCCAGGATGGATCAAGCTTAAAGGCGAAGCTTAAGGTCGAAGCTTAAAGTCGAAGCTTAAAGTCGATCTAGCTTAAACCAGCCCAATCCTGGTTGCACGTGAAGTTAACAATCAACAATCGAAAGAATCATCATGAAATCTTTGAATATCGACGCGGCAGCGCCGCTGTTTCATGCCGCCAATTATGCTTTTCCCGATGCGCGCGGCCATTTCGGCCAATATGGCGGTAGTTTTGTCTCCGAAACCTTATCCTATGCCTTGAGCGAGCTGCAACAAGCCTACGCCAAGTATAGCCAAGACCCCGACTTTTTACGCGAATTTCGCTACGAACTGAAACATTTCGTTGGTCGTCCATCGCCCATTTATCATGCCAAACGCTGGTCCGAAGAAATGGGCGGCGCGCAAATCTATTTCAAACGCGAAGATTTAAACCATACCGGCGCGCACAAAATCAATAATGTGATCGGTCAGGCTTTGCTCGCCAAGCGCATGGGCAAACCGCGTGTGATTGCCGAAACCGGGGCTGGCCAACATGGCGTTGCCACCGCCACCATCTGCGCCCGGTTCGGCCTGGAATGTGTGGTGTACATGGGTAGTGAAGACGTGGCGCGCCAGGCGCAAAACGTGTACCGCATGAAGTTGCTGGGTGCAACCGTGGTGCCGGTTGAATCCGGCTCCAAAACCCTGAAAGATGCGTTGAATGAAGCCATGCGCGATTGGGTGACGAATGTAGAAAATACCTTTTACATCATCGGCACGGTGGCGGGGCCGCATCCTTACCCGATGTTGGTGCGCGATTTTCAATCCGTGATCGGTGAAGAATGCCTGTTGCAAATGCCGGAGATGACCGGGCGACAGCCGGACTATGTGCTTGCCTGCGTGGGCGGTGGCTCCAATGCGATGGGTATTTTTTACCCGTATATCGATCATAAAGAAGTGCAATTGATTGGGGTGGAAGCGGCGGGCGAGGGCGTGGATACGGGCAAACATTCTGCTTCGCTCACCTTGGGCGTGCCCGGCGTATTGCACGGCAACCGCACTTATTTGCTGCAGGATGAAAACGGCCAGGTCATGGAAACCCATTCCGTGTCAGCGGGGCTGGATTACCCCGGCGTTGGCCCCGAGCATGCCTGGTTAAAAGACAGTGGCCGCGCCCAATACGTCACCATTACCGACGAAGAAGCCTTGGCCGCGTTTCACCATTGTTGCCGGATTGAAGGCATTATCCCGGCGCTGGAATCGAGCCACGCGCTGGCGTACGCGGCCAAACTGGCGGCCACTTTGCCAAAAGATAAAATCGTGTTGGCGAATTTATCCGGGCGCGGTGACAAAGACATGCACACCGTTGCCGGGCGCATGGGCATGGATTTTTCTTAAATCAGGAGGCCTTATGTCGAGAATTAAAGCAACGCTGGCCGCTTTGGCGGCACAGCAAAAAAAAGGTCTGATCCCATTCATTACCGCAGGCGACCCGGACCCCGGTTTAACGGTGGCGCTGATGCATGGTTTGGTCAAGGGCGGGGCGGACATCATTGAACTGGGGGTGCCGTTTTCCGACCCCATGGCCGATGGCCCGGTAATTCAACGCGCTTCCGAGCGTGCCTTGAAGAAGGGCGTCAGTTTGCGCCATGTGTTGCAAATGGTGGCGCAATTTCGCCAGGACGATCAGCGCACCCCGGTGGTGTTGATGGGCTATGCCAATCCGATTGAACGCATGGGCGTGGCCGACTTTATTGCCTCGGCCAGCAAGGTGGGGGTAGATGGTGTGCTGGTGGTGGATTACCCACCGGAAGAGTGTGAAGAGTTTGCCAAACAAATGCAGCAGGCGCAAATGGACACCATCTTTTTGCTGGCCCCCACCTCAACCGATGAGCGCATTGCCCTGGTGGGTAAAATCGCCACCGGTTATGTGTATTATGTGTCGCTCAAAGGCGTAACGGGTTCGGGCGCACTGGATGCAGATGCGGTCGCCGCCATGATGCCACGCATCCGCAAGCATGTGACCGTGCCCGTGGGCGTGGGCTTTGGCATCCGCGACGGTGCCAGCGCGCGCCTGGTGGCGGATTTGTCGGATGCCGTGGTGATAGGCAGCCGGATTATTCAGGAGCTGGAAAATACCGCGCCGGAAAATGCGGTGGCGGCGGTGCAAAGCTTTATGGCGGGGATACGGCAGGCTTTGGATGCGTAGTCGGCGTTATTGTTGACGTTTTTGTTGATGTTATTGTTGTAAGTAATTGTTGAAAGTGAGCTTGGGCGATGAGGCGGTATGGCTGATCGCCCAAGTAGCAAGAGGTATGCAGCACCTGGTATTTGCTATAGAATCAATTACAATAGCCGATATCGCGCAATACTGCCCAAATTTTAAGCCAAGCCTGAAAAATGACCCACCGCATTCTGCCCATTGGTATTCAAACCTTCGCTAAAATCAGGGAGTTGGATGCCTATTATGTTGATAAAACCGACATGGCCTTGTCCTTGGCGCGGCAGTCGGGTTATTTCTTCCTGTCACGGCCCCGTCGTTTCGGCAAAAGCTTGTTTGTCGATACCCTTAAAGAACTGTTTGAAGGCAATGAAGCTTTGTTTCGCGGCTTGGTTGTGTATGAGCAATGGGATTGGAATAAGCGCTTTCCTGTAATCCATATCAGTTTTAATGACGGTGGTTTGAAAACCACGGCGCAACTGGAACGTAGGATTGGCAATATCTTGCAGGAAAACTTTGAACGGCTGGGCTTGGCTTGCCCGGATTTGTCCGACACCATGGGTAGTTTTCGCAAATTAATTTTGAGCGCACGTGCAAAGTTTGGTGAGCGGGTCGTGGTTTTGGTGGATGAATACGATAAACCCATTCTGGACAATTTACTGGATAACGACGCCGCGCTTGCCATGCGTGATGGCTTGCGCGCCTTGTATTCGGTGATTAAGGGCGCGGATGCCGATATTCGCTTCGCATTTTTGACTGGCGTGTCCAAATTTAGCAAAGTCAGCCTGTTTTCTGGTTTGAATAATCTGCGTGATATTTCGATGACACCAGCCTATTCGGCCATTTGTGGTTATACCGACACCGATCTTGACAGCGTATTTGCCCCTGAGTTGGCAGGTTTGGACAAGGATCAAATCCGGCATTGGTATAACGGTTACAGTTGGCTGGGGCAGTCGGTGTATAACCCGTTTGATGTGCTGCTGTTGTTTCAGGATCGTAAATTCAGACCGTATTGGTTTGAAACCGGGACGCCGGGCTTTCTGGTTAATTTGCTGACCGAGCGCGAAGCCTGGTTGCCAGGTCTGGCGAATTTGGAAGTGTCGGAAGCCTTGCTGTCCGTGTTTGATGTGGACTATATTTCGACTGAAGCCTTGATGTTTCAAGCGGGTTATTTGACCATTGAAAGTGAACGCATGGTAGCGGGCAAGTATTTGTATAAGCTGCGTTTTCCGAATGAAGAAGTGCGCCAGAGTTTGTTTGGTAGTTTGCTGGAAGTGTGGAGTGGGCGTAGCAGTGCGCAATCCAAAAATACCACCTTGCTTTATGAATTGATGGAAGTGAATAATTTGGCGGCACTGCGGGATTTATTCCAGGCTTTCTTTTCCGGTATCCCGCATCAGTGGTTTACCAAAAACAAAATTGCCGACTATGAAGGCTATTACGCCAGTGTGTTTTACGCTTGGTTTGTTGCTGCGGGTTTGGATGCACGGGTGGAGGATGCAACCAATTTTGGGCGGATTGATATGGCGGTGAAGATGGCGGGAAGTATCACGCTGTTTGAATTTAAGGTAGTTGATGCGGTGGGCGAGGGTAATGCTTTGCAGCAGATTCGCGATAAACGCTATGCCGACAAATATGGGGCGGCGGGTTTGCCGATTTATTTGGTCGGCGTCGAGTTTTCGCGTAAGACGCGTAATGTGGTTGGGTTTGAGTTTGCGATGCTATAGCGACTTAAGTTTGTCGTTCATTGGTTTTTATTCCTGGTGTCTTCCAAAAAATACCCCAAAAAAAAGCCAGCCCATCTTGCGACGGCTGACCTTTTTTATTCCGCCAATTGCTTGGTTATGCCTTACAGCACTTCACTCGCATGATCTGCCAGACGCGAACGCTCGCCGCGCGCCAAGGTCACATGCCCGCTATGCTCCCAACCTTTAAACCGATCCACCACATAGGTCAAACCGCTCGACCCCTCGGTCAAATACGGCGTATCAATCTGTGCGATATTGCCCAGGCATAAAATCTTGGTGCCGGGGCCAGCCCGCGTTACCAAAGTCTTGATTTGCTTGGGCGTCAGATTTTGCGCTTCATCGATGATGAGGAATTTATTCACAAAAGTGCGACCGCGCATAAAGTTGAGCGATTTGATTTTAATGCGCTGACGGATCAGGTCTTGCGTGGCCGCACGGCCCCATTCACCACCTTCGTTGTCGGATTTATTCAGCACTTCCAGGTTGTCGTCAAACGCGCCCATCCAAGGGGACATTTTTTCTTCTTCCGTACCCGGCAAAAAGCCAATATCTTCACCCACCGGCACCGTCACGCGGGTGACGATGATTTCATTGTAGAGTTTGGTTTCCAACACCTGCACCAGGCCCGCAGCCAAGGCCAGCAGGGTTTTACCTGTACCAGCTTGCCCCAGCAGGGTAATGAAATCGCACTCGGGGTTCATCAATAAATTGAGGGCGAAATTTTGCTCGCGGTTGCGTGCCGTCACGCCCCAAACGCTGTTTTTGCCATGGGTGAAGTCGCGCAGGGTTTGCAGTACGGCGGTTTTGCCGTTGATTTGCTTGACCTGCCCATAAAACGGCGCTTCGCCATTCTTTGGCTCGAGATAGACAAATTGATTCACCAACAGCGACGGCACCACCGGCCCGGTGATGCGGTAAAAGGTGGTGGACAGGCCGCCTTTGTTTTCTTGCCAGCTCTCCATGTTTTTGCCGTGCTTGTTCCAAAAATCATCGGGCAATTGCACGATGCCGGAATAGAGCAAATCGGTGTCTTCCATCACATGGTCGTTGAAGTAATCTTCAGCGGGCAAACCCAAGGCGCGCGCTTTGATGCGCATATTGATGTCTTTGGAGACCAATACCACGGGCCGACTGCCGAAACCCGCTTCCAGTGCGCGCACCACGCCCAAAATTTGATTGTCGGCCTTGCCGGAAGGCAAACCGGCGGGCAGGGCGGAAGTTTGTAATTTGGTTTGGAAAAACAGGCGGCCCTTAGCATCTTTGTTGCCCAATTTGGATAAGGGAATGCCTTCTTCAATCGCCTTGTCTTCACTGTCGGCCACCAGCGCGTCCAGCGTGCGCGAGACCTGGCGCGCATTGCGTGCCACTTCCGACATGCCTTTTTTATGGTCGTCCAATTCTTCCAGGGTAATCATGGGCAGATACACGTCGTGCTCTTCAAAGCGGAACAGCGAAGAGGGATCATGCATCAACACATTGGTGTCCAGCACAAACAGCTTGGTCACGCCCAATTTGTCGGCGGCACGGCTGGTGGAAGATTTGGGCGCATTGGTGGGCTTGTTGGCCAATTTTTTGACCGCAGCTTTAGCAACCACGCTGGCCAGGGTGGGGGCGGCGGGTGCTGGTGCAGGCGCTGGTGCCGCCGCAGCCGCTGTTGTAGCCGCTGTTGTAGCTGCTGTTGCACGTGCCTTCGCAGGTTTGCTGGCCGCTGTGGTGGGTGCTACTGCGGCTGCCGGGTTGGCTGCGCTGCCGACGGCCTTGGGTGCGGCTGCAAGTGCGGCTGCAGGGGCTGCTTTGCGTTTAGGTGCGGCTGCAGGTGTGGCTGCAGGTGCGGCGGTAAGTGCGGGTGCGGCTGCAACAATCGGGGCGGCAACCGCTAGCGCGGGGGTGTCTGCGCCGGCTGCGGGATAATCCTTGGCCGCCAGCATGGTAGCAGGTTGGGTGGGTGCTTTAGGTAGTGGCATAGGAGACTCAGTATAAGGTAAGGTGGATGAGTTTGATTAAGCCAGGCTTTGGACAAAGGCCAATACTTCTTCGACATGGCCGTTGACTTTTAAACCGCGCCATTGCCTGGCCAATTTGCCGTTTGCATCAATCACAAAGGTACTGCGCTCAATGCCGCGTGATTCACGGCCATACAGTTTTTTCATTTTCATGACGCCAAACAGATTACAGACCGTTTCGTCCGG